>NZ_JBVAXK010000005.1:403546-459944 GCF_055419285.1 Mycobacterium sp. IDUB_28 | reverse complement strand
CGCATCAACCCCGCCTTGGCACCGAACGCCGACTGCGACGACACCAACTGCGGAATATGAGCATCCAACAAACTCATGACTCTCCTTCTCTCCCTTGTCGATTCGAATTCTTTGTACGGCTAGCCGCCGGAAATCCCATAGGTCGCGGCGGCCGCCGCATCACCGGCGATGTAGCTCGCCCCCGCGGCGCCGACGCCGACGCCGGCCCGCCCGAGTTCTTCGACGCCCTGGGCCGCGATGGCCGCATGCTGCTGGCCCGCAGCGCTGAACCCGGCAGCAGTTTGCAGCGATACCGGGTCGGCCGCCGGCGGCACCACCGCGGTGATCAACGGCGCCGCTGCGGCGTGCGCGGCGGCCAGCCGCGCGGTCAGCGCTTCCACCGCAGCGCTGGCAGCGGCCAGTCCTTCGGGAACCACTCGCAACGTCATGAGTCACACTCCTCTGCCAGGTTTGTCCAATTATCGGGGAAAGCGGGCTATTTCGTGCGCTTAACGATGGTTCACCTCCGATTGATCATCAGGTTCCCACGTGTTCGGCAACATCGGGACGCGTGGCGCGGGATCGTCGTCGGCGATCAACCCCACCGGCCTGGCTCCGCGCTCGGGTGCGACACCGGCGAATCCCAGTGTGCCCGCGTTTCTGCCCGACGCACTGACCAAGGCCAACCGGTCGTCGACGGCCACGTTCTCCGTCGGATCCAGATCCGCGTATTCCCGACCGCGGCCCACCACAGAAGCTCTGGTGCGACGGCGTTTTGGCGCACCGGTGGGCTCCTCGGGTGCGGGCGCCGGCGCCGCGACAGCGGCATCGTCGGGCTCCGATGCCTTCCTCCGCGCTGCGCTGGCCGACCCCCGTTTGGCCGCCAAGCTCAAACCCCCCACCAGGTAGCCGTAGTCCGGCATACCCAGACCGATGCCCGAACCGGTGACCGACGGGGGCGCGGCAGTCGGTGGCGTCACCGGTGCGGGGGCAGGCGACGGCGTCACCGCTTCCACGGCAGTCGGCGTCGGGCCTGGCGTGGAAGACGGGACGCTGGGGACCAACGCCGCCACCGGCGGTGGGGGAGTCGCGCCGGGCAGCGGAGGCGGCGCCGCCGCGGCCAATGCCAGCAAACCTTTGACACCCAGCGGCGCCAGTACCGCTCCGGCCGCCAGCGGCACCAGCGGAGCGGTCAGCAGCGGCACGACGGCCAGCGTCAGGACCAGAGTGCTCTCCAACGTCGTCTTCAGCAGGGCGATGGTGTCGGTGACCACGGTGCCGATGATCTCGACGGTGACGAACAAGATGGTGAAACCGATGGTCGCCGGATTGCCGGACGCGAACGCCGCGGTGAGGTCGAGCGCGACGAACGAGAACATCTGGGACAGCAGTGCCACATAGGTCGCGAGGTCCATCGGGTAGCCGAGGGCGAACGCGATGTTCAGCGGACTGAAGTAGGTGAGCGGATTGCCGAGGATGACCAGGTAGGGGTCGAAACCGCCGAACATCGCCTGGAAGTACGGGAGATTGGCGATCGCGTCGATGAACGGCTGGATGACGTCGTTGTAGAAAGTGGTGTAGGTCTGCCACAACCACTGCTGGAACTGCTCGAATGGAGTGCTGGATTCCGCTGCTGTGGCGGCCCGCTGCGCCTCGGCTCGCAGGATCTCCGGAGCCGGACCGGTTTGCGGGGTGGCGGTCACCGCCGCCGTGGACAACGCCTCGTAGGTGCCCATCACGGTTGCGGCTTGGATCCACATGCGTGCGTAGTCGGCCTCATTGAGTGCGATCGGAATGGTGTTGATGCCAAAGAAGTTGGTGACCGTCAACACCGCGTGCGTGGCGTGATTGGCGGCCAGTTCCACCAGGGTCGGCATCGCCGCGAGCGCGCTCGTGTAAGCGACGGCGGTGGCGTGCTGTTGGGCCGCCTTCGCTGCGCTGTCGGCGCCGGCCTGCGTCAGCCACGCCAGATACGGCGCATGGGCGGCCACATAGCCGGCCGCCGTCGGGCCGGCCCAAGCGCCCGCCGTCACATCGGCCAGCAGCGCGGACAACTCGTCGGCCGCTTCGGTGTAGGTCACGCTGAGTGCGGTCCACTCCGCCGCGGACGCCTCTAATGGGCCCGGTCCGGGCCCGCTGCTCAACAGCGCTGAATGCAGTTCCGGCGGCGAAGCCAACCAGATCGGGGCGGTCATCGAACGTTCCTTTGACACGACGGGATGCCCGTCGCCACTCCCAGAACGCCCAGCCGCTGGAACGATGACATTCCAGCAAAGGCCGTCCGCCCAGTCCACGAGGCGACGTGCGCCGGACACGACGCGTCCGGCACAGCTGGCAGGTCTTCGGACTCACAGGCACGCACCTTCGGTGCACCTACTGGCCGTCGCTTCCCGGCCCGGGCTATGGGCCAGTGCTTATGACGGCGTTCGTTCCTGCATACCGCTGCGGGACAGTCCCGGATTTCCACCGGGTTCCCTCTTGCGACGAACCTGAAGGAGCGTTCGCCGCTCGATGCCGGCGACTCCTCACGTTGCCACCAGCAAACCAGCTGCGGGCATCAGAATACTTGACACCCCGCCCTTGAGGCCAGTCGTCGCGAAGGACTGGCATGCTCGTGCTGATGTCTGGGCTGCTGGTGGCGGGTACGACGAGCGACGCCGGCAAGAGCACCGTCGCCGCCGGACTGTGCCGCGCCCTGGTGCGGCGCGGAGTGCGGGTGGCGCCCTTCAAAGCGCAGAACATGTCCAACAACTCGATGGTCTGTGTTGGTGCGGACGGCGCGGGAGCAGAGATCGGGCGCGCGCAATGGGTGCAGGCACTCGCGGCTCGAGTCGTGCCTGAGCCCGCCATGAACCCGGTGCTGCTCAAGCCGGGCAGCGACCACCGCAGCCACGTGGTGTTGATGGGCAGACCGTGGGGGGAGTTGGACTCGACGGATTGGTTCCAAGGACGCCGGACGCTCGCCGCGGCGGCACACCGCGCCTTCGACGACCTCGCCGGCCGCTACGACGTCATTGTCGCCGAAGGGGCCGGCAGTCCGGCCGAAATCAACTTGCGCGCAGGCGATTACGTCAACATGGGACTGGCCCGGCACGCGGGACTGCCGACTGTGGTGGTCGGTGACATCGACCGCGGCGGGGTGTTCGCAGCGTTTCTGGGCACCGTCGCGCTGCTGTCCGCCGAGGACCAGGCGTTGATCGCGGGGTTCGTGGTCAACAAGTTCCGCGGTGACCTCGACCTGCTCGCGCCGGGTCTGCGTGACCTGGAACGGCTCACCGGGCGACGGGCGTACGGCACCCTGCCGTGGCATCCCGACCTGTGGCTGGACTCGGAGGACGCGCTCGATCTGACGGGCCGGCGCGCAGCCGGGCCGGCCCGCCGGGTGGTCGTGGTGCGGCTTCCCCGGATCAGCAACTTCACCGACATCGACGCTTTGGGGCTGGAACCCGAAGTGGACGTCGTGTTCGCCGCAGACCCCCGGGCGCTGGGCGATGCGGACCTCATCGTGCTGCCGGGTACCCGCGCGACGATCGCCGACCTGGCCTGGTTGCGCTCGCGGGACTTGGACCGCGCGGTGCGGCTGCACGTCGCGGCGGGTAAGCCACTGCTGGGGATCTGCGGCGGGTTCCAGATGCTGGGCCGGGTGATCCGGGACCCGCATGGCGTCGAAGGGGCTGGACCTGCCGAGGTCCCCGGCCTTGGTCTGCTCGACGTGACGACGACGTTCGACGCCCAGAAGGTGCTGCGGCTGCCGCGCGGTGAGGGGCTGGGGGTGCCGGCGTCCGGGTACGAGATTCACCACGGCCGGGTGGAGGTCGGCGCCGCAGACCCGTTTCCCGGCGGTGCGCGCGCCGCTGCCGTGTTCGGCACCATGTGGCACGGTTCTCTGGAAGGTGACGCCCTGCGCGAGGTCTTCCTGCGTGAGACACTCGGGATCGCCCCGTCGGGCACCCGCTTCGGCACTGCCCGCGAGCGCCGCCTCGACCTGCTCGGCGATCTCGTCGACCAGCACCTCGACGTCGACGCACTACTCGAGTTGGCCCGGCGCGGGAGCCCGCCGGCGCTGCCCTTCCTCCCGCCGGGAGCGCCGTGAGGTCGGCCTTGAGGTCCCAAACTTCTAGAACACGTTCTAGTGTGTCAATTTATGGGATTCCTGAAGCCCCAACTGCCGGAAGTCGACTTCGCCGAGTGGAGCAAGGGCACGCGCGCTGAGAAGATCCGTCCGATGGCCCGGCACTGGGCCGAGGTGGGTTTCGGCACGCCGGTGGTGCTGCACCTGTTCTACGTCGGCAAGATCCTGCTGTACATCCTCATCGGGTGGCTGATCGTGTTGAGCACCAAGGGAATCGACGGGTTCACCAATGTCCGGTCGTGGTACGCCGAGCCCATCGTGTTCGAGAAGGTCGTGCTCTACACCATGTTGTTCGAGGTGGTCGGGCTGGGCTGCGGCTTCGGGCCGCTGAACAACCGGTTCTTCCCGCCGCTGGGTTCGATCCTGTACTGGCTACGGTTCGGCACCATCCGGCTGCCACCGTGGCCGGATCGGGTGCCGCTGACCTTTGGCACCAAACGCAAGCCGGTCGACGTGGCGCTGTATGCGCTGCTGCTGATCTTGCTGTTCACCGCGTTGTTCACCGACGGCAGCGGCCCGATACCGGAGGTGGGCAGCAAGGTCGGGCTGCTGCCGATGTGGCAGATCGTGGCGATCCTGTTGGTGCTGGGCGCATGTGGGCTGCGCGACAAAGTCATTTTCCTGGCCGCGCGCGGCGAGGTCTACGGATCGCTGACGGTGACCTTCTTGTTCGGCGGTATCGACATGATCGTCGCCGCCAAGCTGGTGTTCCTGGTGATCTGGATGGGGGCGGCCACCTCAAAGCTCAACAAGCACTTCCCGTTCGTCATCTCGACGATGATGTCCAACAACCCGCTGATGCGGACCCGTTGGCTCAAGCGGCGCTTCTTCGAAAAGTTTCCCGACGACCTGCGCCCCGGCCGGCTGTCCCGGATCATCGCCCACATCAGCACATTCATCGAGATGTGTGTGCCGCCGGTGCTGTTCTTCGCCGGCGGCGGGTGGCCGTTGACGGTGGCCGCCACCGTCATGGTGCTCTTCCACCTGGGGATCTTGTCCGCAATCCCGATGGGGGTGCCGCTCGAATGGAACGTCTTCATGATCTTCGGGGTGCTGACGCTGTTCGTCGGCCATCCCAAGCTCGGGCTGGGTGACCTCAGACACCCTGTGCCGGTTGCCATTCTGTTCGCGTTGTTGGTGGGCATTGTCATCGCGGGCAACCTGGTGCCGCGCAAGATCTCCTTCCTGCCCGGCATGCGGTACTACGCCGGGAACTGGGACACCACCCTGTGGTGCATGAAACCCTCTGCGAGCGAGAAGATCTCGCGGGGCATTGTCGCCATCGCCAGCATGCCGCAGGCACAGCTGGAGCGGTATTACGGCAGTCCGGAGGCGGCGCAGATACCGATCTACATGGGCTATGCGTTTCGTGGGTTCAACACCCACGGCCGAGGGCTGTTCACGCTGGCGCACCGGGCGATGGCCGGCCAGAACGAGGACGACTACGTGATCACCGACGGGGAGCGGATCTGCAGCACCGCGATCGGCTGGAATTTCGGCGACGGCCACCTGCACAACGAACAGTTGATCCAGGCCATGCAGCGGCGGTGCCAATTCGAACCCGGCGAGGTGCGGGTGGTGCTGCTCGACGCGCAGCCCATCCACCGGCAAACCCAGCGCTATCGGCTGTACGACGCCGCCACAGGGGAATTCGAGCACGGCTACCTGCGGGTGGCCGACATGGTGACCCGGCAGCCCTGGGCCGACGACGTGCCGGTCCAGGTGCTGTCGGAGTGACTCTCCTCGCGTCGAGTGTCACGCTGGCGTGGCGGTGGACGCCGAACGTCACGCTGGCGTGACGCTCGGCGAGCGTGGCAGCGTGGCGAGACTTTCCTCGCGTCCAGTGTCACGCTGGCGTGGCGGTGGACGCCGAACGTCACGCTGGCGTGACGCTCGGCGAGCGTGGCAAGACTCTCCTCGCGTCGACTGTCACGCTGGGGTGGCGGTGGACGCCGAACGTCACGCTGGCGTGACGCTCGGCGAGCGTGGGCGCTACAGACCCGCGCGCACCTCCTGCGCCGCGGCCACCATGTGCTCCAGCGACGCGGTCACCTCATCGGTCCGGCGGGTCTTGAGGCCGCAGTCGGGGTTTACCCAAAGACGCTGTGAGGGGACAGCTTTCAATGCTTCCCGCAACGACTTGACCATCTCCTGCGTACTCGGCACCCGTGGTGAGTGGATGTCGTAGACGCCGGGGCCGACACTGTTGGAGAATCCGATCGCGTTGAGGTCGTCGAGGACCTCCATGTGCGACCGCGCCGCCTCGATGGAGGTGACGTCTGCGTCCAGGTCGGCGATGGCGCCGATCACCTCGCCGAACTCCGAATAGCACAGATGGGTGTGGATCTGGGTGGAGTCATCCACCCCGGAGGTGGCCAATCGGAAAGCCGCCACGGCCCACTGCAGATACTCGTCCTGCTCGGCGCGTCGCAGCGGCAGCAGTTCCCGCAACGCCGGCTCGTCGACCTGGATCACCGCGATCCCGGCCGACTGCAGATCCACCGTCTCGTCCCGGATCGCCAGGGCGACCTGGTTGGCGGTGTCGGCCAGCGGCTGATCGTCGCGGACGAATGACCACGCCAGGATGGTCACCGGACCGGTCAGCATACCCTTCACCGGCTGTTCGGTCAGCGACTGCGCATAGGTGATCCACTCGACCGTCATCGGGTGCGGCCGGGACACATCGCCGAACAGGATCGGCGGGCGGACACAGCGGCTGCCGTAGGACTGCACCCAGCCGTTGTCGGTGGCGAAGAAGCCGTCGAGCTGTTCGGCGAAGTACTGCACCATGTCGTTGCGTTCCGGCTCGCCGTGCACCAACACGTCCAGCCCGAGTTGCTCCTGCAGTTTGATGACGTCGGCGATCTCGGCTTTCATCCGACGCTCGTACTCCGTCTGGTCGATCTCGCCGGATCGCAGCGCGGCCCGTGCGACGCGGATCGCCGAGGTCTGCGGGTAAGAACCGATCGTCGTGGTGGGCAACACAGGCAGCTGCAGCCGCGCCTCCTGACTGGCCCGCCGCTCAGCCGGGTCACCGCGATGCGTGCCGGACGCCACGATGTCATTGATGCGGGCGCGGACGCGATCGTTGTGCAAGCGCGGATCCTGCTTGCGCGAGGCCACCGCCGCATTGGATGCCTCGATCTCATCGGCGACCGCCTCGCGTCCCTCGCGCAGTGCACGCGCGAGAACGACGACCTCTTGCACCTTCTCGGCGCCGAACGCCAGCCAACTGCGCAGTGCATCGTCCAGGCCGGTTTCGGGTTCCAGCGAATACGGGACGTGCAAGGTTGAGCACGACGTCGACACCGCCACCGTGGCCGCCGAGCCCAGCAGACTCGCCAGCTTGCTCAGCGCGGACTGCAAGTCCGTGCGCCAGATGTTGCGGCCGTCCACCACGCCGGCCACCAGCGTCTTGTCGGCCAGTTCTGGAACGGCCGCGATCCCCGTGTCAGCGCCGTAGACCAGGTCGACACCGATGGCCTCGACGGGTGTGCGGGCCAGCCCTGCCAGCGACGCGCCCGGGTTGCCGAAGTAGGTGGCGACGTAGATCGACGGCCGGTGGGCCACTCCACCCAGAGCGTTGTAGACCGCCTCCGCGAGTGCCGGAGCGTCGGGGGAGATGTCAGTGACCAGGGCGGGCTCGTCGAACTGGACCCACAGGGCGCCGCTGTCGGCGATCAGCGCCAGCAGTTCGGTGTAGATCGGCACCAGTTCCTGCAATCGTTCGATGGGAGCCGTAGCGCCGTCTACGGCCTTGCTGAGCAGCAGGAACGTGACCGGACCGATGATGACGGGACGCGCGGGGACGCCCAGCTCGTGGGCTTCCTCCAGCTCGGCGAGCACCTTGTCGGGGTGCAGCCCGAACCGGGTGGACGGGCCTATCTCAGGGACCAGATAGTGGTAGTTGGTGTCGAACCACTTGGTCATTTCCAGCGGCGATATCTCGTCGTTGCCGCGCGCCGCCGCGAAGTAGCGGTCCAGCTCGTCAGAAACCCCACCGACGCGGGCCGGCAGCGCGCCGAGCAGGACCGCGGTGTCGAGCATCTGGTCGTAGTAGGAGAACGTGTTCACCGGCACCGAGTCCAGGCCGGCGGCGGCCAGCTGAGTCCAGGTGTCGCGGCGCAGCGACGCGGCGACCGACTCCAGGTCGGATCGGCTGGTGCGGCCGGCCCAGTAGCCCTCGGTTGCGCGCTTGAGTTCGCGGCGCGGGCCGATGCGGGGGGAGCCGGTGATGGTGGCGGTGAATTTCGGAGAAGTTGGTGCGGTCACGAGCTGGTCCTTCGGATTCGACGGTGTGGACACCGCCCGCGGACGCGCAACCGATCGCGCTACGGCATGCATCAACCGCAACGGCCCCGGCCAAACGCCCATTCCACGAGGCGATGTGCCGCCGAACGCGGCGCGTCCGGCACAGCTGGCAGGTCTTCGGACTCACAGGCGCGCACCGGGTGGTGCTCCTACTGGCCGTCGCTTCCCAGTCCGTTCACGGGACCAGTGCTTGTCAAAGACGGCGGTCGTTCCTGCATACCGCTGCGGGACAGTTCCGGATTCTCACCGGATTCCCTCTCGCGAGCCATCAAGGCCTCGCTTGATGCCGGCGCCACAGGTGCGACGACGGCAGACCAGCTGCGTCGCCAAGGCTACTCTGTGCGCGATCTTCAGGTCGCCAGCGCTTCGGCGATCGGGACGTCGCCGTTGTTGAACTCGACGGTCCGGCCGATTGTCGAGTCGTCGGCGAGGACGGCGGCGGCGACGGCTGCCACGTCGGCCCGCGCTACCGATCCTTTGGCTTCGCCTATCGCGATGCGCCCGGTTCCCGGGTCTTCGGTGAGTCGGCCCGGTCCCAGCACGGTCCAGTCCAGGTCGGTGGCGCGCAGGTGTTCGTCCGCGGCCGCTTTGGCCTCGGCGTAGGCGAAGAACGAGTCATCCTCAGGCACACCGTGGTTCGCCCCGGCGCCGAAGTAGGACACCATGACGAACCGGCTGACGCCGGCCTGCGCTGCCGCGTCGATCACCCGGATCGCGGCATCGCGGTCCACGGCATAGGTGCGCGCCGCGTCGCCGCCACCGGCCCCGGCGGCGAAGACGACGGCGTCGTGACCCGCCAGCAGGCCGGCAATGTCGTCGGTGCCGAGCTCCTCGATGTCGGCCGTGGTCGGTTCGGCACCGGTGTCCGCAACGTCGCTGGTGTGGCCGGGATTGCGGACGATCGAGGTCACCTGGTCGCCACGCTCGGTCAGGATTCGGGCCAGCTGCAATGCGACCTTGCCGTGGCCGCCGATGATGATGATGTTCGCCATGACGTCGACGTTACGCGTGGCACCCGAAACGGATGACTGGTCTACTTGCCGCGCACCGCGACGCCGCGCAACACGGTGTCCCGCGCCAGGATGAGCGACGTGCGGGTGCCCACCTCGCGCAGGATGTTCTCCGGTATCCACTGCATGCCGATGACGCAGCGCGCCAACATGGTGGCCGACGGCGCCTCGAGGCGGATCTCTGCAGACCGGATGCCTTCGGAGAGCAGCGATTTCATCTGACGCAACCGGGTCGTGTAGGACCAACCCGGGTTGACCGCGTCGCGGGGCGGAGACTGACGCATCCACGCGAGTTGAATCCTGAACTCATCGGAGAACTGGTCCAGAGCGTTGACATTGACCCAGCTCAGCGCGTCCAGCTTTTCGATGGTCGTCGCCTCCGCACGCAACACGGCGACCCATCCGGCTTCGACCTTCTGGCCGAACGAGCGCATGATCGACGCCAGCAGTTCGTCTTTGGAACCGATCACCCGGTAGACGGTGCCGGTACCCAATCCGGCTGCCGATGCGATGTCGCGGATGGTGGTGACTTCGTACCCCTTGCGGCCGAACTCCGTTCGGGCCACCGCACGTAAGTGAGCCGCTTTATCGCTCGGGTCGGCTTCGTTGTCGTCGGCCCATGTGTCGATGACGTCGGTGGCCGCGCTGAAAGCCTTCGACCGATCCAGCACCCGATCCGCAGGTGGTCGGCATGCCAAGCCCTGCAAGATGATTCGACACAGCAATGCCGCCACCTGGTCGGCTGAGGAATTGTGCCGCATGACGTCCAGACCGACCTGCAGCATGGTCTGACAAATCCGATCGGCCAGGATCGGCAGATCGGCGTCGGTGATGTAGCCACTGGATCGAGCGGCGCGCAGCGTCTGCAGCATCGCCTCCTGCACTGCGGTGGGCTGCTGGCGGGTCAGCTTCATCAATTCGGGGTCCGCGCTGGGGCCCTCGTAGAACGACATCTGCAGCGCAGCCCGGTGTCGCACCGCGCAGTTGGCGATCGCGCGGCCCAACTCGACGATCTTTTCGGCGGGCGGACGCGGATCCGGCTCGTCCAGCTTGGCCTGAGCGCTCTGCCCGATGCGGTCCAAATCGGCCTGGTAGCGACGAATCAGCTCGACCAGAATCGCCTCTTTGGACTCGAAATGGTGGTAGAGGCTACCCGGGAGAATGCCTGCCGCATCGGCGATCTCCTGCAGCGAGGTACGCAGACCCGAGGAAGCGATCAGCGAAGCAGCGGTCTCGAGGATCTCGGTCCGCCGGGTCCCGCTTTCGATTGCGCTGTCGGTCATGGTCGGCGGCGCGCCAGCCTGCCGGACGACGCGGATCGCAGAGCGAACACCATGCGAATCGCGTCCTCCCGCCGAACCAAATCTTTGTTAGAGGTTATCAGACTGGCCGCGGCAAACGCGCTGCTTACAGACCCGCGACGGACGCGTTGACCATGCTAAATGGGCGGGCCGGTCCAGTGGTTGGATGCAACGACTTTCTCGATCGGCACTCGCGGAGCTGGCCGGAACGTGTGGCCGGCGCGCAGCCGCCCGACAGGTAGCAGACAACCCTGGACGTAGCTCGCTGGAATGCCGAGCAACTCGCCGACCGCGGCCTCGTGATGCAGGTGCAGCGTCGTGATGCACGTGCCGTAGCCGCGGGTGTGCAGTGCCAGCTGGAAGTTCCATACCGCGGGGAAGATCGAGCCGTACAGCGTCGCCAGATGGAACGACTCGTCACCCTCGATGCGAGGCAGATACGGCTGGTAGCACGGGATGACGAGCACCGGCACCCGGGACATGTTGTCGACCAGCCACCCGGTGGATGACATCAGCCGACTCTCCGGCGTCCCGGCCGGCAGGAACTTGGCGAGCAGTTGGCCGCCGACCCGACGCAGATAGGCCTCCCGATAGAACTGTGCGATCTGCTCGCGCACATCCGGGTCGGTGACCACCAGCCACCGCCAGGTCTGCGAATTCGAGCCGTTCGCGGCCTGCAGCCCGGTTTGCAGGCAGGCGCGAATCTCGGCCGGATCGACGGGAGCATCCAGGTCCAGGGACTTGCGCGCGGACCGGGTGGCGCTGAGCAGGTAATCGATATCCATGATCAGGTGCTTCCGGCGAGCTGTACGCCCACCTCGGTGAGATAACGATCGGGGCTGCCGAGATACGCGCTCCAACTGAGCAGCCGCTTGAGGTAGAGGTGCGCATCGTGTTCCCAGGTGAAACCGATGCCGCCGAAAACCTGAATCGCGGTGTCGCCGACGGCGGCCAACCGGCCGGCGAAAGCTTTGGCCCGCAACGCCGCCAGGTGCCGCTGCTCGGGACACGAGTCGGCGGCCCACAGTGCGTGCACCACACCGCTGCGCGCCAGCTCCACCGTCTCATACATGTCGACGCAGAGATGTTGGACGGCCTGGAAAGACCCGATCGGCTGGTCGAATTGCCTTCGCGTCTTGGCATATTCGACGGTCATGTCCAGCACGGCCCGCGCGGCCCCGAGTGCGTCGGCGGCCATCGCGATGAGGACGTCGTCGATCACCGCGTCGATGGCGTCGGGGGTCAGCGTACCGAGCCGCTGTGCGCCGGCGTTGTCGAAATCGACCCGAAACTGCTTGCGGGTCTTGTCGATACCGCGCTCGGGTGTCATGGTGACGCCGGGGTCGGTGGTCTCGACCGCGAACAGCGCGGTGCCGTCCTCGTCTTCGGCAAGGACCAGCAGCAGATCGGCCGCCGCCGCGTCGGGCACCGTCAACGGCGGCGAGCAGACACAAACGCCCCCGTTTCGGGACGAAATGAGGGGCTTTTGTGACTGCTCGGCCAAGACCGCAACCGTGGTGCCGTCGGCGATCCCGCGCAGGATCCGCCCGGCCGGATCGCCGCCGAGACGGGTCAGGATCCGCGCGGCCGCCACGGCAGTGGACAACCAGGGGCCCGGGTGCAGCGCGGCGCCGAGTTCTTCGGCGACGATGCCGGCCTCCACCATCGTCATCCCGGCGCCGCCGAGTTCGTCCGGCACCAGCAGGCCGGTGGCCCCCAGCTCGGCCAGGCCGCGCCACACCGCATCGGTGGTACCGGTGGGATCGTCGAGCAGCAGACGCACATGCTCCGAAATCGGTGCCCGCTCAACGAGAAATCGTCGCACCGTGGCACGCAGGGCGAGTTGCTCTTCGGTCAGTTCGAGGTTCATCGGCGCGGCAACCCCAGGACGCGCTGTGCGGTGATGTTCTTGTTGATCTGACTCGTGCCGCCGGCGATGGTCAGCGACCGCGACGACAACCGGTAGTCGGCCCAGTGGCCGTGCACGCCGCGGGTGCCCAGTACGTCGAAAGCCAGAGCGGCCAGGCTCTGCCCGACCTCACCCCATACGGTCTTGGCCAGGCTGGCCGCCGCAAGTGCCTGCTGCTCGGATCCGCCGTGCAACGTCGCGGAAATGCCGCGCAGGCAGAGCACTTCCAGATACTTGATCCGCACGCCGAGTTCACCCAGCCGGCGCAGCACTACCGGGTCCTGCAGCGCGGCGCCACCATCCACCGCCGCCAGGTCGGCGATCAGCTCGTCCAGTCGCACATGCAATTCGGCGTAAAGCCGCGCCGCACCGGCACGTTCGTGGCTCAGCGTGGTGGTGGCGACCTGCCAGCCCGCGTTGAGCGGCCCGAGCAGCGCGTCGGCGGGCACCCGCACGTCGTGGAAGAACACCTCGGCAAAATCGGTGTCGCCGTTGAGGGTCACCAGCGGACGCGCCTCGATGCCGGGCAGCGTCATGTCCACGATCAGGCACGAGATGCCCTTGTGTTTCGGGGCGTCCGGATCGGTGCGGACGTAGAGCTGGCACCACTTGGCCTTATGGCCCAGCGAGGTCCAGATCTTCTGCCCGGTGACCACGAATTCGTCGCCGTCGCGAACCGCCTTGGTGCGTAGTGCGGCCAGGTCGGAACCTGCCTCGGGTTCGGACATGCCCTGGCACCAGATGTCGTCGGCTCGCATCATCCGGGGCAGCAGGGTGGTCTTCTGCGATTCGGTGCCGTACTGCATGATCGCCGGCGCAATATTGTTCATCCCGATCACATTGAGCGGCAACGGCGCTCGCGCCCGGGTGGTCTCCTCGGTGTACACCAGTTGTTCGAGGACGGTGGCACCGCGGCCACCGTATTCCCGCGGCCAGGCGACGGCACCCCAGCCCGCGTCGGCCGCGGTCGCGTCCCAGGCGCGCAGCTGTTCGAATACCGCGTCATCACGGGCGGACGGTCGCCGGGCGGCGCGCAATTCGTCGGTCAGATTCGTCGACAACCAGTTGCGCAACTCGTCGCGGAAGCGCTCAACTTCCACCGGGTATGAGAAGTCCACGTTTCCTATTCGACCCCATGCGATCGGCTACGGCCAAGCCGAACTCTACGTTGGAACAGATATTTGGTCAATCACGGCGGATCCCCGTCGGTGGAGCGACTCTCGTTGACTGCGCCGCGACCCGACCTTACGGTGGAACAGATATTTGGTCATCGAAAGGTGGTGGTCGCGGGTGGGGAAGGACGCACCAGTAGGTGCGGGGCTGGGCATGCTCGCCTCCGCCCTGGCCGGTCGTCCGGTAGCGGTCGTGGCCCTGCAATCGGGTGCGGCGGCGTGGACCGATGGCCAGACGATCTATCTGGATCCGTCGGACACCGTCCGCCGTCAGCGCGAGATGGTTGCGGTGCAGGCCTCTTTGATCGCGGCGGGCAGCCTCCAACCCGAGGTCGTGCGAGCACTGGTCCGGCACCGACGACTGGCCAACCGCTATCTGTCGATCGAAGCACACCGCGCCCTGGTCGCCCACCGCGACCTGTTGCCGACAGCGCTGGCTTCCCTGGGTGATCGCGACATCGCCGATCGCAGCGACTCGCCGGCCGCTTCATTGCGAATCGCCGAAGGACGCACCGTGCTCGACGACCCCGCGCAAGTATTCGGTGTTTTCCGCGCCGCTAAGGTGCTGGCCGCGTGCGAGCGGCAGGTGGAAGCCACGGAACAGGCTGGCGCCCAACATGTTCCGCGGAGCACGAAGGCGCAGGAGCCGGAGCGGCTCGAGGAGCAGGACGACGATGAGATCGACGATTCCGACGATCCCGACCTGTTCACCAGCCCGGTCGGCGGCGGCGGTTTCATCGGCAAGTGGCTCAAGAAGATGCTGTCGTCCGCACGCAAGACCGGCGGCGGGGGCGGACCGCCCGGCGCGGACGACCCGACGCATCACACCGACTCCGGAAAGCGCGGGGCGTACGCCGTGTCGTCGCTGGCGTCGACGTCGAGTGAGGACGACCGGATTCATCAGGCGCAGGCCGGCGGTGCGCGATATCCCGAATGGGATGCGGGCAACAAACGCTATCGGCCTGCCTGGTGCACCGTGCGCGAGGTCGAACCCACGATCAAGGCCGCCGCCACCCAGGCGATCGACGGCGCGATCTTCGTGCGGCGTCCACTGTCTCGACTCGGCATGGGTCTGCACCGCCGCCATCGTCAGTCGCAGGGCGACGACATCGACATCGACGCAGCGGTGGAGGCCCGCGTCGAGATACGGGCCGGCTCGGCGCCCGAGGAAGCGGTGTACCTGGACAGTCTGCGGCGACGGCGGGACCTGTCGGTGCTGTTGTTGCTTGACGTGTCAGGGTCGACCGCCGAGCCCGGCACGGTGGGGCGCACGGTGCACGAGCAGCAGCGCGCGGCGGTCGCCAACCTGGCCGTTGCGCTGCACGACCTGGGGGACCGGGTGGCGCTCTACGCGTACTACTCGCAAGGGCGGGGTGCGGTGAACATGGTGCCGGTCAAGCGGTTTGATGACCATTTCGACACGCGCGTGATGAGACGGCTCAACAGCCTGGAGCCGGGTGCGTATTCACGGTTGGGCGCGGCGATCCGGCACGGTTCGACGGTGCTGGAGGCGCGCGGCGGCACGGCGCGACGGTTGCTGGTGGTGTTGTCCGACGGCCTGGCCTATGACCACGGCTACGAGCGGCCCTACGGTGCGGCCGACGCGCGCCGCGCATTGTCCGAAGCGCGTCGGCGAGGCACCGGATGCGTGTGTCTGACGATCGGCGCGGGAACTGATGTGCAGTCGTTGCGCCGTGTTTTCGGCAGCACCGCGCACGCGACAATCGCCCGCCCGGATCAGCTCGCCGGAGTGATCGGTCCACTGTTTAGGTCCGCCCTGCGCGCCGCGGAGGTCCAGCGCCGCGTGTCATGATCTGTTGTCCCAGAACAGCGTTCGCGTGTTCACGCCGATCGGTACAGCAGCGGCCCTCGCACTTGAAACAAACATCTGTTCCGGCTACGCTGCTACCTACGGCGGGAGAAGGGAAGCCATGGCCAACGAGTCCGGACTCGCTTACCGGAACGGCGCAACCCCTGAGGTGAAGAACTTGCGGCCCTACTACAAGGCGGTCGGCCGGGAGGAGGCCGTGTTCAAAGCGGCGTACCGCCAGGGCCTGGCGCTGGTCCTGAAAGGCCCGACGGGCTGCGGCAAGACCCGGTTCGTCGAAGCGATGGCACACGACCTGGGCCGGCCATTGATCACCGTCGCCTGTCACGACGACCTCACCACTGCCGATCTGGTCGGGCGGTATCTGTTGCGCGGCGACGAGACGGTGTGGGTGGACGGCCCACTGACCCGGGCGGTGCGCGAAGGCGCGATCTGTTATCTGGACGAGGTGGTGGAGGCTCGGCAGGACACCACGGTGGTGTTGCATCCGCTCGCAGACTACCGGCGGCAACTGCCCATCGAGCGGCTGGGCGAAACGCTGGACGCGGCACCCGGATTCGGTCTGGTGGTGTCGTACAACCCCGGCTACCAGAGCGTGCTCAAGGATCTCAAGGACTCGACGCGCCAACGTATGGTCGCCATCGAATTCGATTTCCCCGCACCGGATGTCGAAGAGGGGATCGTGGCGCACGAGGCGGGGGTGGATGCGGACACGGCTGCCGAACTGGTGCGATTCGGACAGGCCATCCGCCGGCTGGAGACCGGTGGACTCCGCGAGGTCGCCTCGACCCGGGTGCTCATCGCAGCCGGCAGGCTGGTGGCGGAGGGGCTGAGCATGCCGGAGGCGGCGCTGGCCGCGATAGCCGGACCGCTGACCGACGACGCGGCAGTGGGTAAGGCCCTGGCCGAGATGATCGAGGTGTACCTCGGCGCTGCCAACGGGGCTGGCAATTGACGCCGCATATCACCGGCGTTAGGGTCTGAACAAATATTAGGTTTGTGATGATTGCGGTCCCACGCAGTCGTCCGGGGAGGTCAGATGTCCTACGAAAGCCAGGCGGAACCGATCAAGGTCGGCTACCTGATGGATTTCAAGCTGCCGCCGGGCTTCCCGGAGGACCTGTTCGCCTCCTTCACCCAGACTTTCGACCTCATCTTCGAAGAGGCCGTCGCCCAGGGCCTGATGGACCGTCCGGTGCAGATGATCTACCGCGAGGTCGAAGGTCTACCCAAAGGTTCGGTGAAAGCGGTGATCGACGCCTACGGCGAACTCGTCGACGAGGGCTGTCTGGTGGTCTTCGGTCCGAACATCACCGACAACTGCGTTCCGTTGCGCGAAGCGATCGAGGAGCGATTCAAGGTTCCGGCCATCAGTGTGACGGGCACCGACGACTGGCTGGGGGAGTGGACCTTCGCGTTCCCCCAGGGCTCGATGACCGACGAGCCCATCTTCCTGGCCGACCTCATCGCGAAACGCGAACTCACCGAGATCGGGGTTCTGGTGGAGCAGAGCCTGATCGGTGAGAGCTACCTGAAGAACCTGCGAAGTGCCTGTCGGCGCAAAGGGATTCGAATCGTCGCCGAGGTGACGGTGGCACAGACCGCCCAGGACATCAACGAGGCGGTGCGAACCCTGCACGAGGCCAAGTCCGAAGCGATCGTGCACCTGGGCTTCGGCTTCGGGATCGTCTTCATCAATCCCGCGTTGCAGGCCGTCGACTGGGACCCGCCCCGCTTCACCACCACCGCCTGGCAGAACGCGTGGGTCAACCCGATCATGTGGAACGCGTTCATGGGCTGGACCGGGGTGGACCAGTACGACGAGGCCAACCAGATCGGGCAGGACTTCCTGGACGCCTATGCGCAGAAATACGACGGCAGTCGCCCCGAATTCTGTGTGACCGTGGTGAATCGCGATGTCGCCGCCACCCTGGTGCGGGCGTTCACCGATGCCCACCCGCTGAGTCCACGCGGGGTCAAGGAAGCACTGGAGCGGGTCAAGATGATGCCTGCGGCCTCCGGCGCGCCCGGCACTCGGGTGTCGTTCGGCAAGTGGACCCGTCGGGCGTGGATGGGCGCCGGCTATCTGGTGGCGCGAACCCTGGACGCCGATGGGGTCAACTCGCATTTGGTCGATCGGTTCGGAGAGTGAGGCGCGCCAGCGATGAGTACTGATCAAACCGTTGTGGCAGAACAGAAGTCACCCGCGCTGGCCGAGAAGCGCAAGTGGGGCGGCTGGGTCGCGGGCGCCGCGCTGGCGGCGTTCGCGCTGTTCTTCATCGTCAACTGTCGCACCGCCCTTGATCCGCGGGTGGCCAACCCCAACGTGCAGGGCCGGCCACGCCCCGTCGAATTCATGTTCGGCCTGGACTACATCACCTTCCTGGACAGTGCTACCGCGGTGGCGTTGGTGGTGCTGCTGGTGGTGTTCATCAGGGGATGGCGACGCAATCCGGGCAGTCCGGCGATGCTGATGTTCCTGTGCACCACGCTGATTGTGTGGCAGGACCCGATCATGAACTGGGCGCCGTTCGCGGTCTACAACCCCGACCTCATCCACTGGCCGGAGTCCTGGCCGCTGGTGTCGTTGTCGCCGACGGTGGAGCCGTTCGTCGTCTTCGGTTACGTGATGTTCTATTTCGGCCCGTACTTCCCGGCGGTGTGGATTCTGCGCAAACTGCAGGCCAGGAAAGGGCCCCAGCATTTCGTGTCCAAGCACCCGTTGGTCAGTTTGGGTCTGATCACCTGTGCGATCGGCTTCGTGATGGATGCCTTGCTGGAGAACACCCTTGTGCACTGGGGCATGTACATCTACTCGCAGGTGATTCCGTGGGGATCGGTGTTCACCGGGACCACCTTCCAGTTCCCGCTGATCTGGGAATCGTTCTCGGTGACCTTCGTGATGGTGCCCGCGGCGATCCTCTGCTATCGCGACGACACCGGAAAAGCTGTGGCCGAAAAGCTGGCCGCGAAAGCGAAGCTCTTCCCGAGTAGACCGGTGCTGGGCACCTTCCTGGTCATGTTCGCCATCATCAACGTGTCCTACTTCGCCTACGGCGCTTGGTTCGCCGCCATCAAAGCCAGCGGGTTGGCCACGTCGGTCGCCTGTCCGTGGCCGTACCCGGAAGCCAAAGTGTATGACCCGCAGGGCTTTTACGAGAAGGCCGGTGCCCCGGGACCGTACTCGGTGGGCATCTGGTCGACGTGGGCGAGTGGGATGCCGAACGGACGGCCGCACGTCGACCCGCCGCCGCCGGGTGAGGGCGCGTGCGCCGTCGGGCAAGGCACCGACAAACATGGCTGAGCCGCGCACCGTCGTCATCACCGGGGCGTCCCGCGGGCTGGGATTCGCCTCCGCGGTGCGGTTGTACCGTGAGGGGTGGCGCGTTGTTGCGGCCATGCGATCGCCAGAAGCGGCACTTGCGGTGCTGCGACAGGCCACCGGGGCGACACCGGAGGACGACCGGCTGATCGGGGTGGAGCTCGAGCTCACCGACGCCGCGTCCATTGCGGCGGCTGCAAAGTCGATCGAAGCAGCCGTCGGCGCTCCGTATGCGCTGGTGCACAACGCGGGCATCTCCGCCGCCGGAATGGTGGAAGAGACCGATATGGCGTTGTGGCAGAGGATGTTCGACACCAGCGTCCTGGGACCCGTTGCGCTCACGCAGGCGTTGCTGCCCTCGATGCGCGCCGCCGGACAGGGGCGCATCGTGCTGGTGTCCAGCGCCGCCGGCGTGCGCGGACAGCCTGCCACCGCGCCGTATTCGGCGGCCAAGGGCGCACTGGAGCGTTGGGGTGAAGCCATGGCCTGCGAGGTCGCGCCATTCGGCCTCGGCGTCACCGTCTTGGTGTCCGGCACCTACGACACCGACATCATTACCGACGCAGGCACCATCGACGACCGCGACTTCAGTGGGCCGTACGCCCGGTTGCACACCACGATGGACACCCGCGGGCGCTTTGCGATGAAACTCGCCAGGCCGCCCGAGCGCTTCACCGACGGACTGGTTAAGGCACTGGACGACCGGGTGCCGTTCCGGCGCCGCGGGGTGGGGCCGGATGCGTCAATGTTGTTGGCGTTGAGCAGGATTCTGCCCGCAGCAGGTATGCACCACATGTCGCGGGTCATCCTGGGCATACCGAGACAAGGGGCTATGCAGGACGGGGTATGGCCGTTGACGATCGATCAGCGCGCCATGGTGTTCGCGGCACGGGTGCTGCCGCAGTCGGTACTGCAGCGCCTGGCGGCGCGCCGCCGGGAGGCAAGTGATGGGGAGGATGCGCATGGAACAGCTGTTTGACGATCTGGACGACTTCGGCGCTTTCGACGACGCGATCTCGGGAGACGTCCGCGACCCGTACACCGAACTGGCGAGGCTGCGCCGCGAGGAGCCGGTACAGCGCCTCGAGACGTCGGGGGCGCTGCCGCACGAGGAATCGCTGCCGATGTTCATCGTGTACCGGCACGAGGACATCCAGCAGATGTTGCGCGACAACGAAACCTACTCCTCGGCAGCGGTCATTGCGGCCTTCGGTCCGGTGCTCGGTGACCGGGTGATGCTCGGCATGGACGAGCCGGTCCACGGCCGGCTGCGGTCGCTGGTCTCCAAGGCGTTCTCCCAGAAGTCCCTGGCGCGCTACCAAGACGAATTGGTCGCCCGGGTGGCCAACAGCCTGATCGACGAGTTCGCGCCCAACGGCAGGGCGGATCTGGTCAAGGAGTTCACCTTCGACTACCCCAGCCAGATCATCGCGGGGTTGCTGGGCCTGCCGGAAGAGGACTACCCGCAGTTCCAGCGGTGGTCGATCTCGCTGCTGAGCTGGCTGATGAACCCCGAGCGCGGGCTCGCCGCCGCCGCGGCGCTGTGTGAGTACTTCGCGCCGATTCTCGAGGCTCGGCGCGCCGAGCCGAAGGACGATCTGATCAGTGCCCTCGGCGCGGCCGAGATCGACGGGCAGAAGCTCGCCGACGAGGAGATCTTCTCGTTTCTGCGCCTGTTGCTGCCGGCCGGCGTGGAGACGACATACCGGTCGCTGGGCAGTCTGCTGCTCGCACTGCTGAAAGACCCCGCCCAATTGGAAGCGATCCGCGCGGACCGCTCGCTGCTGCCGCAGGCGATCGAGGAAGGCGTGCGGTGGGAGTCGCCGCTGCTCACCATCACCCGGGTGACCACCCGTGACACCGAATTAGGCGGGGTGGCCATCCCGGCCGGTGCCACGGTGATGCCGATGCTGGGTTCGGCGAACCGGCAGGAAGACCGGTACGACGACCCGGACACGTTCAACATCCACCGCCCTCCCAAGGCGAATCTCGGCTGGGGACACGGCGTCCACGTCTGCCTGGGTATGCACCTGGCCCGGCTGGAGATGCGCACCGCGATCAATCTGCTGCTGGACCGGTTGCCCAACCTGCGGCTGGACCCCGACGCCGACGACCCGCACGTCCGCGGGCAGGTCTTCCGGTCGCCCACCTCGGTTCCGGTGCTGTTCGACCCCCGGTAGCGGACCCCGCAGCGGCCGCAACTTGCCAATCGGCTAGTTTCCGGTAAGGCTCTCCGTAGCCCCTCGTACGAGTCAGAAGAGAGTGACAGGTATGACTGAAACTGTAAAGGTCCGGTTTGAGCCGAAGATGATGATCGACGGCAAGCTCGTCGACGGTCAGGCCGGCACCTTCACCAACATCAACCCCGCCACCGAGGAGCCGCTCGGCGAGGTCGCGGATGCTTCCAAGGAGGACATGCAGCGGGCCATCGACGCCGCCCGCCGGGCGTTCGACGAGACCGACTGGTCGACGAACCGCGAGCTGCGCAAGCGCTGTCTGTTGCAGCTGCACGACGCGATCGAGGAGGAGAAGGAGGAGCTGCGCGAGGAGCTCATCCTCGAGGTCGGCGCGCCCCGGGCGATTACGTTCGGCCCCCAGCTGGACGCCCCGCTGGCCGACGGGCTGAAGTATCCGGCCCGCCTGATCGACGAGTACGCGTGGGAGACCGACCTGGGTGACCGGGTGATCAGCCTGACCGGCACGAACACCACCATCAAAGTCTGGCGGGAGCCGGTGGGCGTGGTCGGCGCGATCGTGCCGTGGAACTTCCCGTTCGAAGTGACCGTCAACAAGCTCGGCCAGGCGCTGGGCGCCGGCAACACCGTGGTGCTCAAACCGGCGCCCAATACGCCGTTCAACGCCACCCGGCTGGGCCGGCTGATCGCCGAGAAGACGGACATCCCGGCCGGCGTCGTGAACGTCGTCACCGCATCGGATCACCTTGTCGGCGAAGAACTTACGTTGTCGCCCAAGGTCGACCTGATCTCCTTCACCGGTTCGACGGTGGTCGGCAAACGGATCATGGAGAAGGGTGCCGCCACCATGAAGCGGCTGTTCCTCGAGTTGGGCGGCAAGTCGGCCACCATCGTGCTGGAGGACGCCGACTTCGGGATGGCCTGCGCGATCGGCATCGCGCCGTGCATGCACGCCGGGCAGGGCTGTGCCAACCCGACCCGGATGCTGTTGCCGCGATCCCGCTACGAGGAGGGGGTGGCGATCCTGAAGAGCATCTACGAGAACGTCACCTGCGGTGACCCGCAGGACCCCGGCACCTTGTGCGGCCCGGTGATCTCGCAGGTGCAGCGCGACCGCGTCATGGGCTACATCCGCAAGGGTGTCGAAGAAGGGGCCACCGCGCTGGTCGGCGGACCGGATGCCGAGACCGGCTTCGACAAGGGATTCTTCGTCCGCCCAACGCTTTTCACCGACGTCGACAACTCGATGACGATTGCCCAGGAGGAGATCTTCGGCCCGGTGCTCTCGGTCATCCCCTTCGACGACGAGGAAGACGCGATCCGCATCGCCAACGACAGCAAGTACGGGTTGGCCGGCAACGTGATGTCCGGATCGCTGGATCGCTCGCTGGCCGTCGCGCGCCGGATCAAGGCCGGTTTCATGGGAGTCAACGGCGGCGCTCCGTATGCGGCCGACGCCCCGTTCGGCGGATACAAGGACAGCGGGGTGGGTCGTCAGAACGGCGTCGTCGGATTCGACCAGTACACCGAGGTCAAGACGGTGGGGTACCCCGCGGGCTGAGCCGGCGGGCTCAGCGAAGCTGGGTCGTGTCCAGGATTGTGCGCGCGACGAGGTCGGGATCGTCGAGCATCGCGACGTGACCGACATCGGGCAGGATCCGGTATTGGGCCTGCGGGAACAACTTTCGCGCGCGCGCACCGTTGACGGCGGGCGGGAAGATCCGGTCGCGTGCCGCCCAGGCCAGCACGACCGGGCAAGGCAGCGGGTGCATCGGCTCCAGTTGTTCGTCGCTGCTGAGGAGGTCAGTGCGGGCAGTGCAGCCGAGCAGGTCGTCGGCGAGGTCGACGAATTCTTCCGGAGTCAGACGGTTGCCGTGAACAACGTTGTCTCGCAGGGCAATTCGCCGTACGAGCGGGACTCGTGCCGCGACCGGGAGCACCTGCCTGGTGTGCTCGGTGAGCCAGACGACGCGCCGCAGCGCGGTGGTGGCGTGCTGCTGGTCGCCGGTGCCCGTCGTCCAGCAACCGGCCGGCGACAGCGCGCACACCGTTCGTGCGCGGTGCCGGCGGGCGAGTTCGAGCGCCACCCATCCGCCCATCGAATTGCCCGCCAGATGTGGACGGTCGAGCCCGAGTTCGTCGAGTGCCCGTTCGGCGTCGTCGACGACGTCAGCGATCCGGACGGGTCTGGCCGTCGGGTTGCGGCCACCCCGGTGACCGAGTGCGGTCAACGCGATCGCCTCGTGTTGCTGCGCCAATAACGGCACCACCCGCCGCCACATCAACTCGCTGCCGGTCACGCCGTGCAACAGCACGACCGGCTCACCCGATCCGTGTCGAATCAACGGTCCGAGGCGTGCGGGACGTCGGTGCGGTCTGCCCAGCCTTGCGGGAGTTCGGCGGGCGCCCGGTCAATCACTGACTCGTCGTCAGTACCGACCTGCTCGAACAGGGTGATGTAGGCGAATTCGGGTACGACGAAGATCGGGTAGGTCGGTCCTTGATCGCGGTACGCGTGCATCTCGTCGAGATGGTCATTCTGGTAACACACCGTGCGTTCGCCGTGTTGACGGATCCACTGCGGGAAGAAGATGACGCCGTGCAGTCGCCGCTTGCCGGGCATGACGTTGACGGCCACGCTGGTGCCGGTGGGTTCGGTCCACGAGATCTTGAAGCTGTCGGAGTCCAGTTGCACCAGGTCGACCTGTTGGCCTTTGACCCAGCGGCCACCGACGTGTCCGGTGTGGATCCGGTAGTCGATGGTGTGCTGATTCTTCACGTACATCTCGTACTGCCAACCGTTGGCGTAGGTGTAGATGAACCGGCAGCCCAGGATTCCGGAAAGGTCCTGCGCGGGAACAGGATTGGCCACGGATGGCATGGTGGGACTCCGTTTCGTCGAGGGTGCGTCAGGTCTGGACCGACACGCCCCCGAATCTACCGCCGCCCAGCCCGAGTCCAGGACGGACCGCTACTCGGCCGGCAGCGGCCGTTTCAACGTGCACACGATGCTCCACTCCAGCAGGCGGTCCCCGCCCTTGTCGTAGTCCTTGAAGTGGTGGGCCACCTGGGTGCGTTGCACCGAGGAGCCGACGATCTCCCATCCCTGCGCACCCAGCGCGTTCGCGGCGTGCCGTGCCTCTTCGATCACCGCTTCCAGCGACTCATTTTTATGCGAGATGAACGAGCTTTCCCACCGGGACACGGGTGCGGGAGTGGTCATGTGGCGGCACCCTACTTCGCCGGCCCTGCACGAAGTGAACGAAACGTGACCGACGCTCAACGCGCGGACGAAGACCTGGTCTCGTCGACCGCCGGCCTACCGTGCGCTCCTCGGCGTGACCGCCGTCACCAACACCCGCTAAACCCACCCCGCCACCGGACCGTGCAGCGTGCTGGTCGACAATCGAAGAAATAACACGTGTCAAAGGAGACATCCCCATGGCTGAAGCAGTCATCGTCGAAGCAGTGCGTTCCCCGGTCGGCAAGCGCAACGGCGGGTTGTCCGGGGTGCACCCGGCCGAACTGTCCGCGCAGGTCCTCAACGGTCTGGTCAATAAGGCAGGCCTGGACCCCGAACTGGTTGACGACGTCATCTGGGGCTGCGTCATGCAGGCCGGCGAGCAGGCCCTCGACATCGGCCGGACCGCTCTGCTGACCGCGGGCTGGCCGGAGACCGTGCCGGGGGTGACCGTGGACCGCCAGTGCGGATCGAGCCAGCAGTCGGTGCACTTCGCCGCGGCCGGCGTGGTGGCCGGCCACTACGACGTGGTGGTCGCCGGCGGTGTCGAGTCGATGTCGCGCACCCCGATGGGTGCCTCGCTGGCCAACGGCGGACGTCCCTACCCCGAGGGATTCCTGGGCCGCTATAACGGCCAGATCCCCAACCAGGGCATCGGCGCGGAGATGATCGCCGAGCAGTGGGGTCTGTCGCGGCAGACCCTCGACCAGTTCTCTCTCGACTCACACGAAAAGGCCGCGGCCGCACAGGATTCCGGTGCCTTCGACGACCAGATCGTGGGCATCAAGGACAGTGAGGGGAACGTCGTCCTCAAAGACGAGGGCATTCGCCGCGGCACCCCGATGGAGAAGATGGCGTCACTGAAGCCGGCCTTCAAAGAGGACGGCGTCATCCACGCCGGCAACTCCTCGCAGATCTCCGACGGCTCGGCGGCCCTGCTGTTCATGTCCGCCGAGAAGGCCAAGGAACTGGGCATGAAGCCGATCGCCAGGGTGCACACCGCCACGCTGGCCGGTGCCGACCCGGTGATCATGCTGACCGCGCCCATCCCGGCCACCCAGAAGGTGCTCAAGCGCTCCGGGTTGTCCATCGGCGACATCGGCGCATACGAGGTCAACGAGGCGTTCGCGCCGGTACCGCTGGCCTGGCTGAAGGACATCGGCGCCGACGAGACCAAGCTCAACCCCAACGGCGGCGCGATCGCGCTGGGCCACCCGCTGGGCGGCTCCGGCGCCCGGATCATGACCACGCTGCTGTATCACATGCGGGACAACGGGATTCGTTACGGACTGCAGACGATGTGTGAGGGCGGCGGGCAGGCCAACGCCACGATCCTCGAGCTGCTGTGACGGACGTGCCGGGCGCTCTCACCGAGCGCCGCGGCAATGTCCTGATCATCACGATCAACCGGCCCGAGGCGCGGAACGCGATCAACGCCTCGGTCAGCATTGCCGTCGGTGACGCGCTGGAGCAGGCACAGCACGATCCCGCGGTGCGGGCGGTGGTGATCACCGGGGCGGGGGACAAGTCGTTCTGCGCCGGTGCAGATCTCAAGGCCATCGCGCGTCGGGAGAACCTGTACCACCCCGATCACCCGGAATACGGCTTTGCCGGCTACGTCCACCATTTCATCGACAAGCCGACCATCGCCGCGGTCAACGGCACAGCGCTCGGTGGTGGCACCGAGTTGGCGCTGGCCAGTGACCTCGTGGTGGCCGACGAGCGCGCCCAGTTCGGGCTGCCCGAGGTCAAGCGCGGGCTGATCGCCGCGGCGGGCGGGGTGTTCCGGATCATGGACCACCTGCCGCGCAAGGTGGCGATGGAACTGCTGATGACCGGGGAGCCGCTGAGCGCGGCGGATGCATTGCGGTGGGGTCTGATCAACGAGGTGGTCGGTGAAGGTTCGGTGTTGGACGCGGCGCTGGCGCTGGCCGGGCGCGTCACCGCCAATGCGCCGCTATCGGTGCAGGCCAGCAAACGCATCGCCTACGGCGTGGACGACGGCGTCATCACCGGGGACGAACCCGGCTGGGACCGCACCGTGCGGGAGATGAAGACGCTGATCCGCTCCGAGGACGCCAAGGAAGGGCCGTTGGCGTTCGCGGAGAAACGGGAGCCGGTTTGGCAGGCGCGCTAGGGGCGGACAGATCCTGATCAGTTGCACTCGGGAAGTATGCGGAAGTCCCGGCATTGATTGTGACATCAGGGCATTGCGAGTGAGTCCAGGGTGGGATTTCGTCGATTTTTCCACCGTAGTTGCACCGGCAATGCCAAGATTTCACGTGCGATAGAGAAGCGCAGAGACCACGCGTCGGGGACCGGCGCTCAGGATGCCAATGTGTTGACGCCCCAACGGAATAACGGTGGAACCAGCGTGCAGGCCGGCACGATCGCGCGTCGGGCCGGCCACGGTGTGCTGGCCAGCACCAGACCCCGGGTGAGCCAGCGGTAGTCGCGGGTGACGCGGTGCCAGGCGCGTTCGTAGGAGGCCGGTGCGTCCTCGACGATCGCGCGTACCGCCTCGGCGGCCTGCTTGACCGCCAGGCTGATGCCCTCGCCGGTCAGCGCGTCCTCGTAGCCGGCAGCGTCGCCGACCAGCAACACCCGCCCGGACACCCGCCGCGAGACCACCTGCCGCAGCGGCCCGCACCCCCGGGCCGGTCCGCGCACGGCATCACGCAGGTGCGGGGCCAACGTCGGGAACCAGTCGATGTCGGGCCGCTGCCGGGACAGAATGGCCACTCCGACCAGATCCGGTTCCACCGGCGTGACGTAGGCCTCACCCCACCGCGACCAGTGCACCTCGACGAACTCCGACCAGGGCGCCACCCGGTAATGCCAGCGCAGGCCATGGCGGCGCGGGGTGCCCGTCGTCGCCGCGATGCCGACGGCGCGGCGCACCGCTGAATGCAGCCCGTCGGCGCCGACCAGCCACTTGGCGCGCACCCCGGCGGCGCTCACCCCGTGTGCGTCCTGCTGCACAGAGCTGACCTTCGTCCGAATCCATTCGGCGTCTTGCTCTTTGGCGCGCGCCGCCAGCGAGGCGTGCAGTGTGGTGCGACGCACCCCGCGCCCCGGACCGGTGCGGAAATGCGCTTCCGCGCGGCGGCGCTCGGTGACGTAGGCGATGCCGTGGAACGGCAGGCCGGCCGGGTCGACGCCCAGCGAGGTCAATTCGGCCAGGCCGCCGGGCATCAGGCCCTCGCCGCACGCCTTGTCGATCGGGCCCTCCCGCGGTTCGGCCACGATCACCGAAAGCCCCTGCGCCCGTGCGTGCAACGCGGTAGCCAGACCTCCCGGACCGCCGCCCACGACCAGCAGATCCGCGTCGTAGCCTGTCACGTGTAACCCAGGGCCGCGTTCTCGACCCGCACCCGGACCACCAGCAGGGCGGCATTGACCAGCGTGAAACACAACGCGGTCAACCACGCGGTGTGCACCAGCGGCAGCGCGACTCCTTCGGCGACGACGGCAACGTAATTCGGGTGATTCATCAACCGGTACGGGCCGCGCTTCACCAGCTGCGCATGCGGCAGCACGATCACCCGGGTGTTCCAGCGTTTGCCCAGCGACTTGATGCACCACCAGCGCAGACCCTGGCACAGCGCCACCACCACCACCATCGGCCAGCCGAGCCACGGGATGAACGGCCGGTGCAGCGCCCACGGTTCGACCAGGCAGCCGATCAGCAGCGCGGTGTGCACGGCCACCATGACCAGGTAGTGGCCGCGACCGAATTCCTTGGCGCCCTGGACGAAAGACCACTTCGCGTTGCGCTGCGAAACCAGCAGTTCGGCAAGGCGTTCCAGCACGACCGCCAGGATCAGCAGTTGATACACGGCTCTACCATCGCTTCACCAGGCCGGGCACCGATTCCGGGTCGACGGGCGATGCCGCCGCCACTGTCGTCCCGATCGAATGCCACCAAGCTATCTTTGCGCTGCCTGGTCCGGGAACCTAACTCGGCCCCCAGTATCGACTGGGTGATCAGGGTCACGATGCCGGGCCGGTCCGGGTCCAAACGACGTCCTGACCTGCGTCGATTTGCGACGGCTCGTGGCGGGGTACGTAACAACGGGGACTTTCGGGGCGACGAGATCGCCGACATTCGACGGATAGGTAGACAACATGCGGATTCTGGTGACCGGAGCCACCGGATATGTGGGCTCGCGCCTGATCACGGCGTTGCTGGCTGAGGGGCACGAGGTGCTGGCGGCCACCCGGAATCCGGAACGGCTCAAGCAGTTCGGCTGGTTCGAGCAGGTCATTCCGGTCAAGCTGGACGCCAGTGACCCCGCGGCAGCGCGCGCCGCCTTCGTCAGCGGTACCGAAGCGTCCGGCATCATCGACGCGGTGTACTACCTGATCCACGGAATTGGACAGGCCAACTTCCGGGACGCCGACAACATCTCGGCCGCCAACGTAGCCGCCGCAGCCAAGGAGGCGGGCGTACGCCGCATCATCTACCTGGGTGGGTTCGTGCCTGAGGACGAGGCGCTGTCGGAACACCTCAGTAGCCGTGCGGAGGTGGCCGCGGCCCTGATGGTCGACGGCGGGCCGGAGTTGGTGTGGTTGGGTGCCGCGATGATCATCGGCGCGGGTTCCACGTCGTTCGAGATCCTGCGCTACGTCGCCGACCGGTTTCCGTTCCTGCCGCTGCCGGCGTGGATGTACAACCCGATGGACCCCATCTCCATCCGCGACGTGCTGCACTATCTGGTCGCCGCGGCCGACCCGGCGCAGGTGCCGGCCGGCGCCTACGACATCGCCGGCCCGGAGACCACGTCCTACCGCGAAATGCTGAAGAAGTACGCCCGTATCTCGGGTCGCTGGCACGCCGGTGTGCGGATACCCGGTGTCGACACCTCGGTGGCGTCGTTGTTCACCGCGGTGGCGTTGCCGGTACCCAAGGGCCTGGCCGGCGACCTGGTCGAGTCGCTGGATCACCCGATGCGAGCCTCGGCCAGCGTGCTCAGCGACCACGTCCCCGACCCGCCCGGCGGTCTGCTGTCCGCCGACCAGGCGATCGCGCTGGCGCTCTCCGGCCACACCTTCGCCCCGCCGCGCCCGGTCAACGCGCTGGCCGATCCACATCACCTCGCCGACACAGATCCGGTGTGGGCAGGCGGCGACGCGTTTCGCATCCGGCAGTTGGCCGGGTCGGTGACACCGCCGCTGGTGCGGCCTACGCTGCGTTTGGTGAACAGCGTTCCCGGCCCGCTAGCCGGTGCGCTGCGCACCTACCTGGACATCCTGCTCGCCCTGACCCCGAAGGTCCGCCCTGCATGACACAGACCGCCCAAGCCGCCTGTCCGCGCCGCGCCTCCGCGTTCGAAGAGTTCCGCAACGCGATCTTCAAAGTGGCGGTGCCGCACCACGAGCCGCCCGCCGTCGTGTTGCGACGGCGGATCGTTGTCGGCATCACGTTGGTCGCCGGTGCGGTGGTGCTCGGGTTTTCGCTGCGCAGCAAGCCCGGCGACCCGGCCTTCTATTGGCTGACGCTGACGCTGGCCGCGGTCTGGTTCGCCGGCGCCTTCGTCTCCGGCCCGCTGCATCTGGGCGGGATCTGTTGGCGCGGACGCAACCAGCGCCCGGTGATCACCGGCACGTCGGTGGGGCTGCTGCTCGGCGGCGCCTTCGTGGTGGGCGCGCTGATCGTCCGCGAGATAACTCCGGTGGCCGCCCTGATCACCCGGGTGCTGCAGTACGCCAACCAGGGGTCGTTCCTGCTGGTTGTGCTGATCACCCTGGTCAACGGGGTGGCCGAGGAAACGTTCTTCCGCGGCGCGCTCTACACCGCGCTGGGCCGGCACCATCCGCTGGTGATCTCGACCGTGCTGTACGTGCTGGCCACCATGGCCGCCGGAAACTTCATGCTGGGCTTCGCCGGGATCATCCTCGGCACGGTCAGCGCGCTGCTGCGCCGGGCCACCGGCGGCATCCTGGCCTCAATGCTGACGCACTTCTTCTGGGGTCTGATCATGGTGCTTGTACTGCCTCCCCTGTTTGGGGTTTGACGACAGTCAGGTGCCTGACCACCGTCAGGCGGCTCTGCACATCGCGCAGTAGCGCCCGCAGCGCCGCCCGGCGCGCCGGGCGCACCGCGAACCAGTAGACCCGGCCGGGAATGCCGATCGGGATGAATGCCGCGCGCTGGGTATACAGGCTGCCGCTGCCGTTGCGGGGCTCGACCGTCAGTTCCAGCCAGTCCCGTCCGGGTGCGCGCCTGGTACCGCGCAACCGCACGGTGCGACCGGGTCCGCGCACCGCGACCTGCCAGCCTCGGTCGACGGCGGCGAGTTCGGCGGCGCGGCGGACGTCGTCGGGTTGCGCGGCGGTCGCCAGGGTCTGGACATCGGTGTAGGAGATCTCGCCCGCCCAGTCCGGGTCGCCGGGAAGCGGGTCGGCCGGCTCGGACGACAGCGAATCCCAGTCCGCTTCGGTCAGGCCGCGGGCGGCGCGGCCCAGCGCGAGTTCGACGGCCCGGCGGTAGCCGATCAGACCGTCGGGCGGCGGTTCGATGATGGAGTCCACGTCGGAGTTGCGCATCACCGCGTCACACTCCAGGGATTCGATCAGGGGCCGCGCCAACGTGGACGGGATCGGAGTCACGGTGCCCACCCAGAGGCTGGCGATGCCCGGCGTCAGGAACGGCAGCACGATCAGGCGCCGGGTGTGCAGGCCGGCGACTTCGGCGTAGGTGCGCATCATGTCGCCGTATTCCAGGACGTCGGGCCCACCGATGTCCCACGTCCGGGATTCCGGCACCGCCGCCGTCGCCGCTTCGACCAGGTAATGCAGCGCGTCGCGCACCGCGATCGGCTGGATCTTGTTATGCACCCACTTCGGGGTGGTCATCACCGGCAACCGGTCGGTGAGATGCCGGATCATCTCGAAGGACGCGGACCCGGATCCGATCACCACGCCGGCCTGCAGCACCACCGTCTCGATGCCGGACTCGATCAGGTGATCGCCCACCGCTTTGCGCGACTCGAGATGCGGTGACAGGTCGGCGTTCTCCGGGTGCAGGCCGCCCAGATACACGATGCGCCGGACGCCGGTGCGCTGCGCCGCGGTCACCACGTTGCGGACCGCACGGTCCTCCTCGGCGGCGAAGTCTTTCGACCCGCCCATGGAGTGGACCAGGTAGTAGACCACGTCGACGTCGTCGAACGCTTCGATCAGCGAGTCCACGTCGCTGAGGTCGCCCTTGGCCACCTCGGCCCGGTCCCGCCAGGGCACGTCCTCCAGCTTCTTCGGAGTGCGGGCCAACGCCCGCACCCGGTGGCCCTCGTCGAGCAATTTCGGAACCAGCCGGGCACCGATATATCCGGTCGCCCCGGTCACCAGGCAGCGAATTTGATCAGTCGTCACGGCAGTGATTCGGAGCCGACAGCGGCGTGGACGGGTCGGTGATCGCTAGGAATCGCTGAAGTTGGCGGAGCGGCGCTCCTGGAAAGCCCGGGTGCCCTCTTTGAAATCGGGCGCCTGCAGCAGGCCGGACTGCCCCTGAAATTCCCGCTCCAGGGCGGCGTCCAGTTCGGTCAGCGTCGCTGCGTTGATCGCCGTCTTGGTCTTGGCGAACGCCACCGCCGGGCCTTCGACCAACCGGGTGATCAGCTTGTCCACTTCGGCGTCGAACTGCTCGGCCGGATAGACCTCCGTCACCAACCCCCACTGCAGTGCCTCGGCGGCGCTCAACCGCTCGGGCAACAGTGCCATCCGCATCGCGCGCACCCGGCCGATCGCGGCCGCGATCAGGGCCGACGCGCCGCCGTCGGGCATCAACCCGATCTTGGTGAACGCCAGCATGAAAAACGCCTGCTCCGAAGCCAAGACGACGTCGCAGGACAGTGCGATGGACACGCCGACGCCGGCCGCCGGGCCCTGCACGACGGCTACCACCGGGTGCGGCAGCGTGGTGATGGCCCGGATCAGCCGGTTGATCTCCAGGATGATCTCGTCCGGGGGCACCCCACCGCTGCCGGACATGTCGTCGGCGCTGATCCCGGCGCCGGAGCTGAAACCGCGCCCCGCGCCGCCCAGTCGCACCACCCGGACCGCCGGATCGGTGGCGGCGGACTCCATGGCGTCGGCCAGGCCGGTGATCACCGGGGTGACCAGCGAGTTGAGGCTGTCCGGCCGGTTAATGGTCACCGACAGCACGCCGTCGGTCAGCTGGACGTCGAGGCCGTCGACGGGCGCAAGGGTGGCGATTGCAGATGCGGGCATGAGGCCCAGATTAAGTGACCGGGCTGCATCGCCGTCGACCGCGGCTGCGAATATGTGATCAACCGGTTGTTAGGCAACGAAGCTGACGAAAGGTCGGACACCATGGCGGGACCACTGCACGGATTGCGCGTCGTCGAGCTGGCCGGCATCGGCCCGGGCCCACACGCCTCGATGATCCTGGGCGACCTCGGTGCCGACGTAGTACGGATCAACCGCCCATCGGCGCACCCCGCTGGCGCCGTCAACGACACCACGAATCGCAACCGGCGGATCGTCGCCGCCGACCTGAAGTCTGACGAAGGGCGCGAGCTGGTGCTCAAGCTCGTCGCGAAAGCCGATGTGCTGATCGAGGGCTACCGGCCGGGCGTCACCGAACGACTGGGTCTGGGACCCGAAGACTGCGCCAAGGTCAACGAGCGGTTGATCTACGCTCGGATGACCGGCTGGGGACAGACCGGCCCGCGCAGCCAGCAAGCCGGTCACGACATCAACTACATCTCGCTCAACGGCATCCTGCATTCGATCGGCAGGGCGGGCGAGCGGCCGGTACCCCCGCTGAACCTGGTCGGCGACTTCGGTGGCGGCTCGATGTTCTGCCTACTGGGCATCTTGTCGGCGCTGTTCGAACGACAGACCTCCGGCCAGGGTCAGGTGGTGGACGCCGCCATGATCGACGGGTCCAGCGTGCTGATCCAGATGATGTGGCAGATGCGCACGTCGGGCATGTGGACCGATACGCGCGGCACCAACATGCTCGACGGCGGGGCGCCTTACTACGACACCTACGAGTGCGCCGACGGCCGCTACGTCGCGGTGGGTTCCATCGAGCCGCAGTTCTATGCGGCGCTGCTGGCCGGGCTCGGCCTGGACGCCGCCGATTTGCCCGACCAGAACGACGTCTCGCGCTGGCCGGAGCTGCGCGCAGTGCTGACCCGGACGTTTGCCGCCCACGACCGCGACCACTGGGCCAAGGTGTTCGCCGACTCCGACGCCTGCGTGACTCCGATCCTGGCGTTCGGTGAGGTCGAGACCGAGCCGCACATCACCGAACGCAACACCTTCTACGAGGTGAATGGCGGTCTGCAGCCGATGCCGGCACCACGGTTCTCCCGGACCCCGGCGGACACCCCACGCCAGGCCGAGCTGGGGGACGTCGAAGCGGTGCTGCGGGACTGGGTATAGTCCCAACCAACCAGTAGGTAGGGAAGCGGGACGGGAAGGACATACACGTGGAGATCAGGGACGCCGTCGCAGTCGTCACCGGTGGGGCATCGGGTCTGGGCCTGGCCACCACGAAGCGGTTGCTGGACGCCGGCGCGCAGGTGGTGGTGCTGGACCTGCGCGGTGAGGACGCGGTCAGCGCTCTGGGCGATCGCGCCCGCTTCGTCGCGGCCGATGTCACCGACGAATCCGCCGTCAGCGCCGCGCTGGACGTCGCCGAATCGCTCGGCACGCTGCGCATCAACGTCAACTGCGCCGGCATCGGCAATGCCATCAAGACGCTATCCAAGGACGGACCGTTTCCGCTGGACGCGTTCAAGAAGGTGGTCGGGGTCAACCTGATCGGCACGTTCAACGTGTTGCGGCTGTCCGCAGAGCGCATCGCCAAGGCCGAACCCATCGGAGAGGAGCGGGGCGTCATCATCAACACCGCCTCGGTCGCCGCGTTCGAGGGCCAGATCGGCCAAGCCGCGTACTCCGCGTCCAAGGGCGGTGTGGTCGGCATGACCCTGCCGATCGCACGCGACCTGTCGCGGGAGCTGATCCGGGTGGTCACCATCGCGCCGGGTTTGTTCAAGACGCCGCTGCTGGGGTCGCTGCCTGAGGAGGCGCAGCAATCGCTGGGCAAGCAGGTGCCGCACCCGGCCCGGTTAGGCGACCCGGACGAGTACGGTGCGCTGGCCGTGCACATCGTGGAGAACCCGATGCTCAACGGCGAGGTCATCCGGCTCGACGGTGCGATCCGGATGGCGCCGCGGTAGCCCATTCCGCGCCCGTAGCCGCGAGGCTGTAGTGAGGGCGTAGGTTTCCGCGCTATGGCGGCCTGCGTTCAGGCTCGGCGCCACCCGTTCAGGCTCGGCGCACCGGCCCCACCCCCAGGCACGAAAAAGCCCCCCGCGCTATGCGGGGGGCTTACTTCGGGAACCGCGGTTGCTCGCCTATCGGCGGAACCAGCGGGACGCGGTCGGTTCGGCCATCAGCAGCCGTGCTATGACGCCCATACTCTCACCTCAGCTCGCGGTCGGGAGGGGTTGCCACTCTTCGAACTGCTCCGAGGTCTCGCCCTCGACAAGCATGTCGCCGTGGTAGAGGGCCTCGAAGTCAGCCTTGATGACATCGGCACTGGTGTCGTCGATCCACATGACACTGAGCGTAAGGGCGTGGATTAAGGGATCTTTGAGTCACGATTCGGAAAATGGTGGCAATTCTTACCCACGGGTAGGTTCGCCACAGCCGCGCGAGGATACCCAATACGGCACCCGATGAACCGTCGGATAGCTGCAGTCGTCGCTGGCGCCGAGTCCTATTTGACACTCGTAAGTTAACGTTGCTAAGTTTTCGCGGAGTATAGTGCGGGGTCCGGGCGGGGTGGCTTACGCAGCCACGGAGGGACATCGACATGCTCCAGGGAATCGCCCGGCTGGCCATCGCGGCACCACGACGCATCATCGGCATCGCCGTCCTGGTTTTCATCGCCGCGGCGATCTTCGGCATCCCGGTCGCGAACAGTCTGTCGCCGGGCGGCTTTCAGGACCCGAACTCCGAGTCCGCGCGCGCTATCGCGGTGCTCACCGACAAGTTCGGGCAGAGTGGCCAGCAGATGCTGATCCTGGTCACCGCCCCCGGCGGGGCTGACAGCGAGCAGGCTCGCAAGGTCGGCACGGAGATCGTCGACGAACTCAAACAATCTCCGCTGGTGTACAACGCCACGTCGCCGTGGACCGCGCCGCCCGCCGCCGCGACCGAACTGGTCAGCAAGGACGGTCGGGCAGGACTGATCGTCGTCAACCTCAAAGGCGGGGAGAACGACGCGCAGAAGAACGCCCAGACCCTCGCCGACCGCATCGTGCACGATCGCGACGGCGTCAAGGTCGAGGCCGGCGGTTCGGCGATGGAATACGCACAGATCAACAAACAGAACCAGGCCGACCTGCTGGTCATGGAGATGATCGCGATTCCGTTCAGCTTCCTGGTGCTGGTCTGGGTGTTCGGCGGACTGCTGACCGCGGCGCTGCCGATGGCCCTCGGCGCGCTGGCCGTGGTGGGGTCGATGTCGGTGCTGCGGCTGGTCACCTTCGCCACCGAGGTGTCGATCTTCGCGCTCAACCTGAGTACCGCGTTGGGCCTGGCCCTGGCCATCGACTACACGCTGTTGATCATCAGCCGATACCGCGACGAACTCGCCGACGGGTGCGACAGCGAGCAGGCGTTGATCCGCACGATGGCCACCTCCGGCCGGACCGTGATCTTCTCGGCGGTCACGGTGGCGCTGTCGATGGCGGCGACCGTGCTGTTTCCCATGTACTTCCTCAAATCCTTCGCCTACGCGGGCGTTGCGACCGTGGCCTTCGTGGCGACCGCCTCGATCGTGGTCACCCCCGCCGCCATCGTGCTGATGGGTTCGCGCATCGACGCACTCGACGTGCGACGGCTGTTGCGCCGCGTTTTCCGTCGCCCCGAACCGGTGCACAAGCCGGTCGAGCAGCTGTTCTGGTACCGGTCCAGCAAGCTGGTGATGCGCCGCTGGCTGCCACTCGGCGGCGCGGTGGTGGCATTGCTGCTGCTGCTCGGGTTGCCGTTCTTCTCGGTGAAGTGGGGTTTTCCCGACGACCGGGTATTGCCGACGTCGGCGTCGTCGCATCAGGTCGGCGACCAGTTGCGCACCAACTTCGCGCGTGATTCGGCCACCGCGGTGCCGATCGTCGTGCCCGATGCCCGCGGCCTGAATCCCGACGACCTGAGCGCCTACGCCGCGGCGCTGTCCCAGGTTCCCGACGTGGCGGCGGTAGCGGCCCCGACCGGTTCCTTCGTGGCAGGTAAACCCGCCGGCCCGCCCGGCGGCGCCACCGGGATGTCCGGCGGCAGCGCCTTGCTGACCGTGAGCAGCACCGCGCCGCTGTTCTCGCAGGCCTCCGACACCCAACTCAAACGGCTGCACCAGGTGGCCGGTCCGGGCGACCGGGTGGTCGAGATGGCCGGCGTCGCACAGGTCAACCGCGACAGCGTCGACGCGGTGACCGACCGCCTGCCGTTGGTACTCGGCCTGATGGCCGGGGTCACGGTCGTGCTGCTGTTCCTGCTCACCGGCAGCGTGGTGCTACCGGTGAAAGCCCTGGTGTTGAACATGCTGTCGTTGACCGCGGCGTTCGGCGCGCTGGTGTGGATCTTCCAGGACGGTCATCTCGGCGCACTCGGGACGACCCCCAGCGGCACCCTGGTCGCGAACATGCCGGTGCTGTTGTTCTGTATCGCATTCGGACTCTCGATGGACTACGAGGTGTTCCTGGTATCCCGGATCCGCGAATACTGGCTGGCGTCCGGGGCGGCCAGACCGGCCACGCCGACCCCCGCCGAGGCGCACGCCGCCAATGACGAGAGTGTGGCACGCGGGGTGGCCCGCACCGGCCGGGTGATCACCGCGGCGGCGCTGGTCATGTCGATGTCGTTCGCGGCGCTGATTGCCGCCCACGTGTCGTTCATGCGGATGTTCGGTCTGGGCTTGACGCTCGCCGTGATCGCCGACGCCACCCTGGTGCGAATGGTCCTGGTGCCGGCCTTCATGCATGTGATGGGCCGCTGGAACTGGTGGGCCCCCAAGCCGTTGGTGTGGCTGCACGAGCGGTTCGGGATCAGCGAAGGCGGTGCCGCCGAGCAGACCGGTGCCGCTCGGGACGCAGCGGTCGCGGACGCCGGCCCGGCCGCGGCTCAGCCCGGCAACAACGGCCGCGAGATCCACGCCTCGGTGACCCGCAATGGTTGACGTGGCGGTGGGCGGACTGCGCCGCCGGCGCGCTCCCCGCGGGCTGGGGGATCGGCTGCGCCACGAAATCCTGGCTGCGGCCACCGATCTGTTGCTCGAAACCGGCCAGGCCCGGTCGGTCTCGATCCGCTCGGTCGCCGAGCGGGTGGGCGTCACGTCGCCGTCGATCTACCTGCATTTCAAGGACAAGGACGCACTGCTGGACGCGGTGTGCGCGCACTACCTGGACCGGCTCGACGACGAGATGGCGCATGCCGTCGTCGGGCAGCCGTCCGCCGTCGAGGTGCTGCGGGCGCAAGGGCGGGCCTACGTGCGGTTCGCGCTGCACACCCCGGAGCTGTACCGGTTGGCCACCATGGGTGAGTGGCGCTCGGGCAGCAACGTCGATATGGCGTTGGACAGCGCGGCGTTCAAGCACCTGCGCGCGTCGGTGCAGACGTTGATGGACGAGGGCGTGTACCGGGCCGACGATCCGACCGTGATCGCGCTGGAAATGTGGGCCGCGATGCACGGGCTGGCAGCGATCCTGATCGCCAAGCCGCATCTGCCGTTCGGTGACATCGACGCATTCGCCGACCGGGTGCTGGCCACGGTGCTGTGCGGGCATCTGGTGGCCGGGATCGTCGGCGCGGGTGCCAGCCCCCAGCAGTCGGCGGAGTGGGTGCTGGGACACCGTGCGCGGGAGCGGTCATGACGGCCGCGAAGGTGCAGAACCCGTTTTTCGCCCGGGTGTGGCCGGTGTTCGCCGCCCACGAAGCCGAAGCGGTGCGCGCGTTGCGTCGGGAGAATCTGGCCGGGCTTTCGGGCCGGGTGCTGGAAGTCGGCGCCGGCTGCGGCACGAATTTCGCCTACTATCCCGACACCGTGACCCAGGTGGTCGCCGCCGAACCCGAGCCACGGCTGGTGGCCAGGGCCCGGGCGGCGGCTGCGGATGCACCGGTCTCGGTGCTCGTCACCGATCAGACGGCCGAGGACCTCGACGACGGGCAGACGTTCGACGCGGTCGTCTGCTCGCTGGTGTTGTGCTCGGTGCACGATCAGACCGGCGTGCTGCGCCGGCTGCATTCGTTGCTGCGGCCCGGTGGGGAGCTGCGGTTCCTGGAGCACATCGCCAGTACCGGCGGCCGGGGTCGCCTGCAGCGGGTCGCCGACGCGACCCTCTGGCCGAAGCTGTTCGGAAACTGTCACACCCACCGCGATACCGAGCAGGCGATCGTCGACGCCGGGTTCGAGGTGTACACGTCGCGCCGGGAGTGGACGCTGCCGGCCTGGGCGCCGCTGCCGGTCTCGGAGTTGGCGTTGGGCCGGGCGCGGCGGGCCTGACTCATTGCGCCGAGCCTGTAGTGAGGCCGTGTTTTCGGACCCACGGACGGCCTGGGTACCGCGTCGGCGTCACCATTACAGGCTCGCCGCCCGATAGTTCAGCGCATCGCGCACTCGCGCGACGATCTGGTTCGGACTATCGGTCACTGTCACCCGAATAACGATCCAGCCGAGCCGCTCCAACGCTTCGCGCCGATGGTTGTCTCTGGTGTACTGCCAACGATCGACGCGATGATGTTCCCCGTCGTATTCAACGGCGACCATCAGGTGCTGCCAACCCATGTCGAGGTAGTACAGCTGCCCCCGGTCGGTGGTCACCGGTATCTGGGTAGTGGGACGGGGCAGGCCTGCCCGGAGTAGCAACAACCGCAGCGCGGTCTCTCGGGGCGATTGCGCACCGGCATCCACCAGCTGCATCGCCGCTTCCAGTTGCCTCAGTCCGCGGGCGCCGCGGTGCTGTTGCGCTATGGCGTCAACGTCCTCGACGGTGACGGCGGTGGCCCGCAGCAGCGCATCCAGCTGAGCTACCGCCGTGCCGAGTGGCTTGCGTCGACCGATGTCGAATGCGGTGCGTCGCGGCGTCGTGACAGCGAGCCCGGCAACCACCGAGTGGTCTTGGGACCTAAGGCGCACGTCGTAGGTGCGGATACCACGTGGTGGTCGGGTGTTTCGCCAGATCAATTCGATCGGCGATTGCTGGTCCACCCATCGCGAGCCGTGCCAGGCTGCAGCACTCAGCCCGGCCACTACGCCTCGGCGGAGCGACCACAACCATGCCGCCTCGGTACGCTGCCGCAGCGTCAACACTGCATCACGCTCGACGTAGACGTCGGGCAGCGCCGCGCGATACCGAGACCGCAGTTGACACCGCCGCAGCCGGCCGGAGGCTATCGCTTCGCTGCCGATGAAGGGGGAGGATTCCGAGTTCGTCATCACGGCAGGATCACGCCTTCGAAGGATGGTGCCTGACCGAATGAGCCCGGCGAACGCGCTGCTGTGCACCAACCTGGATCTGTGCGCAGCCGAGCCTGTAGTGAGGGCGCTATCCCGGCCCAGCCGACGGCCTGAGTACAGGGTCGGCGCCTCCAGTGCAGGTTCGACGCGCCCAGGCTCTAGTTCAGCAGCGCCGGGAGGCGTTCCAGCAGCCCGGGCAGCGCCGTACTCGCCGACTCACGCAGGCTCAGGGTGGCGCTGCTGCTCAACGGTGTGGGCTCGGGGTTGACCTCGATGACCGGGGTGCCGCGCGATATGGCCAGCTCGGGCAAGCCGGCGGCCGGGTAGACGATGGACGAGGTGCCGACGACCACCACCACGTCGGCGTTCTCGGTCGCCTCCACCGCGTGCCGCCACGGCCCCTGCGGCAGCGCCTCACCGAACCAGACGATGTCGGGCCGGATCAGCCCCCCGCAGTGGCACACCGGCGGCTCCACTTCGATCGCGGCTTCGGTCATCACCGGCAGCTGCTGCTCATACCGTGAACCACAACGCGCACAACGAAATTCGAAGAGACTGCCGTGCAGGTGGTGCACCCGGGCGCTACCGGCGCGCTCGTGCAGGTCGTCGACGTTCTGGGTGACGACGGTGACGTCGGCATGGTTCTGCCACTCCGCGATCGCCCGGTGACCGTCGTTGGGCTGGACGCCACCCACCAGGTAGTGGCGCCACAGATACCAGCCCCACACCCGCTCGGGATTACGTTCCCAGCCCTGCACGCTGGACAATTCGTACGGATCGAAGCGGGCCCACAAACCGTTCTTGTCGTCCCGGAACGTCGGCACCCCGCTCTCCGCGGAAATGCCCGCGCCGCTCAGCACCGCCACTCGCATCCCACAAACATAGCTGCGCGTGGGCAATACTGGGACTGTGGAACTGCGCGATTTGCTGAGGGTCGACGTCAAGGCGGGCAAGCCCCTGTTCGACCAGCTCAGAACCCAGGTGATCGACGGGGTCAGGGCCGGTTCGCTGCCGCCGGGCACCCGGCTGCCGACCGTGCGCGAGCTGGCCGGCCAGCTCGGCGTGGCGGCCAACACCGTGGCCCGCGCCTACCGCGAACTCGAGTCCGCGGCCGTCGTCGAAACGCGCGGGCGGTTCGGCACTTTCATCTCCCGGTTCGATCCGACCGACGCCGCGATGGCCGCCGCCGCCAAAGAGTACGTCGACGTGGCCCACGCCCTGGGGCTGACCAAGAACGACGCGATGCGCTACCTCACGAACGTCCCGGACGACTGAACTCCAGCAGAGTGATGTTGGGCCGCAACGAGTCCAACAGGCCCACCCGGTAGACCGTCGACATGGCGGCATTGAGCACCCGGCCGCGCCCGGGTGGCAGCTTCACGTCATGTACCGCGCTCACCCCCGGCACCGTGTTGACCAGGTCGGCGGCCTGCGCCACCGACAGGCTGAACGGCATCTCCGGAACCTTGTAGCGCAACGACGTCCGCAGGCCCACCCGGGTGAACAGGCTGAACCAGCGCGGCGGCACATCGAAGATCAGCTGACCGCCGGGGAACCGCTTGGCGCATTCGGTGATCAGTTCCATCGACTGCTCGGGTTGCAGATACATCAGCAACCCCTCAGCGGTGACGAACACCCCGTCGGTGGGGTCCACCGCGTCCATCCAGCTGTAGTCCAACGCCGACTGAGCCAGTGCCGACACCCGCGGCGACGCCGGCAGCAGCTGCCGTCGGATATCCACGATCGGCGCTAAATCGACCGTGAGCCAACGGAATTGACTGTCAGGCAGAGCGGCTTGCAGCCGCCAGAAGCTGGTCTGTAGACCCTCGGCCAGCGCTACCACGGTGGCCGAGGGGTGGGTACTGAGATACTCCTGGGCCGCTCTGTCGAAGGCCCGCGCCCGCAGCGCGATGTCCTGGCCGGTGCGGCCGAACTTGGCGAAGTCGAAGTCGATGGAATCCGCCAGGGTCACCGCCATCGGGTCCTCGATGATGGCGTCGGGGCGGCGCGCTTCGCCGGCTCTGGCGTTCAGGGTCAGCAGCGCCGTTTCCGAGACACCGGTGAGCGTCACCTGGTGCGGCTGCTGGCTCACCTGAGCACCTTGCCCAGGGTGCGCAGATTACGGCTGGTGGTCGACGACTTGTAGCGCTTCTGGCCCATGGTCGCGCCGATGGTGCTGTCCAGGGTGCTGCCTTTGGGCACCTGCCAGTAGATGACGCCGTCGCCGCGGCTGATCTGCTCCTTCGGGACGGGCTCGAGGTCGGCGAGTTCGTCGAGGATGTCGGCGTCGCTGACGAACGTGACGTAGGACTGGTACCCGTCGCGCTCGCGTTCGAACGGGTACGCCTCGTCGATGGCGCGCACGGTGTCGATGTCGTACGCGAGCACCCACGCCTCGTACCCGAACCTCTCGCGCAGGGCGGCCTCAGCCTTCTCACGCACGGCGGCGACCCCGGCCGACGACTCCAGCAGGATGTTGCCGGTGGCCAGGATGGTTCGCACGTTCTCGAACCCGGCTTCGGTCAGGGTCGCGGCCACGTCGGCCATCTTGAGATTGACGCCGCCGACGTTGACGCCCCGCAAGAATGCCGCGTACTTGGTCATGGCTCAATTTCACCAGGCCGGTATCGGACGTAGGCTTTCGGCATGGGGCGTCAAGTCTTCGACGACAAGCTGCTTGCCGTGATCAGTTGCAATTCGATTGGGGTGCTGGCCACCATCAAACGCGACGGGCGTCCCCAGCTGTCCAACGTGCAGTACCACTTCGACCCGCGGCAGCTGCTGCTGCAGGTCTCGGTCACCGAGCCGCGGGCCAAGACGCGCAACCTGCGTCGCGATCCGCGCGCCTCGCTGTTGGTCGACGCCGACGACGGCTGGTCCTACGCCGTCGCAGAGGGCGTCGCCGAACTCACCCCGCCGGCCGCCGCGCCCGACGACGCCACGGTCGAGGCGTTGATCAGCTTGTACCGCAACATCGCCGGTGAACACCCGGACTGGGACGAATACCGCGAAACTATGGTCACCGACCGGCGGGTGCTGCTGACGTTGCCGATCTCGCACGTGTACGGGATGCCGCCCGGCAAGCGATAGGCTGCCGAGCATGGCTGAATCGCAATCCCCGGAGGACGAGACCAAGCGCAAGTTTCGGGAAGCCTTGGAACGCAAGTCCGCGAAGTCGGCGGGGGGATCTGACCACAAGGATGGCAGCGGTAAGCAGGCACGGGCGCACGGTGCCGTCGGCAATCGTCGGGAATTCCGCCGCAAGAGCGGCTAGTCAGGCTCCGCGAAAGCTGTTGTCCGACAAGATGGTCCTGGTGCACTCACGGCGGGGTCGACGTCGGATCGCGGTCAGCCTGTGGTGTTGCGCCCGTGCAGTTCTAGACTGAGCTCGTGCCGAAGCTGCAGCTTGCCCAGGAGCCGGCCGCCGACGGCCTGCTGAGCGAGAATCCCTTCGCGTTGCTCGTCGGCATGTTGCTCGATCAGCAGATTCCGCTGGAGGTCGCCTTCGCCGGCCCCAAGAAGATCGCCGACCGGATGGGTGGCCTCGACGCCGCCGAGATCGCCGACTACGACCCAGACAAGTTCGCCGCGCTGTGCTCGGAAAAGCCTGCGATACACCGGTTTCCGGGTTCGATGGCAAAGCGGATCCAGACGTTGGCGCAGATCATCGTGGACCGCTACGACGGTGACGCGGCAGCGGTGTGGCAAGCCGGGGACCCCGACGGCAAGGAACTGTTGAAGCGCCTGAAGGCGCTGCCCGGTTTCGGCGAGCAGAAGGCGCGGATCTTTCTGGCGTTGCTCGGCAAGCAGTACGGCGTGACGCCGACGGGTTGGCGGGCTGCAGCGGGCGAGTACGGCAAGGCCGGCAGCCATCTGTCGGTCGCCGACATCTTCGACGCCGAGTCGCTCGGCCGGGTGCGGTCGTACAAGAAGCAGATGAAAGCTGCGGCCAAAGAGAACGCAACAGGAAAGGCGGCCAAGTGAAGACGCACATTACGTGTCCGTGCGGTGAAGCCATCGTCGGCAAGGACGAGGACGAGCTGGTGGAGTTGACCCAGGCTCACCTGGCCAGCGTGCACCCGGGGTTGGACTACGACCGCGACGCGATCTTGTTCATGGCCTACTAGCTGCAGGTCCCCGCGCCGCCTGGCGAAGGCGGTTGCGTGCTAGGGCACGACCGTAGTGCCGATGGTGGGCATGAACTGGCACTGCCGGTCTTTGGTCGTCACCTGGCCGAAGATCGTCGACATGATGCTGCCCGAACCGGTCTCGACGATCGCGGTCAGCGTCGTCGGCCCCTCACCGTTGATGTCGGTGCGCGGCTTGAGCGTGGCGCTGCCGGACTTGCCGGTGGTGAGGTTGATCCAGGTGACGTTCAACGGCAGCCGCTGCACCTCGGCGGGTCCCGGGGTGCCGACCGCGGTGAAGACGTAGGCGGTCTGGCCTGCCGCCGGGCCCGGCGTCGGGATGGCGGCCGGACCGGCCACCGACAGCGCCGTGGCCAGGGCGTTCGAGCCCTCACCCAGGCAGTTGGTGCCGATCGAGGGATACATGAAGTCCTGGGTGGGCGGGGTGTCCGGGCCGAAACCCGGCGGGGGAGCGGGGGCGCCTGCCGGGGCAGGGGCGGGTGCGGGTGTGGCCGCGGCGGCCGCCGGAGCGGCGACGGGTGCGGGTGCGGCCGGTGGTGCACTCGGTGCCGGGACCTCGGCACGGACCGGCGCGGGTCCGGGCAGCGGTGGCGACACCGGACGGGGATTGACCGGCTCGCCCACCGGTGGCGGGCCCGCGGCGTAGACGGGATCGACGCCGGCCGGCAGGTGCTGCGGGACGCCGGGCACCACCCCGGGCGCGGGGACGTGCGGCACCGGACCGGACTCGGCGGGGTTGGCCGCCGGCACGGCCGGTTCGGCCACGAACTGATGGACCGACGACGCGACGTTCTTGGATTCGGCGGGTGCCGCCGGGTTGCGGGTGAACGCCTGCGCCGCGGCCATCAACAGTTGCGTGGCTTGGGTCGGGTCGCTGGCTGCTTGCTGAATGATCGGACTCAACTGGGTCAACGCCGGCAGCCCAGGTAGCTGTTGGGCAGGGTCGGTCGGCGGTGCCGCCGGGTCGGCTGCCGCGCTCGGACTGAGTGCGAACGCGGCAGCCGATATGACGACGACTGCGGCCAAACCTCTGGACAGACTCCAAGTGCTTGCCACGGTGTTTCTCCCGGTTTTCAGTAGTTGGTCAGCCGTCGGCGGACAGGATTCAGGGCAGCGCCGCAAGCAGGGTCTGCGGACCTGCTGCCGCGGGCGCGGCGGCGGCGGGTGCCCCGGCGCCCGACAACCCCGGAATCGCTCCGCTCAGACCCGGAATCGCGCCAGCGAGTCCAGGAAGTGACGACGCCAGCCCGGGCAGCGACGCCGCGGGTGCAGCCGGAGCCGCCGCCGGAGCGCTCAAACCCGGAAGTGGCGACGTCACACCGGGGATGCCCGGCACAGCGGCCGGGGCTGGGGCGGCAGCCGCCGGCGCGGCGAGGGACGGCAGCGGCGTGTTGACGCCCGGAATGGACGGGACACTGGCCGGGGCAGGTGCCACGGGAGCAGGCGCAGCGCCGATCCCTGGGATCGGTGCATTCACCCCGGGAATCGTCGGGACCGTCCCGGGTGAGGGCGCGGCAGGTGCGGGTGCGGCCTGTGCGGGTGCGGCCTGACCCGGGATCACCGCGGGCAGGCTCAACCCGCCCGGAGCGGCGGGCGCCGGGTCCGGTGCGCGCAGCACACCCTGCGGAGCCGGCGACGTCGCCGGCGCCAACGGCGGGGTGGCGCCCAGAGCGGTGGCGAGGTTCTGCAGAATCTGCGGGGCGTTGGCGGCCGAAGCGATCAGCTGCTGAGGAATGTTGGGCGGCGCCGGCGCCGGCGCGGGGTCGGCGTGGGCGATACCGCCGGTCAGTAGTGCGGCGGACGAACCGACCAGAACGGCGGCGGCCCGTGCGTAGGTCCAAATGGATGGCATGACTCTCCCTGGTTGTCTTCAACTGGCTTCAGCAGGCCCCCGGAGGCCCCTGTGGACGAAGCTAGCCTGGTACAGAAGTGACTCAAGTGACACGTGTGGCATTTACGGGATCGTTACTGATACGAGTGGCAGCAGTGACCGGCCACCTGGGATTCGTTACGCCGCCGTGATGCAACGCGGCGCCACACCCGCAGAATGGTGCGCTGACTAAAGTCGGGCGGATAGACACCACTTCGGCCGCCCCGGCGGCAATGCCCACCAACCGGCGATGGGTCGCTTCGCTGGCACCGCTGGCGCTGATCTTCAGCGTCGGCGCGCGATTCGGCTGGACGTACCTGGCCCCGCACGGCGCGAACTTCGTCGACCTGCACGTATACGTGGGAGGCGCCTCGGCTCTGAACCACCCCGGCACCTTGTACAGCTACGTCTACGCCGATCAGACCCCCGACTTTCCGCTGCCCTTCACCTATCCACCGTTTGCTGCGGTGGTGTTCTACCCGCTGCATGTCCTGCCGTTTGGGGTACTGGCCTTCCTGTGGCAGGCCGCGACCGTGGCGGCGCTCTATGGCGTGGTGCGGCTGAGCCAACGGTTGCTCGGGGTGGCTGCAGACCGGCGCGCGGCGATGCTGTGGACTGCGGCCGCCATCTGGATCGAGCCGCTGCGCAGCAACTTCGACTACGGGCAGATCAACGTCTTCCTGGTCCTTGCCGTGTTGTGGGCGGTGTGCACCAGCAGGTGGTGGTGGTCGGGCCTGCTGGTCGGGCTTGCGGCCGGCGTCAAGCTGACTCCCGCGGTGGCCGGGTTGTACCTGCTGGGTGCGCGTCGGTGGGCGGCGGCGCTGTTCTCGGCGATCGTTTTCCTGGCGACGGTCGGGGTGTCGCTACTGATCGTGGGCGACCAGGCCCGCTACTACTTCACCGACCTGCTGGGCGACGCGCACCGGATCGGGCCGGTCGCGACGTCGTTCAACCAGTCCTGGCGCGGCGCCATCTCGCGGATCCTGGGTTACGACGCCGGTTACGGGCCGTTGGTGCTGATCGCCATCGCGGTGACGGCCCTGGTCGCGGTCCTGGCGTGGCGGGCGTTGGCGGCCGCCGACCAGCTGGGCAGGTTGCTGGTAGTGGAGATATTCGGGTTGCTGCTGTCACCGATTTCCTGGACGCACCACTGGGTCTGGTTGGTGCCGTTGATGATCTGGCTGATCCACGGGCCGCTAGGGGAACGGCCGGGGGCGAAGATCCTCGGGTGGGGCTGGCTGGTACTCACCGTCATCGGCGTGCCCTGGCTGCTGAGCTTCGCCCAGCCGACGATCTGGGTGATCAGCCGGCCGTGGTATCTGGCGTGGGCGGGCCTGGTCTACCCGGTGGCCGCGATGGTGACGCTGGTCTGGATCGCCGGGACGCGCCGCACGTCAACCGAGGCGCCCGCACCCGCGCAGCCGGGCGATCGCTGAGTCAGTCGCCGACGATCCCGTCGATATCGCGCGCCATGTCGATGTCGTGCTGGGTGATGCCGTTCTCGGCGTGCGTCACCAGGGCGAAAGTGACTGTCGTCCAACGGATGTCGATATCCGGGTGATGGTCCTTGGCTTCCGCGTGCTCGCCCACCCGGCGTACCGCGTCGATACCGTCCAGGAACTTCGGAAACTTCACGGCCCGCCGGATGGTGCCGTCGACCCGTTCCCAGCCGTTGAGCTCGGGAAGTGCGGCGTCTACTTGCTCGTCGGATAACACAGCCATGGCTCGTAGGTATACCCTCACTGCCCATGCCAAACCAGATCGTCGTAGCGGGAGCCCTGATCCGCGACGCGACTCTGCTGGTGGCGCAGCGCAATCGACCACCGGAGTTGGCGGGACGCTGGGAACTGCCCGGCGGCAAGGTGGCACCCGGCGAGACCGAGCCCGATGCGCTGGTGCGCGAGTTGAGTGAGGAGCTCGGGGTCGACGTGGCAGTCGTCGAGCGCCTGGGCGAAGACATCACCGTGAATGCGGCGACGACGCTGCGGGCCTACCGGGTCCGGCTGCTCGGTGGCGAACCGCGCGCCCACGACCACCAGGCGCTGCGGTGGGTGACCGCCGACGAGTTGCCCGACGTCGACTGGGTGCCGGCCGACCGCGCCTGGCTGGCCGACTTGGCCCGCGCGCTCTGACCCGCGACCTCTTTCCCAGCGCTGATTCTGCGCTGGGGGCGTCTTGAACTCGCACTTCTCCGCCTTGGCCGCAGAGTGAATCGGCTGACAATCAGCCCATCCAGGCCTCACCCAGTTCGCTATCCGCGAGCCCCGCTGCCACAATCACCGACGTGCCATTCCGTAACGTCGCCATCGTCGCTCACGTCGACCACGGCAAAACCACCCTGGTCGATGCGATGCTGCGGCAGTCCGGCGCCCTGACCCACCGCGGCGACGACACCCAGGAACGCATCATGGACAGCGGTGACCTGGAGAAGGAAAAAGGCATCACCATCCTGGCCAAGAACACTGCCGTGCACCGCCACGGTCCGGATGGGACGGTCACCGTAATCAATGTCATCGACACCCCCGGTCACGCCGACTTCGGTGGCGAGGTGGAACGCGGACTGTCCATGGTGGACGGGGTGTTGCTGCTGGTCGACGCGTCCGAGGGGCCGTTGCCGCAGACGCGGTTCGTGCTACGTAAGGCACTGGCCGCGCATCTGCCGGTGATCCTCGTCGTCAACAAGACCGACCGGCCGGACGCGCGCATCGCCGAAGTGGTCGAAGCCAGCCACGACCTGCTGCTCGATGTCGCCACCGACCTCGACGACGAGGCCGCCGCCGCCGCCGAACATGCGCTGGGTTTGCCGACGCTGTACGCATCGGGGCGGGCCGGGGTCGTCAGCACCACCCAACCCCTGGACGGACAGGTTCCGGACGGCACCAACCTGGATCCGCTGTTCGAAGTCCTCGAGAAACACGTCCCCGCTCCGACCGGTGACCCCGAGGCGCCGCTGCAGGCCCTGGTCACCAACCTGGACGCGTCAGCCTTCCTAGGCCGGCTCGCGCTGGTGCGCATCTACAACGGCAAGCTGCGCAAGGGCCAGCAGGTGGCGTGGATGCGCGAGGTGGACGGACTGCCGGTCATCACCAACGCGAAGATCACCGAACTGCTGGCCACCGAGGGCGTCGAGCGCAGTGCCACCAGCGAGGCGGTGGCCGGGGACATCGTCGCCGTGGCCGGGCTGCCCGAGATCATGATCGGCGACACGCTGGCCGACCCCGACCACGCGCACGCGTTGCCGCGCATCACCGTCGACGAACCGGCGATCTCGGTCACCATCGGCACCAACACCTCGCCACTGGCCGGCAAGGTCTCCGGGCACAAGCTGACCGCCCGCATGGTCCGCAACCGCCTGGACGCCGAACTCGTCGGCAACGTCTCCATCCGGGTGGTCGACATCGGCCGGCCCGACGCCTGGGAAGTGCAGGGCCGCGGTGAGCTGGCGTTGGCGGTGCTGGTCGAGCAGATGCGCCGGGAGGGTTTCGAGCTCACCGTCGGCAAGCCCCAGGTAGTGACCCGCACCATCGACGGCAAGCTGCACGAGCCGTTCGAGGCGATGACCATCGACTGTCCCGAAGAATTCGTCGGCGCCATCACCCAATTGATGGCCGGGCGCAAAGGCCGGATGGAGGAGATGAAGAACCACGCCGCCGGTTGGGTCCGGATGGACTTCATCGTGCCCAGCCGGGGTCTGATCGGCTTCCGCACCGACTTCCTGACCCTGACCCGCGGCACCGGCATCGCCAACGCCGTGTTCGACGGGTACCGGCCCTGGGCCGGCGAGATCCGCGCCCGGCACACCGGGTCGCTGGTCTCCGACCGCACCGGCACCATCACCCCGTTCGCCATGCTGCAACTCGCCGACCGCGGCCAGTTCTTCGTCGAACCGGGCCAGGACACCTACGAAGGCATGGTCGTCGGGATCAATCCGCGCGCTGAGGATCTCGACGTCAACGTCACCCGCGAGAAGAAGTTGACGAACATGCGTTCCTCGACCGCCGACGTGATGGAGACACTGGCCAGGCCGCTGGAACTCGACCTGGAACAGGCCATGGAATTCTGTGCGGCCGACGAATGCGTCGAGGTGACCCCGGAGATCGTCCGGGTCCGCAAAGTAGAACTGGATGCGACATCCCGGGCCCGCTCGCGGTCGCGCGCGAAGGCTCGGGGTTAAACCGGGTGCTGCTCGATACGCTGTGGGGCGTGCTGCACCGAGCCCGCTACGTCCTGGTGGTGCTCGGCGTGCTGGTGGCCGCGATCGGTCTGGTGCTCTCAGGTTGCACGGTGAGTCCGCCGCCGGCGCCGCAGAGCACCGATACCCCACGCAACACGCCGCCCCCTCCGCAGCACCCGACCCAGATCATCATGGGCATCGACTCGATCGGCGCCGGGTTCAATCCGCATCTGCTCTCAGATCTGTCCCCGGTGAACGCCGCGATCAGCGCGCTGGTGCTGCCCAGCGCCTTCCGGCCGGTGCCCGACCCGAATGCCGCAACGGGATCGCGCTGGGAAATGGATCCAACCCTGCTGGTGTCCGCCGAAGTGACCAGCGAAAACCCGTTCACCGTCTCCTACAAGATCCGTCCCGAGGCGCAATGGACCGACAATGCGCCGATCGCCGCGGACGACTTCTGGTACCTGTGGCGCCAAATGGTCAGCCAGCCCGGAGTGGTCGACCCGGCCGGGTATGACCTGATCACGTCGGTGCAGTCGCTCGAGGGCGGTAAGCAGGCCGTCGTCACCTTCGCCCAGCCCTACCCGGCGTGGCGGGAGTTGTTCAACAACCTGCTGCCGGCGCACATCGTCAAGGACGTGCCGGGCGGGTTTGCCTCCGGGCTGGCCCGTGCGCTGCCGGTGACGGGCGGCCAGTTCCGGGTGGAGAACATCGACCCGCAGCGCGACGAGATCCTGATTGCGCGCAACGACCGGTACTGGGGTGCCCCCGCCAAGCCCGCCTTGATCCAGTTCCGCCGCGCCGGGGCGCCGGCCGCGCTGGCCGATTCGGTGCGCAACGGCGATACCCAGGTGGCCCAGGTACACGGTGGTTCGGCTGCGTTCGCCCAGCTGTCGGCGATTCCCGACGTGCGGACCGCGCGGATTGTGACACCGCGCGTCATGCAGCTGACGCTGCGGGCGAACGAACCGAAGCTGGCCGACGTGCAGGTCCGCAGAGCAGTGCTGGGGCTGCTGGGCGTCGACCTGCTCGCGGCGGTGGGGGCCGGCAGTGACAACACCGTCACCCTGGACCAGGCTCTGATCCGTTCGCCCAGTGACCCGGGCTATGTCCCGACGGCGCCCGCGGCGATGAGCAGGGTCGCGGCGCTGGGTCTGTTGGAGGCCGCCGGTTTCCAGGTCGACACCACGACCGCATCCGCTACGCCGCCCAGCGCTGCGGTGAGTACCGGACCATCGGAAGGCATTCACGGCCGGATCAGCAGGGACGGCAAGCAGTTGTCGCTGGTGATCGGGGTGGCGGTCAACGACCCGACCTCAGTGGCAGTCGCGAACACCGCTGCCGACCAGCTGCGCAATGTCGGCATCGCCGCCAGCGTGCTGGCGCTGGATCCGGTGACGCTGTACCGCGAAGCCCTGACCAACCACCAGGTGGACGCGCTGGTCGGCTGGCATCAGGCCGGCGGAAACCTTGCCGCGTCGCTGGCCTCCCGGTTCGGCTGTGCCGCGCTGCAGGCGACCCAGGTCTCACCGCCGATCGCGTCGACGACCAGCCCGGCCGGCTCGACGACATCCAGCCCGTCGGCCGGACCGGCCACGACCCCGGTACCGACGACCTCCAGCCGCCCACCGGAGCCGGGAGCGCTGGTCAAGGCGCCGTCCAACCTCACCGGAACCTGCGATCCGAGCCTCGAGTCCAATATCGACGCCGCCCTCAACGGCAGCAAGAACATCAACGACGTGATCACCGCCGTCGAACCTCGGCTGTGGAACATGTCGACGGTGCTGCCGATCCTGCAGGACACCACGATCGTCGGGGCGGGACCGAGCGTGCAGAACGTCAGCCTGACCGGAGCGGTCCCGGTGGGCATCGTCGGGGACGCCGGCCAGTGGGTGAAGACCGGCCCCTGACGGCCCTCACCAGGGAAAATCAACCGCCACACGGCCCTCTGGCCGGGGCTTTCGGCGGCTAATTGCGCTCGTGCCAAATTGTTACGAAAAATATGGTTTGGATTTCGCTCGAGCGGTCAACACCCGCGATACGTTCGCCCGGGTGCCGTCGGGGGCAACATGGCGAGTTGGGGTCAACCAGCGTCTTGCTAGGTGAGGGGTCACCATGTCATCTGTCTTTGTCGAGCCACAAATAGTTGCCTCGTTCGCGTCGCAGTTGGAAGGAATTGGCTCGGCGCTGGGCGCCGCCAATACAGCCGCGGCGGGATCAACCACCGCGCTGCTGTCCGCCGCCGAGGATGAGATATCGGTGGCGATAGCGGCGCTCTTCTCCCAGAATGCGGTGGGCTACCAGGAGCTCAGCGCACAAGTGGCCCAGTCCTACGGGCGGTTCGTCCAGACGGTGGCCGCGGGGGCGAGCGCATACGCGACAGCCGAAGCCGGCGCCGCGCAGGCGCTGACCGGTCTGTTAGCCGCGCCGGCCGCGCCGCTGGACGTGTTCGCTCAGGCGCACGCCGCTTTCACCACCAACCTGGTCAACGCCGAAATCGGGTTCAACCAATCGTTGGTGGGCGCCGAGCTCGGTTTACAGCAACTGATTTTCGGTACCGACAACGCACTGGGCGGAGCGGTCAACGCCGGCTTCAACGCATTCAACTCCGTTGTGGGGGCGGGCCAGCAAGGCCTGAATCTTCTTGTGGGAGCGCAGGTTCCGGCTAACTTCAACGCCAGCCTGGCGGTCAACGGCACCGGAAACGTCGGATTCGGCGGGTTGTCGGGTGCCTTCGGCGGCAACCTGTCCGCCCTCGGCGCTCAACTCAATGCCGCCCTCTCGGGGAACCTCAGCGCGGGTCTGCCGGACCTTTCCGTACTGGTGCAGACGGGCAATTCGGTGATCGCGCAATTGAATTCGGGGATCGCGGGTCTGAACGGTCTGATTCAGACCGGCAGCTCGTTGGGCGCCCAGTTGGGTACGGCGCTCACCGGGGCGTTTGCCGGGGGGCTGCCTGACTTTTCGGCGCTGGCAGGCAGCTTCGGGGTGAACCTGCCTGCCCTGGCGGCGAACGTCAGCGGACAGCTCTCCGGGTTGGGTGCCGGGTTCAACGCGGCGCTGAACGCAGCCCTGTCGGGCAACTTCGGTGTCGGCCTGCCCGACTTCTCGGCCCTGACGCAGACCGGCGCCGCATTGTTCAGCGACTTCATCGCCGGGCTGCCGGCGCTGAACTTCGGTTTGGTACTTCCCGCCCTGCCGGGTGGATTCCCGTTCAATCTCACCGGCCTGGCGGCCAGCCTCAACGCCGGGCTCTCGGGTCTGAACGCGCAACTGAACGCCGCCCTGACCGGGGCGTTGTCCGGAAACCTCGGATTGCCGGATCTGTCCGTGCTGAGCCAGACCGGAGCCAGGCTGGTCGGCGATTTCAATGCCGCACTGGCCGGCCTGGGCGGTGGCTTCAATGTCGGCCTGCCCGCCCTGGTGGGCTCGTTCGGGCTGGATCTGCCGGCGCTGACGGCCAACTTCAACGGTGCGCTGTCGGGGCTGGGCGCCCAGGTCAACGCTGCCTTCACCGGGGCGGTCAACGGCGACTTCTCCGGCGTGGCCGCGCTGGTGAACCTCGCGGCCGGCGCGCCGAGTTTGGCTCTGACGCAGGCGGGTCTGATCCAGACCGGCTTGCTGGCCAGCTTTGTCAACGGGCAGCTGGCGTTCAACCAGGCCCTGGTCTCCGGCGAAATCGCTCTGCAGCGGGCCCTGTTCGGCAGCGAGTTCGCCTTCAACGGCGCCATCAGCAACGGCTTCAACGCGTTCAACCTGGTGCTGGGCACCGGAGAACAAACCGTCAACGTGCTGCTGGGTGCGGAGATGCCTTACGACTTCATTGGCAGCCTGCTCATCGGCGGCGCGGTACCGGGCATCGCCCCTACCGGCGGCCTGACCGGGATCGTGGACCAGCTGTTGCTGCTCAACGCGGCCCTGGGCGGCGATGCGTCGCTGGTGCAGCAGTTCGGCGCCTTCCGGGCAGACCTGGCCACCAACCTGCTCACCAGCCAGCTGGAGTTCAATCAGAACCTGGTGGCCAACCAGATCGCGTTGCAGGTCGGCCTGTTCGGCACCGCCAGTCCGCTGAACGGCGCGCTGAACAACTTCGGGAACATGATCAACTTCACGATCGGGGCGGGGCAGCAGACCATCAATGTGCTGCTCGGCGCGCCGGTAGGCGGCGGATTCGTCGGCGACCTGCAACTCGGTGGCGAGGCCGACGTCTTCGGCGGGTTGGAGACCGGCGGCCTGCTCGGCGCCTTCGAACAGAAGTGGCTGTTCGACGCGGCGCTGCTCAGCCTGCTCGGCTTCCCGATTCAGTTGACGCTCACCGGCGGATTGCCGGCGTTGCTCACCCAGCTGTCCACCGCCCTGTCGGGCGGCGTGAGCGTCGGCGGTTCGGTCGGCACGTAGCGATCTCAGCTGCTCAGCGGGCTGCACCGGATTTTCCAATGCAATTCAGAGAAAACCCCGGTCCGGCGCCACGGATATCGCTAGCATTCGCTCATTGTCGATAGCCACATGTGCAGTCGGGGAGGCTGCAGTGGCGCTAACGGGGGTGTGCGATGTCATTTGTAGCGGCGGTGCCGGAATTCGTGGCGGCTGCGGCCACCGATCTAGCCGGTATCGGTTCGGCGGTCGGGGCGGCCAGTTCGGCGGTCGCGGGGGCGACGACGGGGGTGCTACCCGCCGGCGCCGACGATATTTCAGCGGCGATCGCGGGATTGTTCGATTCGCACGGGCGGGCGTTCCAGCAACTCAGTGCCCAGGCCACGCAGTTCCACGACCAGTTTGTGCAGGTGTTGCGGGCCGGCGCGAATGCCTACGCCGGTGCGGAGGCGGCCAACGCCACTCCGCTGCAGGCGGCCGCGAATGCCGCGGCCGCGGGGCCGCTGCAGCAGCTGGAGCAGTTGCACATCGGTTTCAACACCAACCTGGTGGCCAACGAGCTGGCGTTCAACAAAGCGCTGGTGACCAGCGAGGTGGCGCTGGAGCGCCAGATCTTCGGCACCGACAGCGCACTCAACGGAGTGCTGAACCGCAGCTTCAACGTCGGCAACCTGTTGGTGGGTACTGGAGAGCAGGCGGTGAACCTGTTCTTCGGTGCACCCGAGCCGGCCGGTTTCACCTCCAGCCTGCTGCTGGGTAGCGGCGCACAACCATTCAATGGTGGGCAGGTCGGCGGTTTGGCCGGCGCCTTTTATCAAGGCTTGACGGTCCCGGCCAATGTGCTGGGTCTGGCGCCCACGGTGGCCATAGCGGGGATCCCGTCGGTCCCGTTCGGACAGTTGGAGGCGTCGCACATCGGGTTCACCTCGAACCTGTTGGCCAACGAGATCGCTTTCAATCAGGCGCTGGTGGCCAACCAGGTGGCGTTCGAGCAGCAACTCTTCGGCACCGACAGCGCCTTCAACGGGGTGCTCAACCGTAGCTTCAACGCCGGGAACCTGTTGCTGGGTACCGGTGAGCAGGCGGTGAACCTGTTCTTCGGTGTCGAGGAGCCGGCGAACTTCACGTCCACCCTGTTGCAGGGTACCGGGGCGCAGTCCTACAACGGCGGCCAAATCGGCGGCGTTGCAGGAGCTTTCGGTCAGGGTCTGGCGGCCGGCCTCAACTTCGTCGGGCTGGTCACCGAGCCGTTCAGCGCCTAATCCGCCTGCGCTGCAACGGGTTTGGGCGGTATCACGGTATCCACGATCAGCGCCAACTCGCGCCGCGTTGGTGGCGTGGCGGTCAGCATGAAGTGGTGGTTGATCAAGGCGGGGCCGATCCGCACGGTCAACGGGGTCAGGGTGGCGGGATCCAGTTCGCCGTCGCGGACCGCGGTCTGCAAGATCGACTCGATGATTTTCATGCGGGGCGCCACCACGGCGTCGGCGAAGATCGCGCGCAACTCGGGTTCGTGGATGAGCTGGCTGATGATCTGCAGGCCGGGAAAGTCGGTCTTGCCGGCCAGCACGTCGCTGTGCGCCGTGCAGACCGTCAGCAGGTTCTCCCGGGCCGACTGCCCGGGTCTCGGCTCGGGCAGTGGCGGCACGGTGTGGATCAGCGCGGCCTGTACCAGGTCGTGCTTGCTGGTCCAGCGCCGGTACAGCGCCGCCTTGCCGGTGTGGGCCCGCGCAGCTATGCCCTCCATCGTCAGGCCGCCGTATCCGACAGCGGCCAGTTCGGCCACCGTCGCGGCGTAGAGCGCACGCTCGAGTACTTCGCCGCGCCGGCGGCTCCGGCCGACAGTGTGGCTCACCTGCGACATCTGACGATAGTAGCCGTTGGCGTTCCTACTGGTCGTTTACGGGGGCCGCAGCTGGGTGGGCGCCAGCGTCCAGCGTCA
>NZ_JBVAXK010000005.1:271098-403451 GCF_055419285.1 Mycobacterium sp. IDUB_28 | reverse complement strand
CGTCACGCTGGCGTGACGTTCGGCGTCCAGCGTCACGCTGGCGTGACGTTCGGCGGCAGCGGGGCCGCAGCTGGGTGGGCAGCGTCCAGTGTCACGCTGGCGTGACGTTCGGCGTCCAGCGTCACGCTGGCGTGACGTTCGGCGGCAGCGGGGCCGCAGCTGGGTGGGCGCCAGCGTCCAGCGTCACGCTGGCGTGACGTTCGGCGGCAGAGGGGCCGCAGCTGCGTGACGTTCGGCGGCAGAGGGACCGCAGCTGGGTGGGCGCCAGCGTCCAGTGTCACGCTGGCGTGACGTTCGGCATCCAGCGTCACGCTCGCGTGACGTTCGGCGGCAGCGGGGCCGCAGCTGCGTGACGTTCGGCGGCAGCGGGGCCACAGCCGGGTGGGCTCTCGGCGGCAGCGGGGCGATTTCCCCGACGGCGGTAGGGTTCGTCCATGTCCAAGCCGCGGCTGCTGTTCGTGCATGCGCATCCCGACGACGAGAGCCTCAGCAACGGCGCGACCATTGCGCACTACACCGCCCGCGGTGCGCAGGTCCACGTCGTCACGTGCACCCTCGGTGAAGAGGGCGAGGTCATCGGCGACCGCTGGGCGCAACTGGCCGCCGACCGCGCGGACCAGCTCGGCGGCTACCGCATCGGCGAACTACGGCAAGCCCTGGCCGCGTTGGGCGTCGGCGACCCCATCTACCTGGGTGGCGCCGGACGTTGGCGCGATTCGGGCATGGCCGGCACCGAGCCGCGCGGTGGCTACCGCACCGTCCCACGGTTCGTCGACGCCGACGAAGTGGCGGCAGTAGGTGAGCTGGTCGCCTTGATCCGCGAGCTGCGACCACACGTCGTCGTCACCTACGACCCCGACGGCGGGTACGGACACCCCGACCACATTCGTACCCACGCGGTGTGTACCGCCGCCGTGGCCCAGGCCGGCAAGCCGGACGGGTCCGGTGACCCGTGGAGCGTGCCGAAGTTCTACTGGACCGTGCTGGCGCGTGCGGCGGTGGCGGCTGAACTGCGCTCGCTGGTCCCTGACGATCTGCGCCCCGACTGGGTGCTGCCGCCGCTGGACACTCCGTTCGGTTTCCCCGACGAGAGCGTCACCGCCGTCGTCGAGGCCGACGCGGACGCGCAGGCCGCCAAGGCCGCCGCGCTCACCGCTCATGCCACGCAGGTGACGGTGGGCCCCACCGGCCGGGCCTGTGCACTGTCGAACAATCTGGCGCTGCCCATCATGGCAGCCGAACACTACGTCCTTATTGACGGCGCGGCGGGTGGCCGCGACGAGCGCGGTTGGGAGACGGATCTACTGGCCGGGCTGGGCTTCAACGGCCCGGGCACGTAGGCTTTATAAGGCAGCCTTGAGAGTCTTACCGGAGGAAACTCACATGGACCCCGACCTGGACCCCAACTTGCAGCACTGGCAGGACCGCCTCGACAGCCTGCAGTGGGTGCTGGGATCGATCGTCTCGCAGATCGACAGCGTCCCAACCTGACCGATACCAAGCCACGCGCCACCTCGATCGAAGAGGTGGGCGCGACGGATCCGGCGATCCGGTTTGTCGTGTTGGCGCTGCTGGCCGTCGACGGTGTGTTGTCAGCCCTGGCCGGGGCGCTCCTGCTGCCCTTATACATCGGCTCTGTCCCATTCCCACTGAGCGCTGTGCTGAGCGGACTGCTCAACGGTGCGCTGGTGTGGGCTGCGGCGCGGTGGACCACGTCGCCGCGGCTGGCCGCTTTGCCGCTGTGGACCTGGCTGTTGACGGTTGCGGTGCTGAGTCTGGGCGGACCGGGTGGCGACATCGTCCTGGGCGGACAGGGCGTGATGGCCTATGCGGCGCTGCTGTTGATCGTGTTCGGGGTGGCACCCCCGGTGTGGGTGTTGTGGCGGCGCCGCCACTGAAAGCGTGGATCAGGGGAAGGGCGGCAGCGGCGGCAGCGGCGGGAAGAAGCTCCAGAACCAGTTGATCTCGGTGTTGATGAACTGGCTGATCGACGACGTGGTGGCCGACCAGAAATTGCTCAGACCCTGACTGAAGCTGACCGTGCCGCTGAGCCAGTCGAGGATGTTGAACAACCCGCTCTGCACTATCGGCTCGAACAGGTAATAGAAGAAGTTGATCTGCGGCCCCAGGATGCCGATCCACGGCAACCAGCCCACCGCGTAGGAGGCCAGGTCGAAACCGTAGGCCACCCACGGCTCGACCTCCAGGTACAGGTTCTCGATCGCGGTGGCCCACGAGACCGGGAGGACGGCAGCGGGCGCTGCCGCGGCAGGTCCCAGCAGCCCGGTGGTCAGGGCGCCGAGACCGCCGGTCGGCGCCAACCCCAGCGCGCCGAACAGGTTGGCGGCGCCGGCGCCCGGGATGGCGGACAGCACGCTCTGCACCCGGGTCGCGGCCTGGCCGGCCAGGCTTTCCACCGCGGCGAGCGGTTGTCCCAACAATTGCTGGGCCGGCGCGTTCACCGCGTTCAGCAGGGTCCGCGCCGCGCTGGACTCGGCGTTGGAGTAGGCGTTCGCTCCTGCTCCCAACACCTGCACAAACTTTTCGTGAAACGCCGTCACCTCAGCGCTGAGCTGCTGGTATCCCTGCGCGTGCGAGGAGAACAGGGCGGCGACCTGGGCCGAGACCTGATCGGCGGCGGCGGCCACCACGCCGGTGGTGGGCAGCGCCGCGGCGGCGTTGGCCGAGCTGATCTCGGTGCCGATGCCGGCGATATTGGACGCGGCCGCCTTGAGCGCCTCCGGCGCCGCGCGCATGTACGACGACATCCCATTCACCTTTACTCGAGATCGGTGCGGCTACCTTGCGGGGCTGCTTCCGCGCGGTGCCCACCTGTGATCGTATCGCTGTCGGTGACAACTATTGTCCCATCTGGCCGAACAACCCGGCGAATCGAGCGGCCGGCCTGCGGCTACTGTTGCGCGTATGGCGCCAGGGATGCTCAGGTTTCCCGCAGAAAGAGTCGTGCGGATGAAATCGTCGCGCGGGGAAGTTACACCAACGTGCCCCTGAATCCGGACCTTCCGGAGCCCACGGCTCTGCCCAATCCTGTAGTCCCGCCCAGAGCCAGCAGCTCGGCGTTGCGTCGGGTGCTGCGGCGCGCCCGGGACGGCGTCGCCCTGAACGTCGACGAGGCGGCGGTCGCGATGACCGCTCGTGGCGACGACCTCGCCGACCTGTGCGCGAGCGCGGCCCGGGTTCGCGACGCCGGCCTGGAGTCGGCGGGCCGGCGCGGGCCGTCCGGCCGGTTGCCCATCAGCTATTCGCGCAAGGTTTTCATTCCGGTCACCCACCTGTGCCGGGACAACTGCCACTACTGCACGTTCGTCACCGTGCCGGGGCGGCTGCGCGCCCAGGGTGCGGGCTTGTACATGGAGCCCGACGAGATTCTGGACGTGGCGCGGCGCGGCGCGGCGCTCGGCTGCAAGGAAGCGCTGTTCACCCTCGGTGACCGCCCGGAGGACCGCTGGCCCGAGGCGCGGCAGTGGCTGACCGAACGCGGCTACGACGCCACCCTGTCGTACGTGCGCGCGATGGCGATCCGGGTGCTGGAGGAGACCGGGCTGTTGCCGCATCTGAATCCGGGCGTCATGACCTGGTCGGAGATGTCGCGGCTCAAGCCGGTGGCGCCGTCGATGGGCATGATGCTGGAGACGACATCGCGCCGGTTGTTCGAAACCAGAGGACTTGCGCACTACGGCAGTCCGGACAAAGATCCCGCGGTGCGGTTGCGCGCCCTGACCGACGCCGGCCGCCTGTCCATCCCGTTCACCACCGGTCTGCTGGTGGGCATCGGCGAGACGCTGGCCGAACGAGCCGACACGTTGCATGCGATCCGTAAGTCGCACAAGGAGTTCGGGCACGTCCAAGAGGTGATCGTGCAGAACTTCCGGGCCAAGGAGCACACCGCGATGGCCGCGGTTCCCGACGCCGGCATCGACGACTACCTGGCCACGGTGGCGGTGGCCCGGCTGGTGCTGGGGCCCGGCATGCGTATCCAGGCGCCGCCGAACCTGGTGTCGCGCGAGGAATGCCTGGCCCTGGTGGCCGCCGGCGTCGACGACTGGGGTGGCGTCTCGCCGCTGACGCCTGACCATGTGAACCCCGAACGGCCCTGGCCCGCATTGGATGACCTGGCCGCTGTCACCGAACAGGCCGGCTATGACCTGGTGCAGCGACTGACCGCACAACCCAGATATGTGCTGGCCGGTGCGGCGTGGATCGATCCGCGGGTGCGCGAACACGTTGCGGCGCTTGCCGATCCGACGACGGGCCTGGCCCGCGACGTCACCCCGGTGGGGCTGCCGTGGCAGGAGCCCGACGAGGTGGCCTCGGCCGGCCGGGTGGACCTGGGCGCCGCGATCGACACCGAGGGACGTAACACCGAGACCCGTAGCGATCTCGAAAGTGCTTTCGGTGATTGGGAATCCATCCGGTCCCGGGTGCACGAGCTGGCCGCGCAGGGCGCCAGAGCGCCAGAGCGCCTGGACACCGACGTGCTCGCGGCGTTGCGTTCGGCGGAGCGCGCTCCGGGAGAGTGCACCGACGCCGAGTACCTGGCATTGGCGACAGCTGACGGTCCGGCGCTGGAAGCGGTTGCCGCGCTGGCGGATTCATTGCGCCGGGAGGTGGTGGGAGACGACGTGACGTTTGTGGTCAACCGCAACATCAATTTCACCAATATCTGCTACACGGGCTGCCGGTTCTGTGCCTTCGCTCAGCGCAAGGGTGACGCCGACGCCTACTCGCTGTCGGCGGAGGAAGTGGCCGACCGCGCGTGGGAGGCGCATGCCGCCGGCGCCACCGAGATCTGCATGCAGGGCGGCATCGACCCCGAGTTGCCGGTGACCGGTTACGCCGATCTGGTGCGCGCGGTCAAAGCCCGGGTGCCGTCGATGCATGTGCACGCGTTCTCGCCGATGGAAATCGCCAACGGGGTGACCAAGAGCGGGCTCAGCATCCGCGAGTGGTTGATCAGTCTGCGCGAGGCCGGGTTGGACACGATTCCCGGCACGGCGGCAGAGATCCTGGACGACGAGGTGCGCTGGGTGCTGACCAAGGGCAAGCTGCCGACGTCGTTGTGGATCGAGATCGTGACGACCGCGCACGAGGTGGGTCTGCGGTCGTCGTCGACCATGATGTACGGGCACGTCGACAGCCCCAAGCACTGGATAGGCCACCTCAACGTGCTGCGCGGGATTCAGGACCGCACCGGCGGTTTCACCGAATTCGTGCCGCTACCATTCGTGCACCAGAACTCACCGCTGTACTTGGCGGGGGCGGCGCGGCCCGGGCCCACGCACCGCGACAACCGCGCGGTGCACGCCTTGGCGCGGATCATGCTGCACGGTCGCATCTCGCACATTCAGACCAGTTGGGTGAAGCTCGGGGTCGAACGCACCCAGGCCATGCTCAACGGCGGCGCCAACGATCTGGGCGGCACGCTGATGGAGGAGACGATCTCCCGGATGGCCGGCTCTGAGCACGGCTCGGCCAAAACGGTCGCTGAGTTGGTGGCGATAGCCGAGGGCATTGGTCGTCCCGCACGTCAGCGCACGACGACCTATGCGTCACTGGCAGCCTAAAAGACCGCGAGCGTAACGCCGGCGGAATCCTCGAGGGACCCCGCAGCGTTACGCTCGCGGATCAGAGGTTACTCAGTAGTTGTTGCAGGAGACTGCGACGGACTCGACGAGTCCCACGTACTGCGCGGCGCCCGGCATGGCCTGAATCTGCTGAGCCATCGAACGACGCTTGGCCGGCGGCGAGGCCAGGAACGAGTTCAGCCAGCCCATGGCCATCGGCGACGCGGTGAGCTGCGCGGCGGCACCCGGGTCCTGCGCGTTCAGCGCGGCCATGACCTGCCCGTAGTTACAGGTCGAGTTGACGGCCGCATCCAGCGGATCTGCCGACGCGACCCCTGCGCCAAGACCCAGCGACACTGCCAAGCCCCCGGCAACCACAGCTGCTTTAGTAAACGACAACATTTTTCGGACACCTTCCCCAACTATTGCACCGCCGACACGACGGCGACGACATCTGCCCAGCGGTTGCCGTCTTCGGTCAAGGCTACCAGGCTCGCTGGGCTTGCTCTTATCGAAGTTTCTATCGCAATAGTCCCGCCGAACGTAACTATCCGCAGGTCAGAGCCGTACTGGCGGAAGTTTCGCCGAGGGCGAAACTGCCGGATGACGGATGCTCGATGAGCCGGCTTCAAAGGTTTTTCACAGCCTGGCCGCGAGCTCGGTGCCCTGTCTGATCGCTCGCTTGGCATCCAACTCCGCCGCCACCGCCGCACCACCGATGATGTGCGGATCCACGCCGCGGCTGCGCAGGTCGTCAGCCAGGTTGCGCACCGATTCCTGCCCGGCACACAGCACCACGTGGTCCACCGCGAGCACCTGCGGGCGCTGCCGGTCCGTACCGAAGCTGATGTGCAGGCCGTCGTCGCTGATCCGCTCGTAGTTCACTCCGGAGAGTTGCTGCACGCCCTTGGCCTGCAGCGACGCGCGGTGCACCCAGCCGGTGGTCTTGCCCAGCCGCTTACCCTGCCGGCCCTTCGTGCGCTGCAGCAGGTACACCTGGCGGACCGCCGGCGCGGGCAGGGGAGTGGTCAGGGCGCCCCGGGCTTCCTGCGGATCGGCCACCCCCCATTCGGCCCGCCACTCTTTGAGGTTCAGCGTCGGCGACCGGTCGGTGGTGAGCAGTTCGCTGACGTCGAAGCCGATGCCGCCGGCGCCGATGACGGCCACCGTCTTTCCCACTGCTTTGACGCCGGTGATCGCCTCGGCGTAGGTCAGCACCTTGGGATGGTCGATGCCGGGGATGGCGGGCACGCGGGGAGTCACGCCGGTGGCCAGGACGACAGACTCGTGGTCGACGAGATCTGCGGCGCCCACCCGGGTGCTCAGCTGGACCTCGACGCCGAGCTTGGCCAGCATCGTCGAGAAGTACCGGATGGTGTGGCTGAACTCCTCCTTGCCCGGGATGCGCCGCGCCAGGTCGAACTGGCCGCCGATGAACTCGTTGGCGTCGAACAGCGTCACCCGGTGTCCGCGCTGGGCAGCGGCGACCGCGGCGGCCAGTCCGGCGGGTCCGGCGCCGACGACGGCCACGGTGCGGGTGTGGCGGGCCGGCTCCAGCACCAGTGTGGTCTCGTGTCCGGCGCGTGGATTGAGCAGGCAGGACACCGTCTGGTGGGCGAACGCGTGGTCCAGACAGGCCTGGTTGCAGGCGATGCAGGTGTTGATCTCTGCGGGCCGGTCGGCCGCTGCCTTGCGCACCCACTCCGGATCCGCCAGCAGCGGCCGCGCCATTGAAATCAGCTGAACCTGGGTGTCGGCCAGGATCTGCTCGGCGGATTGCGGCATGTTGATCCGATTGGACGCAACCACCGGAATACCCACGTGTTCGGCCAGGGCGCTGCTGATGTCCACGAATGCGCTGTTGGGCACCGAGGTGACGATCGTCGGCACCCGCGCCTCGTGCCACCCGAACCCGGAGTTGATGATGGTGGCGCCGGCGGCTTCGACGCCGGTTGCCAGCGCGACGATTTCGTCCCAGCTCTGGCCGTCTTCGACATAGTCGGCCATCGACATCCGGTAGCAGATGACGAAGTCGTCGCCGACGGCGGCGCGGGTGCGCCGCACGATCTCGACCGGGAACCGGCGCCGGTTGGCCGGCGAGCCGCCCCAGGAATCGGTGCGTTCATTGGTGCGCGGGGCCAGGAACTGGTTGACCAGATAGCCTTCGCTGCCCATGATTTCGACACCGTCATAGCCGGCTTCGCGGGCCAGCTCCGCACACCGCACGAAATCCGCGATGGTCGACTCCACGCCGCGGCCGGTGAGCGCGCGTGGGCGAAACGGGTTGATGGGGGCCTTGATTGACGACGCGCTCGCCGAAAGCGGGTGGTAGGCATAGCGTCCGGCGTGCAAGATCTGCAGCAGGATCTTGCCGCCCTCGTCGTGCACTGCGCCGGTGACCCGGCGATGCCGTCGGGCCTGGCGCGAGCTGGTCAGGTCGGCGGCGAACGGCAGCAGCCACCCGGTGCGGTTGGGGGCGTAACCGCCGGTGATGATCAATCCGACGCCGCCGCGGGCGCGTTCGGCGAAATACGCGGCCAACCGGTCGATGTGGTGGGCTCGGTCTTCCAACCCGGTGTGCATCGACCCCATCACCACCCGGTTGCGCAGGGTGGTGCAACCGAGGTCCAGCGGGGACAGCAAGTGCGGATACGGGGTCATCGGCGGGCGCCCGCTGAACCCGGGAGGATCAGTTTCGCGACCTGGACGCAGCGCCGGGGTGCGACGCCTTCGGGCAGGTGGCGTGGCTGCCGCGGCGCGGTCCTGAACCACCGCAGCACTCGCCCAACGGTCACCCGGCCATTGTCACAGACCACCGAGGCACCGACTGGACACAGTTACGGGCGTGCCCTTTCGCCGGGTGTATGTGCAACGTCTAGTATCAGTAACCGAACGCTCACCTAGAAGCCCCTTGGGTGAGGCGAAATGCAGCCCATATGTTCATGGAGGACACGTTGAGGAGACGTCCGTGACTTACGTGATTGCCCAGCCCTGCACCGACATCAAAGACAAGGCGTGCATTGAGGAGTGCCCGGTCGACTGCATCTACGAGGGTGCCCGGATGCTCTATATCCACCCCGATGAATGCGTCGACTGCGGTGCCTGCGAACCGGTCTGCCCCGTCGAGGCGATTTACTACGAAGACGACGTGCCCGAACAGTGGGGGCAGTACACGCAGATCAACGCCGACTTCTTCGAGGAGCTCGGATCGCCGGGCGGTGCGGCCAAGGTCGGCCTGACCGAGAACGACCCGCAAGCGGTCAAGGATCTGCCCCCGCAGGGCGAGGACTGAACGCGCCGGTGCACCGCCGGCAGACCGTGTCGGCGTCCTTGCCGGAGTTCCCGTGGGACACCCTGGCCGGCCCGAAGGCCGTCGCGGCCGCCCACCCGGATGGCCTCGTCGACCTGTCGGTCGGCACGCCGGTGGATCCGGTCGCGCCGCTGATCCAGGAGGCGCTGGCCGCCGCGAGCTCGGCGTCGGGTTACCCCGCCACCGCCGGTACGCCGCAACTGCGGCAGGCCGCGGTGTCGGCATTGGCGCGTCGCTACGGTGTCACCGGCCTCGCCGAATCGGCGGTACTGCCGGTGATCGGCACCAAAGAACTCATCGCCTGGCTGCCGACGTTGCTCGGCTTAGGCGCCTCGCACACGGTCGTGGTGCCCGAGCTCGCCTATCCGACCTACGACGTGGGTGCGCGGCTGGCCGGGACGCAGATCGTGCGCGCGGATTCGCTGACCCAGCTGGGCCCGCAGACCCCGGCGCTGGTGTACCTGAACTCGCCGAGTAACCCGACGGGCTGGGTGCTGGGCGTCGAGCACCTGCGCAAGGTGGTCGGTTGGGCCCGCGAGCGCGGCGTGCTGGTGGCTTCCGACGAGTGTTATCTGGGCCTGGCCTGGGCGGCCGAGCCGCTGTCGGTGCTGCATCCGTCGGTGTCCGACGGCGACCATACCGGGTTGCTCGCGGTGCATTCGCTGTCGAAGACTTCGTCGCTGGCGGGTTACCGGGCCGGCTTCGTCGCCGGGGACGCCGCGGTGGTGGCCGAGCTGCTGGCGGTGCGCAAACACGCCGGGATGATCGTGCCGACCCCGGTGCAGGCCGCCATGGTGGCCGCCCTGGACGACGACGACCACGAGAAGCTGCAGCGGGAGCGGTATGCGCAGCGGCGGGCGGCGCTGCTGCCGGCGCTGCGTTCTGCCGGTTTCACCATCGACCACTCCGAAGCCGGGTTGTACCTGTGGGCCGGCCGGGGAGAGGGATGCCACGAAACCGTCGCCTGGCTCGCTGAGCGCGGCATCCTGGTGGCCCCCGGTGACTTCTACGGTCCCGCCGGTGCCGGGCACGTGCGCATCGCGCTGACCGCCACCGACGAGCGCATCGACGCCGCGGTCGCCCGCCTGCGCTAGTTTCCCCTGCTCGTCCGGGGCGCGTCGCCTCTTCGGTCCTGGTCCCCGGGACGGCAGAATGCAACCTGTGACAGATGCGGCAGACGATTCGGTCGGCAAGCTGCGGATCCCGCTGACGTTGAGCGACATCGTCAAACGGGTGTTCCTCGGCAAGCCGCTGATCACCGAGGAGCTGAACAACGAGCGGTTGTCCAATCCCGTCGCCCTCGGCGCGCTGTCCCCGGATGCGATCTCGTCGACAGCCTACGGCCCCGAGCAGATCCTGATCGAACTGCTGCCGCAGGCCGGGCTGGCAGCGTTCGCGTTGCTGCTGCCGATCACCGGGGTCATCCTGTTGATCCTGGTGCTGGTGGCCGCGTCATACCGGCAGGTGGTGATGGCCTACACCCGGGCCGGTGGCTCCTACATCGTCGCGCGGGACAACTTCGGGCCGAAGGTCGCCCAGGTGTCCGCCGCGGCGCTGCTGATCGACTATGTGGTGACGGTGGCGGTGCAGTCCGCGGCCGGCACGGTGGCCGTGGTGTCGGCATTGCCGAAGCTGGGCCCGTTCAGCCTGGAGATCACCATCGGCGTGGTCCTGCTGATCTGCTATCTGAATCTGCGCGGCATGCGGGAGGCGGGCAAACCGTTCGCGGCGGCGACCTATCTGTTCATCCTCATGATCGCCGCCACCATCGTGACCGGCGTTGTGCGGCATCTCGTCTGGGGTCTGCCGACCTACGACGCGCAGCATCTGAGCGGAGCGGTGCCGGTGCAGCACGGCGACGGTCTGGTGATGGGCGCGACGATCCTGGTATTGCTGCGCGCGTTCGCCAACGGCGGTTCGTCGCTGACCGGTGTCGAAGCCATCTCCAACACCGTCGAGGTGTTCCAGAAACCGCAGGGGCGCAATGCCCGTCGGGTGCTCACCGCCATGGCCTGCATCCTGGGTTTCCTGCTGGCTGGTGTTGCCTACCTCGCCTATGCCACCCACGCCACGCCGTACCTCTCCGAATACCCTTCGGTGCTCTCCCAGATCGGACGCGCGGTATTCGGCCACGGCGCCGTGGGCGACGTGTGCTTCTTCCTGGTCCAGGCGTCGACGGCGGCCATTCTGTTCACCGGCGCCAACACCAGTTTCAACGGCTTCCCGGCACTGGCCAGTTTCGTTGCCGAGGACCGGTTCCTGCCCCGGCAGCTGATGAAGCGCGGGCACCGGTTGGTGTATTCCAACGGCATCATCGCGCTGACCGGGCTTTCGGTGGTGCTGCTGGTGACGACCGGCGGATCGGTCAACGCGCTGGTCCCGTTCTACGCGATCGGCGTGTTCACCGGATTCTCGATGGCCGGTTACGGGATGACCAAACACCATCTGCGAGAACGGGAACCGGGTTGGCGGCGTCGGTTGGCGATCAACCTCTCGGCGGGGATCCTGTCGACGGTCGTGGTCGGCATCTTCGCGGTCGCCAAGTTCACCGAGGGTGCGTGGCTGGTGGTGATCGTCTTCCCGCTGCTGGTGTTCATGCTCATCCGGCTCAACCGTGAATACCGGGCCGAGGCCGCCATTCTCGAGATGTTCCGCACCGACCGGCCCGAGCTGGTCAAGTATGCGCGGCACCGGGTGTTCATCTTCGTGAACTCCGTCGACCTGGCCGTGCTCGAAGCGCTGCGGTACGGAAAAGGGCTGCGGGCCGACGAGCTGATCGCGGTGCACTTCATGGTCGACGCGATCCATGCCGCTCAGCTCCGAAAGCGTTGGGAAGACTTCGAACTCGACACCCGGCTGCGGTTGGTGGACTGTCCGGACCGGCGCGTCAACCGCGCCGCCCAGCTGCTGGTCGCGAAGTCGAGCAAAGAAAGTCCCGACACCAACGTGACGGTGCTGCTGCCGCGTCGGACCTATGCGCCGCTGCTGGGGCGGTTGCTGCACGACCGCACCGCGGACAAGATCGCCCGAGCCGTCAGCCTCATCCCCGACGCGGCGGCCACCATCGTGCCCTACGACGTGCAGTCCCGGATCAAGGATGCCTACCCCGAGCGCTTCGAACAGCGCATCGCCCGCGAGATCGACAAGCTCGAGGCGTGGATCTCCCAGGGTGAGGACCGGCGCGTCGAGAATTACGAACATCCGGCCTCGTCGTCCTCGGTGATCACGGTGGCCGGGCTGATCCCCGGCCAGCGGGCCACTGTCGAGGGGCGGGTCACCGAGGTCGAGGACATCGCCAAGCGCCGCGGGACGTTCCGGTGGATCGTGCTCGGCGACGACAGCGGAGAGGTACGCATCAGGTTCCGTCCGGGACGCGGCGGCGACGACATTGCGCCCGGCCAACTGCTGCGCGTCACCGGCAAGGCCCGGCAGAGCGGGAATCGGCCGATGTGGATGGTCGACCCCAGCTATAGCGTGGTCGAGGAGCCCGTGGAGACCCACGACGCAGGAGGGGCGGGTGCAGCCGGCGAGACCGGCTGACTCTAAGTTCGACAGGACTTGATGATTGGGGAGGAAGCCGTGCAGCGGATCGCAGCGGTACTGGTGTCTCTGGCCGGGGTGGTGTTCACCGCCAACGGCTACCGGCCGCTGAGCAAACGCGGGTACGGGGCCGGATATGCGTTCGGCTTCGGGCTGTTCGCCTCCGAACTTCCGCTGCCGTCGCTGGCCGCACACTTCGCGGCGCTGGCCGCGCTGTCCCGGGGGTTGCCGGCCCGCGTGCTCGGGTTCAGCTGGCTGCTGTCGGCGGCGTCCTGGCTGGGCCTGCTGGGTCTGGCCCGCGCCGGACGGCAGGCCGACGAACCCCTGACCGCAGCACTGGATGAAGGCCTGGGTCCCGGCCGCCGCACCGAGTCCGGCGACCTGTGGAAGCGGCCGGCGCCCGACGGTGCGACGGCGAAGAAACCCGGCCCGGCCCGCATGCTGCGGATCTGGCGCGATTACGCGCACGACTCCGACATCAGCTACGGGGAGTACGGTTCGCGCAACCACCTCGACATCTGGCGACGGCCCGATCTGGACCGTGGCGGCAAAGCCCCTGTGCTGCTGCAGGTGCATGGCGGCGCCTGGATGGTGGGAAACAAACGCGGACAAGCGCATCCGCTGATGAGTCACCTGGCCGAGCTGGGCTGGGTCTGCGTATCGGTCAACTACCGGCTCAGCCCGCGGTCCACCTGGCCCGACCAGATCGCGGACGTCAAGCGCGCCATCGCCTGGACCAAGGAACACATCGCCGAGTACGGCGGCGACCCGGACTGGATCGCGATCACCGGCGGTTCGGCCGGCGGGCACCTGTCCTCCCTTGCCGCACTCACCCCGAACTACCCGTTGTTTCAGCCGGGCTTCGAAGAATTGGACACCCGGGTGCAGGCGGCGGTGCCGTTCTACGGGTTCTACGACTTCACCCGCGACGACGCGGTACATCCGATGATGCACGCGATGATGGCCAAGCGGGTGTTCAAGCTCGGCCGCAAGGAGATCGTCGAACCGTTCCGCCTGGCGTCGTCCATCACGCACGTTTCCGAGGACGCGCCGCCCTTTTTCGTGTTGCACGGCGTCAACGACTCGCTGATCCCGGTGGAGCAGGCCCGCAGCTTCGTCGCGCGGCTGCGCGAGGTCAGCCGCCAGCCGGTCGTATACGCCGAATTGCCTTGTGCTCAGCATGCTTTCGACATCTTCGGCTCCGCCCGGGCCGCGCACGCCGCGGTGGCGGTGGAGCAGTTTCTGGCCGAGGTCTACACGGCCGCGCATGCCAAGGACAGCGCCACCGCCGCTACCTAGCCGCTGCGTGGGCTGCGCTCGTCGAGCAGCCTGATCACCTGGGCGGCGAGCTCGTCGATGTCGGCGCCGGTGGTGTCGAGCACCAGGTCAGCGTTCTCCGGGGGCTCGTAGGGCGCATCCACCCCGGTCAGGCCTTTCAGTTCGCCGCTGCGCGCCCGCGCATACAGCCCCTTGGGGTCGCGCTTCTCGCACTCTTCGAGCGAGGTGGAGATGTGCACCTCGATGAACGGCAGTTTGGCGGCGTCGTTGAGGGCGCGGGCGGTTTCGCGGTCGGATTTGAGCGGCGACACCAGCGAGGCGAGGGCCACCACGCCGGCGTCGGCCAGCAACCGTGTCAAATGCCCTACCCGCCTGATGTTTTCGGTGCGGTCGCCGGGGGAGAAGCCCAGATCGTCGGACAGTCCGTGGCGCAGGTTGTCGCCGTCGAGCAGGTAGGCGACGCGCCCGGATTCGACGAGCGCACGTTCCACGGCCACCGCGACGGTGGACTTCCCTGATGCCGGCAGACCGGTGAACCAGATGGTGGCACCCGGCTGCCCGGTCGCCTTCCAACGGTGCTTGCGGTCCAACGCCGAAGGGTGCCAACGGATGTCGGTGCGCTGGCTGGCGCCCGGCTTGACCTCCCGGGCCTCGATGATGGTGCCGGCGCCGACGGTGTCGTTGGTGGTTTCGTCGATGAGGATGAACGCGCCGCTGTCGCGGTTGTCGGTGTAGGGATCTGCGATGATGATCGAGCTGGTCCGCAGCGTCACGGTGCCGATGTCGTTGAGTGTCAACTCAACCGGCTGGTCGATCTCGTCGAGCGTCTCGGGGTCCAGGCGCGAGTGCAGTTCCTGCACGGTGGTCCGCACCGTCCGGGTGGTCTGCTTGAGCGCCAACCGGTCGCCGGCCCGCAGCGGGTTGTCGATGAACCAGCACACGGTGGCGTCGAGTTCCCGGGCCAGCACCGGCAGGACCGCGTCCTCGGCCCCGCTGACCAGGACGTCGCCCCGGCCGACGTCGATATCGTCTTCCAGTTCGATCGACACCGAAAGCGGTGCCACCGCGGTCTTGCGGTCGTCGTCGAGGGTGTCCAGGGCCGTCACCGTCGACGTGGTGCCCGCGGGCAGCGAGATCACCGGGTCGCCGACGCTGAGCGTGCCCGCCGCCAGCCGCCCGGTGTAGCGGCGGCGCTGGTGGTCGGTCGGGCGCGAAACCCACTGCACCGGCAGGCGCAGCCGGGAGGCTTCGGCCTGCGGCGCGGCCAGCTCGACGCCCTCCAGGTAGTCCAGCAGCGTGGGGCCGTCATACCAGGGTGTCCGGTCGGAACGGTGCACGACGTTGTCGCCGTGTTTGGCCGCGAGCGGGATCACCTTGAGGTCCACCTCGCCCAACCGTCCCGCGACCTGACTCAGTTGCTCCTCCACCTCGGCGAACTTAGCCTGGTCGAAGTCGATCAGGTCGATCTTGTTCACCGCCGCGACAAAGTGCTTGATACCCAACAACTTTGCGATCCGCGCGTGCCTGCGGGTCTGGCGGAGCACGCCTTCGCGCGCATCCACCAACAGGACCGCGACGTGCGCGTTGGAGGCCCCGGTGAACATGTTGCGGGTGTAGCGCTCGTGGCCGGGGGTGTCGGCCAGGATGTAGCTGCGGGTCTCGGTGGAGAAGAAGCGGTAGGCGACGTCGATGGTGATGCCCTGCTCGCGTTCGGCGCGCAGACCGTCGGACAGTGCCGCGAGGTCGGCGACGCCCTCGTCGTCGGTGACGGCTTCGAGGTGGTCCAGCGGCAGGCTGTCGGTGTCGTGCAGCAGCCGGCCGATCAGGGTGCTCTTGCCGTCGTCCACCGAGCCCGCGGTGGTGATCCGCAGCAGCTGACGCGTCACACCCTTGGGATGCACGATCTTGTCGACCTTCTCGGCCTTCTCGGAAACAGTCATCAGAAGTACCCTTCTCGCTTGCGGTCCTCCATCGCGGCGGCCGACGTGCGGTCATCGGCCCGCGTCTCGCCGCGCTCGGACACCGTGGCCGCCGAGATCTCGGTGATCACACCGGTGATGTCGGTGGCTTCGGAGCGCACCGCTCCGGTGATGGTCAGGTCGCCGACGGTGCGGTACCGCACCCATTCCTTCTTCGCTTCTTCGCCGTCGGCCGGGCTGGTGTACTCCGACACCGCCAGCAGGATGCCGTCCCGCGCGAACACCTCGCGCTCGTGCGCGTAGTAGATCGACGGTATTTCAAGGTCTTCCAGCTCGATGTAGCGCCACACGTCGAGTTCTGTCCAGTTGCTCAGCGGGAACACCCGGACCTGTTCGCCCTTCTTGATCCGGCCGTTGTAGAGCGACCACGGCTCCGGACGCTGCGCGCGCGGATCCCACTGGCCGAACTCGTCGCGGAAACTCAGAATCCGTTCTTTGGCCCGGGCGCGTTCCTCGTCGCGGCGGGCGCCGCCGAACGCCGCGTCGAAGCCGCCTGCTTCGAGTGCGTCGAGCAGGGTGCGGGTCTGGGCCCGGTTGCGGGAAGCCGACGGGCCGGGATCGGGTACCCGGCCGTTGTCGATGGACTCCTGCACCGACGCGACGATCAGCTTGTGGCCCTCGCCGGTGACCCGGCGGTCCCGGAACTCGATGACCTCGGGAAAGTTGTGCCCGGTGTCGACGTGCATCACCGGGAACGGCAACGGCAGTGGCCGAAATGCCTTCTCCGCCAGCCGAAGCAGCACGATGGAGTCCTTGCCGGCGGAGAACAGCAACACCGGGCGCTCCAGCTCGGCGACCACTTCGCGGATGATGTGGACCGCCTCGGCTTCCAGCAGTCGCAGCTCGTCGACACGCCGCGCTTCTACCGCTGTCGTCATCGGTGCGGCTCCTGTCCGTTTCGCCGTGCATCGTGGTTGGCACGAATCATGTTGGTAGTCCTTCTCTTTCGGCGTCAGCGCGATAACGGTCCACCCAGTCGTCGGAACGCTGATCGGCTTGGCGCTGCAGTACCGGTTCGGGTGCCAGCCGGGGATCGAGGCCCAACTGCTCCAGGATGTCGCCCACTACCTGAGTCAGGTTGCGCCACAACACCGGATAGGAGATCTCGATCGGCTTGACGTTTTCCTCGGCGAACCAGTTCTGCCAGCCTTCCTCCTGCGCCCGCAGCATTGTGACGACGTGCGCGATCGCGCCGGCGTGATAGGTGGCGCGGGCGTCGCGGACCGGGTCGGGCCGTCCGCGCCAGACCCGGGTCTGCACCGCACGCCAGAACGACACGGCCTGCGAGATGACATCGGGGCGGTGGATGTGGATGAGCAGCGGATCCTCGCCGACCACGTCGCGGATAGCCGACAACAGCCCCTCGCCGGAGCGGTCCGGCAACGCGGCGGCCCGGTCCAGCAGTAGTGGCGTCTGGTTCCACATCAGCTTGCCACCCCACACGCCGTTGGGCGTGCGGCCCACCGTGCGGATGTAGTCGCGCCAGATTTCGGCAGGTGCGAGGTCGGGTTTGCCCTCGTCCAACGGATCCAGCAGGCTCAGGATCGACTCGTCGTCGACGTCGGCGAACCACTGCCGGGGCTGCGGGGACTGACTGGTGCTGGGCAGGTACTGAAAGAACTCCTGTGGTTCGCCGGCCACCCCGGTCGCGCGCAGCGATTCGACCAGCAGGGTGCTCCCGCTGCGCTGGGAAGCCAGCACCAGATACGACGAGGGATGATCGACCACGATCGCAGCCTAACCGGACGCAAAACCGCTGCAACTCTTGCCGTTACGTTCAGCGTGAGGATAACTATTGCGCCTCGGCCCTGCCGGCGGGCAAAAGTGACGCCGACGGCCGGGCTCGGCTCACCGACTCCGCAACGGGCCGCGACGCGTGGTGTCGCTGGCGAATCCGCGCACCACGTGCGCGCTGACGAATTCGGCCACCACTGCGGGATCGCCCATATCGCGGATCGGTGAGGCAGTGCTGAACAACGAGAACAGGATTCGGGCGAACCATTCGCCGGCCGATTCGACGTCGAGGTCTTTGCGGACCTCACCGGTGAGTTTCGCGGCCGACAGGTAGGGCGCGAAGAAGTCGATGCATTCCCGCAACAGCACCGCGGCGTCCTTGGTCAGCAGCAGGCTGATCGCATCTTCGTCGAAGTACTCCTCAGAGGCGATGGCCCTGCGGGCCTGGGTGACGAACACCGCAGCATTGGCGAGTTTGTCCTCCAGCGAACTGCCCGGCGCCATCGCCCGGGACATCTCCCGGTAGAACTGCTCGGAGGCATGTTCGGCGCACGCCTCCAGAATCTCGCCCTTGTCGCGGAAATACTCGTAGATGGTGCTGCGGGACACCCCCGCCTCTCGGGCGATGTCGACGATCGTCGCCTTCAACAGCCCGTGCTTGCGGAAGCAGGCATACGCGGATTCCAGGATGAGGTCACGCGTCGCGGTGGAAGTGGAAGCCTGGGTCATCGGGCTAGCCGTCCCGGGCGAGGATCAGCCCACTGGTGGGCACCCCGGTGCCCGAGGTGACCAGTACGTGCTCGACACCCTCGACCTGGTTGTACGACGTGCCGCGGACCTGCCGGACACCTTCGGTGATGCCGTTCATGCCGTGGATGTACGCCTCGCCGAGCAGGCCGCCGTTGGTGTTGATCGGGAACTCACCACCCAGCGACAGCCGCTCCACGGTGGCGAAGTCCTTGGCCTCGCCGCGCCCGCAGAAGCCGAGTTCTTCCAGCTGGGTGAACACGAACGGCGTGAAATGGTCGTAGATGAACGCGGTTTGGATGTCGGCCGGTTTGAGCCCGGAGTCACGCCAGAGCCGGTGGGCGACGACGCCCATCTCCGGGAGTCCGGTGATGTCGTCGCGGTAGTAGCTGGTCATCATCTCGCCGTTGGCTGCCGCGCCCTGGGCGGCCGCCGCGATGATCGCCGGCGGTCGACGCAGGTCGCGCGCCCGCTCGGCGCTGGTGACCACCAGCGCCACGCCACCGTCGCTCTCCTGGCAGCAATCCAGCAGGCGCAGCACGGGTTCGACGATCCAGCGCGAGTTCTGATGGTCTTCCAGCGTGATCGGACGCTCGTAGAACCACGCGTCGGGGTTGCGGGCGGCGTGCGCGCGGTCGACGACGGCGATGCGCCCGAAGTCCTCGTTGGTGACGCCGTAGGTGGACATATAGCGCTGGGCGTGCAACGCCACCCACGCCGCCGGCGTGATCAGACCGAACGGCGCATAGTGCGCCATGAACAGCGGCGTCTCGGCACTGGTGCGCCCGCTGCCGCCGAACCGGAAACCCGAGCGCTCGTTGAAGGCCCGCCAGCACACCACCACGTCGGCGACGCCGGTCGCGACCGCCATCGCGGCGTGCACCACGGTGCCGGCGGCCGCGCCACCGCCGTGGTGTACCCGGCTGAAGAAGCTCAGATCGCCGATGCCGACGTTGCGGGCAATCTCGATCTCGTCACTGGAATCCATGGTGAAGGTGACCATGCCGTCGACATCGGCCGGCGCCAGACCGGCGTCGTCGAGCGCGGCACTGACTGCCTCGCAAGCTAATTGGAGCTCGCTGCGGCCGGACTCCTTGGAGAACTCGGTCTGCCCGATCCCGGCTATTGCACAGTGGCCGGCGAGGGTGCCCCGTTGCGTGCTGCTCATGCCTGCGGCCCGTCCAGCAGACTGAGCACCGCGGTGCCCGAGACGTGATCGCCGAGATTGTTGGAGCCGCGGAAGGTGACCTCGACGAAATTCTCGCCGTCCTGGCCGGGGTTCTTGGCGGACACGCTGCCGGTGAAGCTCAGCGTGGAGCCCGGAAAGCACGGCACGCCAAGGCGAATCGCGAGGTTCTTCACCATCGCCTCGGGGCCGGCCCAGTCGGTGAGGAACCGCACGCAGTACCCGTTGGTGGTCAGGATGTTCATGAACAGGTCGGGGGAGCCCTGCTTCTTGGCGTAGTCGCGGTCGTGGTGCACGGGCATGAAGTCGCGTGAGGCGATCGCCCCGGCCACGATCTTCGTGGTGTCGACAGTGATTTCGAGGGGACTGAGCTCGTCACCGACCTCGATGTCAGCCCACTTCAACGTGCTGGTCCGGCTGGCGGTGGTCGTCATCTAGCGTCCTTCCGAATAGGTCGCGCCGAGGCGGGCAAGTTGCTGGGAGGCCGGGCCCAGGGTCAGCTCGTTGTGCTTGGCCCACAGGAAGTAGCGGTGCAGCGGATAGGTGGTGTCGATCCCGATGCCGCCATGCACGTGTTGGGCTGTGGCGGTGACCCGGGCCCCGGCGTCGGCGGCCCAGAATTTGGCGATGCGGGCCGCCCGGTCGGCGGATTGCCCGGCGCCGATCAGCCACGCCGCATGCCAGGTGGTCCAGCGGATCGCCTCGACATCGATGAAGGCGTCGGCCATCCGCTGTTGCACGGCTTGGAAGCTGCCGATCGGCCGGCCGAATTGTTCCCGCCCGGTGGTGTATTCGGCGGCGATGTGCAGGGCCCGGTCGGCGACGCCGAGCTGGACCGCGCACAGCGCGACCAGAGCGCGCGTGTACAGCGCCGCTACGTCGACGTCGATCCGGTCGTCGTCGGAAACGGTTGCACCGGCCAGGAGTACGTCGGCGTGCGGTTCGCGATCGGTGGTCGGCACCGCCCGGACCTCGACCCCGGGTGCGTCTGTCGCCACCAGGAACACCGCGACGTCCCCGTCGTCGACCGCTGCCGGAATCAGCACCGTGTCGGCCAGTTGCGCAGCCGGCACCAGTTCTTTGGCCCCGTCCAGGCGCCAGGTCGCGCCGTCGCGGCGGGCGGTGGTGGCCGGACGTGTCGGGTCGGACCGGCCGGGTTCGGCCAGGCCCGCCGTCAGGATGCGTTGCCCGGCAATGACATCGGGCAGGAAACGGTGCTGTTGGCCGGGATTGCCGTGCCGGGCGATCGGGTCGGCGCCCAGCACCAGCGTCGGGTAGGCCGGCACCGGGGCCACCGCCCACCCGACTTCGGCCAGCAGCACGCCGAGTTCCACGAAGCCGCCACCGTTGCCGCCGAACGATTCCGGCAGTGCGGTCCCGAGCAGGTCGACGGTGGCGAGCTCCTTCCACAGGGCCTCGTCGTAGCGCGTGTCACCGGCCTCCAGTTCGGTGAGCCGTTCCGGTGTGGCCCGGCGATCAAAGATCTCCCGGGCCAGCTTGGCGATGGTTTCCTGCTCTTCGGTGAAGGTGAAATCCATGGCTACCGACTCGGCCGGAACTGGTGCAGCGTCAAGTCGTTGTCGTAGGTCTGGAAGTACAGCTGCACCGGCATACCGACTTCCACCTCAGCCGGATCGATGTCGGTCAGGTTGGATACCAGCCGAACCCCTTCCTCGAGTTCGACCAACACCACGATGTAGGGGTAGTCGAAGAACGGGACGCGCGGCTGGTGCGGCATCACGTAGCTGTACACCGTGCCGCGCCCGGACGCCTCGATCGGCTCCCACTCCAGCGAGCGGCACTGCGCGCACATCGGCCGGGGCGGGTGCCGCAGGGTCGCACAGCCGCTGCAGCGCTGGATCAGGAGTTTGTTCTGCTTCAATCCGTTCCAGAAGAACTCGGTGTCGGCGCTGATGGTGGGCGCCATCCGGGTGGCCATCAGTTGGCCGGCTTGAATCGCAGGACCCGGAAACGTTGTCGCCCAAGCACTTCGCCGTCCTGATTGGTATAGGTGGTCAGCCAGGTCAGGAAGAACCCGGTGCCCAGCGCCGTCTTCTTCTCCTCCGACACCGACTCGTAGACCGTCGTCGCGCTGATCAGGTCGCCCAGCCGCGGATAACGCTCGATCTCGAATTCGGAATTGGTGGCCACCGTACTGCGGTATCCGGCCTCGTCCAGGAAAGCCGTTGGGTTGCTTCTGATTTCGACGGGCGCGCCCCCGCGGTCCCCGATCCCGTCCAGCTTCGGCGAGGGCATGGTCCAGGTCTGCAGCATCACCGGCGGCGAGACGATGCCACCGAACCGCGAGGTCGCCGCGAAATCAGGGTCGATGTACACCGGATTCAGGTCGTCCATGGCGCAGGCCCAGTGCCGGATCATCGGCTGATTGACCGGATCTGGAGCCACCGAGGGCTTTCCGGTGCCGCCGGTCGGTTTGCCGACCAGGGCCCGCACCCTGTCTTGCACTTCTGCGTCGGTCACTTAGGTCGATCCTCCTTTGTCTGCGGCCGCGCGAAGATCACGAGGTGCGCGCGGCATGCGCAGTCCCGCCATCGCGATGATGTCACGCTGGATTTCATTGGCGCCGCCGCCGAACGTGTTGATCACGGCCTGCCGGTACGCCGATTCCAGGGCGCCCCGCAGCGGAGCGTCCGCGCCGCGGCGCACTCCGTTGCCGTCGAGCACCTCGAGCAGCTGACGGGCCACCTGCTGGGTGAGTTCGGTGCCGAACACCTTCGCCGCCGAAGCTTCACCCATGTTCAGCACACCTTTGGTCATCGCGGCGTTCACCCGCAGATTGACCAGCTTGTAGGCAGCGACCTCAGCTTCGACCCGGGCCAGTGCCAGCTGGACCCAGGGTTGGTCGATGACGCGGGCACCGTCGAGTTCGGTCTCGGTCGCCCAGGCCACCGTCTTTTCGAACAACGGCTCGAGTGCGCCCAGGTTGCCCAGCGCGGCGCGTTCGAAATTCAACTGGGTGGTAATCAGTTCCCACCCCTGGTTCTCCTCGCCGACCAGCGCGCTGACCGGAACCCGCACGTTGTCGTAGAACGTGTAGAACGTCGAGATGCCCGGCATGGTGTGCAGCGGCTGCCAGGAGAAACCCGGCGCCGACGTCGGCACGATCAGAATCGAGATTCCCTTGTGCTTCTTCACATTCGGATCGGTGCGGACCGCCAGCCAGATGTAGTCGGCGTAGGCCGCGCCACTGGTGAACATCTTCTGGCCGTTGATGACGTATTCGTCGCCGTCGCGGACGGCGGTGGTGCGCACCGAGGCCAGGTCACTGCCTGCGCCGGGTTCGGAGTAACCGATCGCGAATTCGACGCTGCCGTCCAGAATGGCCGGCAGGAACTTCTGCTTCTGCTCCTCGGTGCCGCGCTGCATCAACGTCGGACCGACGGTATTGAGCGTCACCAACGGGATCGGTGCCCCGGCCCGGCGGGCCTCCTCGCCAAAGATGTACTGCTCGATTGCCGAAAAACCCTGTCCACCATATTCTTTAGGCCATCCCACGCCAAGCAGGTTGGCCGCTGCCAGCGCGCGTACGCAGTCCCGGACAGCGGGGCCGCCCTCGATGTTCTTGCCGATCGCCGCGACGCGTTCGGGTGTCATCACCTGTTGCAGTGTGGCACGCATCTCGGCGCGCAGCCGTTGCTGTTCCGGGGTGTATTCGAGATCCATGTCTCAGACCCCCAGCCGTACCGGCATCCGCTTGACCCCGGGCACCATCGTGGCCTTCATCCGGTCGACGTCGCCGACCAGGTCCAGGCGCGGGAAGCGCCGCAGCAACTCCTCGAACAGCACGGTCGCCTCCAGCCGCGCCAATTGCGCACCGATGCAGGAATGTTCACCGCAGCCGAACGCGATGTGCGGATTCGGATGGCGCGTGACCTTGAAGTCCTCTGAGTCAGCCCCGAATACGTCTTCGTCGCGGTTGGCCGACCCGTAGAGCATCGTCACCACGTCGCCGGCCCGGATCAGCCGGCCGCGAATGTCGACGTCGGCGGTCGCCACCCGCGACATGCTGACCACCGGGCTGTTCCACCGCAGCATCTCTTCCACTGCGACCGGAATCGACGTGGGGTCCTCGACCAGCAGGCGGGCCTGGTCGGGGTGGTTGATCAGGGCCAGGGTGCCCAGCGCTATCAGGTTGCGGGTCGTCTCGTTGCCGGCCACCAGCAGCAGGAAGGCGAAGTTGAGCAGATCCTCGTCGCTGAGCCGGTGCTCGTCGATCTCGGCCGCCGCCAGCACCGAGAGCAGGTCGTCGCGTGGATCGGCGCGCCGGGCGGCGATCAGCTTCTGGAAGTACTCGAACAGCTGGCCCATGGCCACGAACGCGTCGAGTTCGATCTCGGGGTCGGCGGTCCCGGTGGCCGCGTCCGACCAGGTCCGGAACTGCTCCCAATCCTCGGCGGGCGCACCGATCAGCTCGGCGATCATCCGGGTGGGCAGCGGGGCGGCGATCTCCTCGGCGAATTCGTGCACCGTGCCGGGTTCGACCTCGTCGAGGATGCCGCGCACGATCTCGCGGATCTTGGGCTCGAGCACCGAAACCCGGCGCCGGGTGAAGCCGGCGTTGATCAGCTTGCGCATCTGCCGGTGCCGCGGCGGATCGGTGAAGATGAGGTTGCCGTCCTGCACCGGGTTCGGCATGTCCGGGTCCGGAATGCTGATGCCCTTGGTGGAAGTGAACAGCGCCGGGTTGCTCGACACGAACCGGATGTCCTCGTACTTGAGCAGCGCCCAGAATCCGGTCACGTCGTTCCAATGCACCGGCGATGTCGCACGCAGCTCCCGGTAGGCCGGATACGGGTCGCCGGCATAGAACTCCGGTGAGTGCAGCGGGATGTCGGTGTGCACGGCGGGGCGTTCCTCCGATCCGACACATTTATCGAAAGTGTCTTGTGCATTGTGTCTACTCTGCTGGTAATCGCGCTGTCAACACGCCCGCAACACCATGAAACAGCGCAGAATTCAGTTGTGCAGTGATTGACGCCCGGGTTCGGCGGGTGTACACCAGGGGAATAGATGACCGAATCATCGATCCCTGGGGTGAGGAAGCAGATGGCTGTGTTACCGGCGCTCGTGGACAGCTACCAGCTCTACATCGACGGGCGCTGGGTCGAACCGGAGAACGGTCGCTACGACGACATCTCGCCGGCCACCGAGCAGGTCATCGCCACCGCACCCGACGCGAGCACCGGCCAGGTCGGCGATGCGATCGGCGCGGCACGGCGCGCATTCGACGACGGCCCCTGGGCCGGTTCGACACCCGAAGACCGGGCGAGGTGCCTCACCCAACTCGGGGAGGCGCTGCTCAAGCACGCCGACGACTTCTTCGCGCTGTCTCAGCAGGAGTGGGGCTGCATCCAGAACGAGCGGCTGATGCAAGTCGACGGGGCGGCGTTCATGTCCATGCACGCCGCCCAGCTGGCCACCCAGTTGGCCGACGACGCTGTGACCGGGATCGGTGCCGGGACCACGCTGCTCCGGCACCAGCCGCTGGGTGTGGTGTCGATCCTGACGCCGTGGAACTTCCCGCACTGCCTCAACGTGATGAAGCTCAACCACGCGTTGGCCGCCGGCGACACCGTCGTCCTCAAGCCTTCGCCGCTGACCCCGCTGGCCGGGCTGGCGCTGGCCCGGCTCATCGACGAGCACACCGACATCCCGCCCGGGGTGGTCAACGTCGTCACCCCGTCCGGCGTCGACGCGGCGAAGCTGCTCACCACCGATCCGCGGATCGACATGGTCAGCTTCACCGGCAGTTCGGTGGTCGGGCGCCAGGTGATGGCGGCCGCGGGCGACACCCTCAAGCGGATTCTCCTGGAACTGGGGGGCAAGTCGGCGTGCATCCTCCTGGACGACACCGAGGTCACCGACGAGATGTTGCAGCAGCTGCTGTTCGACTGTTGCTCGCTGCACGCCGGGCAGGCCTGCATTCTGCAGAGCAGGCTGCTGTTGCCCGATGCCTTGCACGACGACGTCGTGGACCGGTTGGTGGCACTGGCCCGCGAGGTCGAAGTGGGTGACCCGACCGACGCCGCGGTGCAGATGGGCCCGCTGATCAGCGACGCGCAACGCGACCGGGTGGCGGCCCACGTGGCCGGCGCGCTGGACGGCGGAGCCCGGTTGGCGACGGGGGGCGGCCGGCCGGCCGGCTTGGACGTCGGGTTCTACTTCGAGCCGACGATCCTGACCGAGGTCGAGCCGGATTCGGTGATTGCCCAGGAGGAAGTGTTCGGGCCGGTGCTGAGCGTGGTGCGCTACCGCGACGACGACGATGCGGTCGCGATCGCGAACAACTCGCGCTACGGCCTTTCCGGCGCGGTGTGGAGTGGTGACGTGGAGCGGGCGGTGGGCGTCGCCCGCCGGATCCGGACCGGACAGGTAGCGGTCAACGGTTGTGGTGCCGGCGCGGCGCCGTTCGGCGGATTCAAGTTGAGCGGGCTGGGCCGGGAAGGCGGCGGGATCGGCGGGGTGCACCAGTACATGGAGTCGATGGCCATCGGCGTGCCCGCGTGACCGGGCCCCTGTCGGGGCTGCACGTGGTCGAAATCGCCACCGAGATCGCCGGACCGTACGCCGCCAAGTTGCTCGCCGACCTCGGTGCCGAGGTCGTCAAGATCGAACCTCCGGACGGTGATCCGTTGCGCCGGTGGGGGCCTTTCCCCAGCGGGATACCCGACCCGCAGCATAGTGGTCTGTTCGAATATCTCAATGCCGGAAAGCAGTGCATCACACTGGATTTCGCTCAGCCAGGTGACCGGGCGACCGCCGAAGGCCTGATCGCGCGGACCCACGTACTCGTGGAGAACCACGCACCCGGCACGCTGGCGGGCTGGGGCCTGGACACCGTCACGCTGGCGCGGATCAACCCGAACCTGGTGTTGCTGAGCATCTCTCCCTTCGGACAGACCGGGCCGTGGCGTGACCGCCTCGCCACCCCGCTGACCATTCAGGCGGTGTCCGGTTGGATCAGCACCCGGGATCCGCAGCGCCCGCCGGTGCAGGCCGGTGCCCGGATCTCGGAATACGTCGCCGGTGTCTACGGTGGGATGGCCGCATTGACCGCGTTGCGATCGACGGGCTTCCGGCAGGTCGACGTCTCGGAGTTCGAGTCGCTGCTGTCCACCCTGCCGTATCCGATGCTGATGGCCGAGCGGATGAAAAGCCTTGGGCTGGAACCGAATGTCCGGGCGGCACCGATGCTTGGTGTGGTGCGCGCAGCCGACGGGTGGGTCGGTATCAACTGTCTGACCGGGCAGCACTGGCTCGACGTGTGCGCGATGCTGGGACTGCCGGAGTTCGGTGAGCACCAGATCGCCATCATGCTGGGCGGCCCGGAGCGTGCCGAGTTCTTCGCCAAGGCTGCGCCGTTGCTCGCCGCGCAGACGGTGGCCGAACTCGTCGAACTGAGCCAGGCGATGCGGATCCCGGCGGCCCCGGTCAACGACGGCGCCACCATCCTGGATTCGCCGCAGTACGCCGAGCGCGGATTCTTCATCGAGGGCAACGGATTTCGCCGCCCCGGTCCGCCCTTTCGGATGGGCGCCGGTGATGCTGCCCCGCCGCACTGCGCCACTGCGCCGCCCCCGCCGCCGGAATCCCCTTTCCAGGGACTGCGCGTGCTAGATCTGAGTACCTTCTGGGCCGGCGCCTACCTCACCTGCTATCTGGGTGCGTTCGGCGCCGACATCGTCAAGATCGAGTCCATCCAGCGTCCCGACGGCCACCGCTATTCCGGTGCCTATCCCTTCGAGGGTGAGGACTGGTACGAGCGCAGCGCACTGTGGCAGGCCACCAACCTCAACAAGCGCGACCTCACCCTGGATCTGAACACCCGGCGCGGGCGCGACATCGCGCACCGGCTGGCCGCGCAGGCCGACATCGTGGTGGAGAACTTCTCCCCGCGCGTGGTCGAGCAATTCGGCCTGGACTACCAGTCGCTGGTGGCGCTCAACCCGGATGTGATCGCGGTCCGCATGCCCGGCTTCGGACTGGACGGGCCGTGGCGCGACTACGTCGGCTGGGCGCTGAACATCGAGCAGACGTCGGGGATGACGGCGGTGACCGGCTACCCCGACGGGCCGCCGTGCAACCTGCAGGGTCCGGCCGATCCGATCGTCGGCGTGCACGCCGGGGTCGCGTTGCTGGCCGCGCTGGAACACCGGCGCCGCACCGGACAGGGCCAGCTGATCGAGGTCGCCCAGATCGAGGTCGCCGCCTGCGTGACCGCCGAACCGGTGATCGAGTACTCGCGCAATGGTGTGGTGTGCCCCCGTGCCGGCAATCGGCGGCGCGGCTACCTGCAAGGGGTCTACCCGACCCAGGACGGGACGTGGGTGGCGCTGTCGCTGCCCGACGACCCGTCCCTGGACCACGATGTGTTCGACGAACTGGTCACCGCCTGGACCCGTACTCAGCGAGCACAGGTCATCGTCGAACAGCTTCGCGCACAGGACATTCCGGCCGAGCAGGTGGTCACCGGCGACCAGATGTACGAGTTCGCTCAGCTCGCCGCCCGGAATTTCTACGAACGGTTCGAGCATCCCGTCACCGGACCGCGCCGCTTTCCGGGCTGGCCGTTCCGGATCACACCCGGGCCCGGTCGGCACCACCGCACCGCCCCGCCCACCCTCGGTCAGCACAACGACGAAATCCTGCGTGCGCTCGGGCTTTCCGACGACGCACTGGCCGAACTGCGCGACCAGCGGATCATCGGCGAACGGGTGCTGAACGCCTAGCGCCGCGCCGATGCCGTCCTAGACTGCCCTGGACAGAGAGGGGGCGTCGGGCCGGTGCGCAGGGCGTTCAGAGACTTCGTGGTCGGCTGGTGGAACCAGCCGTCGGGTTTCGACTGGACGGTGCAGCAGCTGCGCAACCGCGGATTGCTGCGGCTACACCAGGTGTTCATGGGAATCCTGATGGTGTTCTACGCCGGCATCAGCATCCTCACCGCCGTCTACCCCTACCTGAAGATCCCCGAAGTCAGCTATTTCATCGTCGCGGTGGCGGCGGTATCAGGCATCGGGTGGGCGTTCGGACCGTTCCCCTCCGAGCGGGTTTCGGCGCTGTTCATCCTCGTTTCCAATCTGTGCATCCTCGGCACCGTCGTCAACGTGAGTCAGACGTTCCTGGCCATGCCCGGCTTGACGGTGCTGGCCATCAACGGCTTCTACATCGTTGTCCTGCACGGGCCGCGGGCGCTGACAGCGCATCTGATGTTCTCGGCGGGGTCGATCGGCTGGTGCTACGCCGAATCGTTGCGCCAGCATCTGTTTCCCGGCAACGTCACCACCATCAACCTGCTGATAGTCGTGCCGATCGTCTTGGGATTTCCCGTCGTGATGCAGGCGTATCTGCTGACGCTGCGCACCGGTGCCGTTGCGGCGCTTCACGATCCGTTGACCCGGCTGAACAATCGCCGCGGCCTGGAGAACAGTCTGGACGGCCTGGTGGGTGCGACGGTGACACCGGTGACGGTGCTGACGGTGGATGTCGACCGATTCAAGGCGATCAACGACACCCATGGGCACGAAGTCGGGGACCGGGTGCTCACCACCATCGCCGAGTGCATCCGCGCCGGTGTCGCCGATGCATCGTTGGATACGGCCGCCGCGCGGATCGGCGGCGAGGAGTTCGTGATCGTGCTGCGCGGTGACTCCAGCGCCGGACGCGCGGTGGCCGGTCGGATACATGCCGCGCTCGCCGCGGATGCGACAGCCCCCGGTTTCACCGTGAGCATCGGTATAGCGACCGGCGTCTGCTCGTCGGCGACCGTGCAGAATGTGGTGCACCGTCTCATCGACAGTGCGGATTCGGCGATGTACCGGGCCAAGCGAGCCGGCGGGAACCGGACCGAGGTGGACCGGCGCGAGTCGTCTGAGCTGCACTGATAAGATTTCCAATGCGTTAACGTATCCGATAGAAAGGTGTTCGGCATGGCCGTCGCGATCGACCGTCCGAAACTCGAGGGGAACATCGCCGTCGGCGACAACCGGCAGATCGGTTTCGCCGAGTTCGGGGCCCCGCAGGGGCGCGCGGTGTTCTGGCTGCACGGCACTCCGGGTGCCCGGCGCCAGATCCCGACCGAGGCCCGCATCTACGCCGAACACCACGACATCCGCCTGATCGGTATCGACCGGCCCGGCATCGGCTCCTCGACGCCGCACCGCTACGAAGCCATCTCGGAGTTCGCCGGCGACTTGCGCGCCATCGCCGACACCTTGGGCATCGAGCACATGGCAGTCGTCGGATTGTCCGGGGGCGGACCCTATTCGCTGGCATGCGGCGCGCGGCTGGCTGACCGGGTGGTCGCGGTCGGGGTGCTCGGCGGCGTGGCGCCGACGCAGGGTCCCGACGGCATCAGCGGCGGCGCGATGACACTGGGCGTGCGGGTCGCACCACTGCTGAAGTTCGGTGGCAACCCGCTGCGGATCGGCGCCAGCATGCTGATCCAGGGGATCCGGCCGGTCGCCTCGACCGCGCTTGACATCTACGCGCTGCTTTCGCCTGAGGCCGATCGGCACCTGCTGACCCGTCCCGAATTCAAGGCGATGTTCCTCGACGACCTGCTCAACGGCAGCCGCCGGCAGCTGGCGGCGCCCTTCAACGACGTGATGCTGTTTGCGCGGGACTGGGGATTCCACCTCGACGAGGTGCAGGTACCGGTCAAATGGTGGCACGGCGACCACGACCACATCATCCCGTTCTCGCACGGCGAGCACATGGTCGCCCGGCTGCCCGACGCCGAACTGTTCCACCTGCCCGAGGAGAGCCACCTCGCCGGCCTGGGCCGCGGCGAGGAGATCCTGTCCACCCTGATGAAGATCTGGGACGAGCGTGGCTGACCCGGTAGCCTCGCTCACGTGCTGCTGACCTCGCTGAATCCTGCGGTCGCCACCGCCGACGACATCCCCGACGCGGTCAGCATCGACGGCTTCCGGCTCAGCCGCAGCGACCTGGTCGGCGGCGCGACATCGGTCGCCGAGCGGGTGGCGGGCGCGCGGATGGTCGCGGTACTGGCCGTTCCGACGGCGTCCACGGTCCTGGCGATCGTCGGCTGCCTCATCGCCGGCGTGCCGGTGGTGCCGGTGCCCGCCGACGTCGGCGTGGCCGAGCGCCGGCACATGCTCACCGACTCCGGCGCCCAGGCCTGGCTGGGTCCGGTGCCGGACGATCCCGATGGCCTGCAACACGTTCCGGTCCGCCTGCATGCGCGGTCCTGGCACCGGTACGCCGAACCGGCACCGGATGCGCTGGCGATGGTGGTATACACCTCGGGCACAACGGGTTTGCCCAAAGGCGTGCAGGTGAGCAGGCGGGCCATCGCGGCGGATCTGGATGCGCTGGCCGAGGCCTGGCAGTGGACACCCGACGACGTGCTGGTGCACGGCCTGCCGCTGTACCACATCCACGGTCTGGTACTCGGACTGCTCGGCTCGCTGCGGGTCGGGAATCGGTTCGTGCACACCGGAAAACCGACGCCGGACGGGTACGCGGCCGCGGGCGGGTCGCTGTACTTCGGGGTGCCGACGGTCTGGTCGCGGCTGGCGGCCGAGCCTGCGGCAGCCGAATCACTAAGAGCAGCACGACTTTTGGTGTCCGGTAGTGCGGCGCTGCCGGTGCCGGTGTTCGAACGCCTGGAAGCGTTGACCGGGCACCGGCCCATCGAACGCTACGGTGCCTCCGAATCGTTGATCACCGTGTCCACCCGGGCCGACGGGGAACGGCGCCCCGGTTGGGTCGGGTGGCCGTTGACCGGCGTGCAGACCCGGATGGTCGACGACCACGGCGATCCGGTTCCGCACGACGGGGAAACCGTTGGCAAACTTCAGGTTCGGGGCGCCACCCTGTTCGACGGGTACCTCAACCGCCCCGAGGCCACCGCTGAGGCATTCACCGCGGACGGCTGGTACCGCACCGGCGACGTCGCCGTCGTCGACGACGGCGGCATGCACCGGATCGTGGGCCGGGAGTCGGTCGACCTGATCAAGTCGGGCGGTTACCGCATCGGGGCAGGCGAGATCGAGACCGTGCTGCTCGGACACGCCGACGTGGCCGAGGTGGCGGTGGTCGGCCTGCCCGACGCGGATCTGGGCCAGCGGATCGTGGCCTACGTGGTAGGCCAGGCCGATCCTGCCGAGCTGATAGACCATGTCGCCCAACAACTGTCAGCGCACAAGCGGCCTCGCGAAGTGCGGATCGTGGACTCGCTGCCCCGCAACGCGCTGGGCAAGGTGCTCAAAAAGCAGTTGATCGACGAGGGCTGACGGAACAGCACGGAGGCCACTTCGGCGGTGGTGTCGGTGGTGGCGGTGGTGACCGCAGCGCACCGGCTCGCAGCATCCTGCCAGCACTTCCCAGGCAAACGCGCACCTGCGGGCCGCTACCGTTTTCAGGGTGCCGCCAACCACGCTTGAAGCCGCAGCTCCCGCGTCCAGCCCGATGCGAGCGGTGGCCCTGTCCTGTCTGGTGGGCTCGGCCGTCGAGTACTACGACTTCTTCATCTACGGCACCGCAGCAGCCCTGGTGTTTCCCACGGTGTTCTACCCGCACCTGGGTCCGACGATGGCCACTGTCGCCTCAATGGGCACCTTTGCCACCGCGTTCCTGTCCCGACCGCTCGGCGCGGCCGTCTTCGGACATTTCGGGGACCGGTTGGGCCGCAAGCGAACCCTGGTCGCCACCCTGCTGATCATGGCGCTGTCCACCGTGACGGTGGGTCTGGTGCCCAGCACGGCGACCGTCGGCCTGGCGGCCCCGCTGATCCTGATCGTGCTGCGGGTGCTGCAGGGGTTCGCCGTCGGCGGCGAATGGGCCGGGTCGGCGTTGCTGAGCGCCGAATCCGCGCCGGTCGATCGGCGCGGGTTCTACGGAATGTTCACCGTGCTCGGCGGCGGCATCGCGCTGGTGCTGACCAGCCTGACGTTCCTGGGTGTCAACGCCACCATCGGCGAAGGCAGCCACGCCTTCCTGCAATGGGGGTGGCGGATTCCGTTCCTGCTGAGCGCGGTGCTGATCACCATCGCGCTTTACGTGCGCCTGAACGTCGGCGAGACGCCGGTGTTCGCCGGTCAGCGAACCCACGCGGCCGTGGCCCCGCTGACCGAGGTGCTGCGACTGCAACGCACCGAGGTGATGCTGGCCGGCGGCAGCGTGCTGGGGTGCTTCGCCTTCACCTATCTCGCCAGTGCGTATCTGCCCAGCTACGCGCACACCCAACTGGGGTATTCCCGCAACCTGATCCTGGCCGTCGGGGTGCTGGGCGGGCTGACCTGCCTGGTGTTCGCCGCACTCACGGCCACCCTGTGCGACCGGTTCGGGCGGCGCCGCGTGCTGCTGGTCAGCTGGGCCGCGGCACTGCCCTGGGCGGTGGCGGTGATGCCGCTGATCGATTCGCGTGACCCGGTCCTGTTCGCGGTGGCGATTCTGGGCATGTACGCCGTGTCCGCGAGCTGTTTCGGACCGATTGCGTCCTTCGTCCCCGAACTGTTCGCCACCCGCTACCGCTACACCGCGACGGCGCTGTCCATCAATCTGGCGGGTATCGCCGGCGGTGCGGTGCCACCGCTGGTCGCGGGCTGGCTGCTGGCAGCCTATGGCGCGGCCGGCATCGCGTACCTGTTGCTGACGCTGGCGGGACTGAGCCTGATTTCGGTCTACCGACTGCCGGAAACCAGCGGGACCGAACTCGACGCGCGTTAGTTGGCGTGCAGGTCCGCGTTGAGCGCGATGCCCTGGCCACCGCGCGGCACCACCTCGACCGCGCCGCTCAGCGAGTTGCGTCGGAACAGCAGGTTGTTGCCGCCGGACAGCTCGGCTGCCTTGAGCGTGCTGCCGTCGGGGGTGTTGACCTTGGTGCCGGCGGTGACATACAGCCCCGCCTCCACCACGCAGTCGTCGCCCAACGAGATGCCCAGGCCCGCGTTGGCGCCCAGCAGGCAGCGTTTGCCGATCGAGATCACCTGCTCGCCGCCGCCGGACAGGGTGCCCATGATCGAAGCGCCGCCGCCGACGTCCGAGCCGTCACCCACCACGACACCCGCCGAAATGCGGCCCTCCACCATCGATGCGCCCAGGGTGCCGGCGTTGAAGTTGACGAAACCCTCGTGCATCACCGTGGTGCCCGGCGCCAGGTGCGCACCCAGGCGCACCCGGTCGGCGTCGGCGATCCGCACCCCGGTGGGCAGCACATAGTCCACCATGCGGGGGAACTTGTCGACGCCGTAGACCGTCACCGGCCCGTGCCGGCGCAACCGCGCCCGCACCGCCTCGAAACCCTCGACGGCGCAGGGGCCGCGGTTCGTCCAGACCACGTTGGTCAATACTGCGAACAAACCGCCGGCGTTCAGCCCGTGCGGCGCCACCAAGCGGTGCGACAGCAGATGCAGCCGCAGGTAGGCGTCGTACGCGTCGGCGGCCTGATCGTCCAGCGACCCGATCACAGTGCGCACGGCGATGGTCTCGGTACGGCGGTCGTCGTCGCGTCCGACCAGCGCGGCCAGTTCGGCGGGCACGTCGGAAAGGGCCAACCGGGAGGTGGCGCTGTCGCCGGACTCGGTCAGTTCCGGTGCGGGGAACCACGTGTCCAGGACAGATCCGTCGGATGCCAGCGTCGCCAGGCCGATGCCTGCAGCTCCAGTCACGGCGGTCAGGTTACTTTCCCGCGCGAGCAGACACAAAAGCACCCATTTGCCGGTCAAAATAGGGGCTTTTGCGACTGCTCGGCATACTTGGTGCCGTGTTGGACTTGTGCGGCGACCCGGTGGCGCTGACCGCGGCGTTGGTGGACATTCCCAGTGAATCGCGCGACGAGGCGCGCATCGCCGCCGAGGTGGAGGCGGCCCTGCGTGCCCAGGCGCCCCGCTTCGAGATCGTCCGCAGCGGCAACGCGGTACTGGCGCGCACGGCGCTGGGCCGTCCGACGCGGGTGTTGCTGGCCGGGCATCTGGACACCGTTCCGGTCGCCGACAATCTGCCCAGCCGGCTGGTGGACGGCCAGCTGCACGGTTGCGGCACCGCCGACATGAAAGCCGGGGATGCGGTTTTTCTGCATCTGGCGGCCACCCTCGCCGACCCGGTGCACGACCTGACCCTGGTGATGTACGACTGTGAGGAAATCGAGTCGGCGGCCAACGGATTGGGCCGCATCCAGCGCGAGTTGCCGGAGTGGCTGTCCGCCGACGTGGCCATCCTGGGTGAGCCCACCGACGGCTGGATCGAGGCAGGCTGCCAGGGCACCCTGCGGGTGGTGGTCCGCGCCACCGGTACCCGGGCGCACTCGGCCCGATCGTGGCTGGGCGACAACGCAATTCACAAACTCGGTGCGGTGCTGGACCGGTTGGCCGGCTATCGGGCGCGCAGCGTGGACATCGACGGGTGCGGCTACCGCGAGGGCCTGTCGGCGGTGCGTATCGACGGCGGCGTCGCCGGCAATGTGATCCCGGACGCGGCGGCGGTCACGATCAATTTCCGGTTCGCCCCGGACCGCTCGCCCGAAGCGGCTTTACACCACGTGCACGAGGTGCTGGACGGGCTGGACGTCGAGATCGATCTGACCGACTCCGCGGCGGGCGCCCTTCCGGGCCTCACGCATCCCGCGGCGAAGTCTCTGGTCGAGGCCGCAGGGGGACAGGTCCGGGCCAAGTACGGGTGGACCGACGTGTCCCGCTTTGCGGCACTGGGCATTCCGGCGGTCAACTACGGTCCCGGCGATCCCAATCTGGCACACAAGCGTGACGAGCGGGTGCCCGTCGCCAACATTGCGGCGTCAGTAGAGATACTGCGCCGCTACCTGAGCCGGTAGCAGGCTGTGGCGCACCTCGCTGCCGCGGACTCGACGGCCCGGTCCGCGTCGTTGCGCGCTGAGCAGCGGCCTCAGCCCTGCGCCTGAGCCGCGGCGTCGGCCGCTGCCGCGCCCATCCCGATCGCGGCGAATTCGTCGGCCACCGCTCGCAGGCCGGCGGTGTCCCGGCCGGCCAGTGCGCGCGCATGCCGGACGACGATTTCGCCTACCTTGCAGTCGATTTCAGTGGCGAGCCGGGTGACCGGCTCGACGGCCCGGACATCGCCGAGCCGGACGGCGTCATGCCAGGCGAGCAGCGCCACCGCCGACTGCCCGGCGCGTTCGGCCATCCGGGCGGCGTCGCGCGCCGCCGACGTCGCACCCATCCGGTCGCGCGCCGTCGCCCTGGTCCACGCGCGCGCCTGACCGAGTTCGGGGGCGAACAGCGCCGACTTGGTCCCGTGCCGGTTCTCCGCGCGCCGCAACGCTTTCGCCGACCCCGGGATGTCACCCCGGCGCGCGATGGCGGTGGTCAACAAGATTAGCGACAGCGGACCCCAGGAGTAGCCCGAACGTTCCAGCTCGGCGGCGGCGGGCTCCAACAGCTTTGCGGCAGCACCGAATTCACCTCGGACGTTCAGCACCAGGGCGATCAACACCTCACCGATGGCCCGGCCCGGTTGCTGCAGTTCGGCGAAGTCGGTGAACTGCTGAGCCAGGGTCTGCGCCTGCGCGACCTCGCCCGCCATCAGCAGCGAGGTGATCTGTGCCAGTCCCGCGGTGAACCGCAGCAGTCCGGGATGCTCTGCTGCCGTTGCCTTGTCGACCAGGGCCCCGACATCGGCGAAGCGTCCCATCCGCGCCGACGACAACGCGGCGGCACTGGCGGCCCACGCCACCGCCATGTCGCCGGCCGACGGCGCGGCCAGCACGTCGGTGGCCACGGCGAGGGCACGCTGCAGATTTCCCGAGTTCATGGCGAAGGTAGCGGTCAGCCCGTCCAGCACATTCTGGGCGGCCGGCTCGGTCACCCGATTGCGGGTCGTCTGCAGGAACGCGGTGGCCTTCTCCGGCTCGCCCAACATCCAGAACTGGTTGGCCGCCCGCGGCACCGCCCAGGCCATCAGATCGGCTTCGGACAAGTCGGCAGGCTGAACCGCCGCCAGCACCTGGCCCGCGTCACGGCCGCGTCCCTGCCAGGCCAGTGCCTGGCCCAGCACCAGCCGGGCATCCAGCCCGCCCGATCGGTCCAGCGCGGCGCGCGCCAACCGTTCGGCAAGCCACAGATCGCCGAGCCGCAGCGCCTCTTGCGCGGCGGCGACCACCTCGGCGACCGGCTGCAACGCGTCGCAGTCCAGCGCCAGCGACGCCAGCCGCAACCGGTCGCTGGGGTGCTCGCACGGGTGTCCGGAGAGCAACTCGACCAGCTCGGTGCGCCGTCGTCGCAGCACGTCGCCACCCGAGGTCGCCCGGACGCGCTCGCCGAACAGCGGATGGGCGATGTAGGCGACCGGCTCGTCGTCATTGCGTACCCGGGTCTCGGCGGCGCCGAGGTCCGTTGCCTCCTCGACCGCGCCCTCGCCGGCCAGCACGGCGAGATCGGCCAACGTCAGCGGCTCGACCAGGGCCAGGTAGTCCAGCACCGAACGGGCCGGCGCCGGCAGCTCGGCGAGGAATTCGTCGACCTCCGCCGCGGTGGTCAGCCCACCCGGCGGAGCGATGTCGATGCGGTCCAGCAGGCCGTCCGTCCACAACGCGGCGATGGCGGCCGGTGCCGCGTCCGCCCGCGCGGTGACGATCATCCGGGCGGTGCCGGCGCGGGCGAGCTGGTAGACCAGGGTCGCCGACAGGATGTCCAGGTCGTGGGCCTCGTCGACGACGAGCAGCAGATCGCTCTCCTGGGCGGCCCGGGTCAGCGACGTCCGGGCGGCCCGCAACAGTGCGGCCGGTTTCCCGATGTCGGCGAATTCGATCAGATGTCCGAAGGCGCCGAAGGGCACCACCTGCTCGGTGGGGGTCCCGATGACCCAGCGGGTGACGGTGTTCGGGTGCTCGGCGCAGCAGCGTTCGGCGGCCAGTCGGGCCAGCGTCGACTTGCCGACGCCGTCGGGTCCGACCACGATCCCGCCCCCGGATTCCCGCAACGCGCCGTGCAGCCGCTCCAGCGCCTCGGTGTGTTGCGGGACGTTCCAGCGGATCGGCACTGTTCGACTTTATGGCAACTGCGCAGTTGGTCTACGTTGCGGTGATGCCCTCAGACAACAGCGACGGCGGCCGGCGGGCGGTGGCCGTCTACTGCGCTGCCACGCCGACGCACCCGGAGTTGCTCGAACTCGCCGCCGCGCTGGGTCAGGGGATAGCGCAGCAGGGCTGGACGCTGGTGTGGGGCGGCGGCCACGTGTCGGCGATGGGCGCGGTGGCCGCCGCGGCGCGGGCCGCCGGCGGCTGGACCGTCGGGGTGATCCCGACCATGCTGCTGGACCGTGAACTGGCCGACCAGCAGGCCGACGAGCTGATTGTCACCGACACCCTCAGCGAACGGAAGCAGGTGATGGAGCAACGGGCAGATGCGTTCATCGCGCTGCCCGGCGGTGTCGGCACCCTGGACGAATTGCTGAGCGCGTGGACCGAGGGATATCTGGGGGTGCACGACAAGCCCATCGTGATCCTGGACCCGTGGGGGCATTACGACGGGGTGCGCGCCTGGATCTTCGGTTTGCTCGACAGCGGTTACATCTCGCAGGCAGCGGTCGACCGGCTGGTGGTGGTCGATAAGGTCGGCGATGCGCTGCAGGCGTGCGCACCAGCGTGACAGCCCGGCCGGGCCGGGCTGTATGTATTGGGTATCAGCGGGCTTGCTAGGGAATCGAGGGACCACGTGGCCGAGCACGAGTCACACACACGCGTCAAACTGACCGATATCGCTCTTCGGCTGCCCGCTCTGGTGGCCGACACGCCCTCGATCCTGCGCGCGGTGAAGACCGGCCTGCTGCCGCGGCCGAGTTCGAAGACCTCGATCGGCGCGGTGTTCCAGGAGCGCGCGGCCCGCTACGCCGACCGGGTTTTCCTGAAGTTCGGCGATCAGCAGTTGACCTACCGCGAGGCCAACGCGACCGCCAACCGCTACGCCGCCGTGCTGGCCGCGCGAGGTGTGGGCCCGGGTGATGTGGTCGGTGTGATGCTGCGCAATTCGCCCAACGCGGTGCTCACGATGCTGGCGGTGGTGAAGTTGGGCGCGGTCGCCGGCATGCTCAACTACCACCAGCGTGGCGACGTGCTGTCGCACAGCCTGGGCCTGCTCGACGCCAAGGTGCTCATTGCCGAATCCGACCTGGTCAGTGCGGTCAGTGAGTCCGGCGGTTCGGCCGGTGAGGTGCTGACCATCGAAGACCTGGAGCGCTTCGCCACCACCGCGCCCGCGACCAACCCGGCCGCGGCGTCGTCGGTGCGGGCCCGCGACACCGCGTTCTACATCTTCACTTCGGGCACCACCGGCTACCCGAAGGCCAGCGTGATGACGCATTACCGGTGGCTCAAGGCCCTCGGCGCGTTCGGCGGGCTGGGGTTGCGGTTGAAGGCCTCCGACACTCTGTACAGCTGCCTGCCGCTCTACCACAACAACGCGCTGACGGTCGCGGTGTCGTCGGTGATCAACTCGGGGGCGACCCTGGCGCTGGGCAAGTCGTTCTCGGCGTCCCGCTTCTGGGACGAGGTGATCGCCTACGACGCCACCGCGTTCATCTACATCGGCGAGGTGTGCCGCTACCTGCTCAACCAGCCGGAAAAGCCCACCGACCGCCAGCACAAGGTCCGCGTCATCGCCGGCAACGGGCTGCGCCCGGACATCTGGGACGAATTCACCAAGCGCTTCGGCATCGAGCGGGTGTGTGAGTTCTACGCCGCCAGCGAAGGAACCACCGCGTTCATCAACTTCTTCAATATGCCCCGCACCACCGGTATTTCGCCGATGCCGCTGGCCTACGTCGAATACGACCCGGACACTGGCGAGCCGGTGCGCGACGACAACGGGCGGGTGCGTCGGGTGCCCGCCGGCGAGCCCGGGTTGCTGCTCAGCCCGGTCAACCGGCTGCAGCCGTTCGACGGCTACACCGACAAGGAAGCCACCGAGAAGAAGCTGGTGCGCAACGCGTTCAAAGAGGGCGACACGTACTTCAACACCGGCGACGTGATGCGGCCGCAGGGCATGTTCCACGCGGCGTTCGTCGACCGGCTGGGCGACACGTTCCGCTGGAAAGGCGAGAACGTGGCGACCACACAGGTCGAGGCGGCGGTGGCGTCGGACAAGAACGTCGAGGAGTGCACTGTCTTCGGCGTCGAGGTGCCCGATACCGGCGGGCGTGCCGGGATGGCCGCGGTCAAGCTGCGCGACGGCAAGGATTTCGACGGGAAATCGTTGGCCGGGGCGGTGTATGACAAGTTGCCGGCCTATGCGTTGCCGTTGTTCGTGCGGTTGGTGGAGTCGCTGGAGCACACCACCACGTTCAAGAGCCGCAAGGTGGAACTACGCAAACAGGCCTACGGCTCCGATATCGAGGACCCGCTGTACGTGCTGGCCGGGCGCAAAGAGGGTTATGTCGAGTACTACGAGGACTACCCGGGCGAGGTTGCGGCGGGGAAGCGCCCGCAGGGCTGACCCGCACCCCCGGCGACTCTGCGTCTGGGGCGGGGAAGTGCGAGTAGACCGTGCCCTGAGCGCAGAGTCAACGCCGGTGACCGGGCACCATGGAGTCGTGTCGTCAACCTTCTGCGGTCGCCCCGTCGCGGCTGATCGCGCGCTGATCATGGCGATCGTCAACCGCACCCCGGACTCGTTCTTCGACCAGGGCGCGACCTTCGCCGAGGAGGCTGCCCGCGACGCCGTGCACCGGGCGATCACCGAGGGTGCCGACGTCATCGATGTCGGCGGGGTCAAGGCCGGACCGGGGGAGATGGTCGACCCCGACACCGAGATCGCCCGACTGGTGCCGTTCGTCGAATGGCTGCGCGGCGCCTATCCCGACCAGCTGATCAGCGTCGACACCTGGCGCCCCGAGGTGGCCCGGCTGGCGTGTGCGGCCGGCGCGGACATCATCAACGACACCTGGGCGGGCAGCGACGCGGGCCTGCCCGAGGTGGCCGCCGAATTCGGCGTCGGCCTGGTGTGCTCGCACACCGGCGGTGCGCTGCCCAGGACGCGACCCTTCCGGGTGAGTTACGGTACGACTACCCGCGGGGTGGTGGACGACGTGATTCGCCAGGTCACCGCCGCCGCTGAGCGGGCCGTTGCGGTCGGAGTGGCCCGTGACCGGGTGCTGATCGACCCCACCCACGATTTCGGCAAGAACACGTTCCACGGCCTGATCCTGTTGCGGCACGTGGCCGAACTCGTCGAGACCGGGTGGCCGGTGCTGATGGCGTTGAGCAACAAGGACTTCGTCGGGGAGACTCTGGGTGTGGACGTGACCGAACGGCTCGAGGGCACGCTGGCGGCTACCGCGCTCGCGGCGGCCGCCGGAGCGCGCATGTTCCGGGTGCACCAGGTCGCGGCCACCCGGCGGGTACTGGAGATGGTGGCCTCCATCCAGGGGACGCGCGCGCCGATGCGCACCGTGAGAGGACTGGCATGACGGCTTCCGAGCTGGACCTGGCCCGGCTCTCGGCGCAACCCGGGGACGCCTGGCTGGCCGACCGCAGCTGGAACCTGCCGCGCTGGACGGTCGGCGAGCTGGTTGCCGCCAAGGCCGGGCGGACGATCTCGGTGGTGCTGCCGGCCCTCAACGAAGAAGACTCCATCGGATCGGTGATCGACAGCATCTCCCCGCTGGTCGACGGGTTGGTCGACGAGCTGATCGTGCTGGATTCGGGGTCCACCGACGACACCGAGATCCGCGCCATCGCCGCCGGCGCCCGCGTGGTCAGCCGCGAGCAGGCGCTGCCCGAGCTGCCCGCCCGCCCCGGCAAAGGGGAGGCGCTGTGGCGCTCGCTGGCCGCCACCAGCGGCGACATCGTGGTGTTCATCGATTCCGACCTGGTCAACCCGCACCCGATGTTCGTGCCGTACCTGGTCGGCCCGCTGCTCACCGGCCAGGACATCGCACTGGTCAAGGGCTTCTACCGGCGACCGCTGACCGGCGGCAATGCCACCGGCGGCGGGCGCGTCACCGAACTCGTGGCCCGACCGCTGCTCGCCGCACTGCGGCCCGAGCTGGGCTGCGTGCTGCAACCACTGGGCGGGGAATACGCGGCCAGCCGTGAGCTCCTCACCGCGCTGCCGTTCGCCCCGGGTTACGGCGTGGAGATCGGCCTGCTGGTGGACACCTTCGACCGGCTGGGCCTGGACGCGATCGCGCAGGTCAACCTGGGTGTGCGGCAGCACCGCAACCGTCCGATCGAGGAGTTGGGCGCGATGAGCCGTCAGGTGATCGCCACCCTGCTGTCGCGGTGCGGGATTCCCGACTCCGGCGTCGGCCTGACGCAGTTCTTCCCGGTCGGGGACGGCTACACCCAACACACCTGGCCGGTGTCGCTGGCCGATCGGCCGCCGATGAACGTGTTCCGGCCGCGCTGAACGGCTGTCGGTCCCGGGTCAGGTCATAGGGCAAGATCAGTCCCGTGGCGTTGGTGTTGCTCTACCTGGTGGTCCTGATCCTGGTGGCGATCGTGTTGTTCGGCGCGGCAAGCCTGCTGTTCGGCCGCGGCGAGCCATTGCCGCCCCTGCCGCGGGCCACCACAGCGACCGTCCTGCCGGCGTTCGGTGTCACCGGCGCCGACGTCGATGCGGTCAAATTCACCCAGGTGCTGCGCGGTTACAAGACCAGCGAGGTGGACTGGGTGCTGGAGCGCCTCGGCCGGGAACTGGACACCTTGCGCGCTCAGGTCGCCGCCCTGCAGGCCTCCAGCGCCGAGACCGGGGCCGGGGTGGTCGACCTGACCGACGCGGACGCCGTCGGGTCGGATCGTTCCGGGCCGACGTGACCCGCCCGTGAGCGACGGCCGGGTTCGCTGCGGCTGGGCGGAACTGCCGCCGGGGCCGGACGCCGAGTTGTACCGCGACTACCACGACTACGAGTGGGGCCGGCGGCTCACCGACGGCACGGCGCTGTTCGAACGGATGAGCCTGGAAGCTTTCCAGAGCGGCCTCTCGTGGCTGATCATCCTGCGTAAACGGGCCGACTTCCGCCGCGCCTTCGTCGGGTTCGACGTCGCGAAGATCTCCCGTTTCACCGAGGCCGACGTACAGCGCCTGCTGACCGACCCGACGATCGTGCGCAACCGGGCCAAGATCGAGGCGACCGTCGGCAACGCACGCGCCGCCCTCGAACTCGGATCGCCGCAGGACCTGTCCGAGCTGCTGTGGTCGTTCGCGCCGGCCGCCCGTCCCCGGTTCACCGACCTTGCTGAAATACCTTCAACCAGTGCCGAATCAAAGGCGATGGCGCGCGAGCTCAAACGCCGCGGGTTCCGCTTCGTCGGGCCCACCACCGCCTACGCGCTGATGCAGGCGACCGGCATGGTGGACGACCACATCGGCACCTGCTGGGTGCCGCCCAACGCGGATTGACAACCACCGTTGCCGCCAGAAGTGGGCCTTTGTGCACGTGGTCACCGCGATAGGGAACAATAGAGTGGTGATTTGTCAGTTCAATGTCGGGTATGGCTGGAAATTCACTGTCGGGGCATGCTCGGCGCCGACCAGGTCCGCGGGTGCGGGCCAGATCGAATCTGGAGGGAGCACTCGATGGCGGCGATGAAGCCCCGGACCGGCGACGGTCCACTCGAAGCGACTAAAGAGGGGCGCGGCATCGTGATGCGGGTACCACTTGAAGGCGGTGGCCGGCTGGTTGTCGAGCTGACACCCGACGAAGCCGCCGCGCTGGGCGACGAACTCAAGGGCGTCACCAGCTGAGTCAGCGTGCCGGCCGGCTGCGCTAATCACACAGCTTGCGGTAGATGTCCAGGGTCTGCTCGGCGATGTGTGACCAGGAAAACTCTTCGATACAGCGCTGACGCCCGGCGTGGCCGTACTGTTCGGCCCTCTCGGGATCCGCGATCAATGCATTGACCGCCTCGGCCAGACGCGCCTCGTAGGCGTCGGGGTAGTCGGCGTCGTAGTGCACCAGGGAGCCGGTGACGCCGTCGGCGACGACTTCGGGGATCCCGCCCACGTCGGACGCCACCACCGCCGTCGCGCAGGCCATTGCCTCCAGATTCACGATGCCCAACGGCTCGTAAATCGACGGGCACACGAAAACTGATGCAGCCGAGAGTATTTCGCGCAACTTGTGCTGGGGCAACATGTCCCGTATCCAGAACACCCCGGCGCGGCTGCGCTGCAGGTCGGTCACCGCCGACCGCACCTCTTCGGCGATCTCCGGGGTGTCGGGCGCGCCGGCACACAACACCACCTGGACCTCCGGGCTGAACTGGTGCGCGGCCGCCACCAGGTGCGGGACACCTTTCTGCCGGGTGATCCGTCCGACGAAGGCCACGATGGGTCGTTGCATGTCAACACCGAGTTCTGGCAACACCGAGCCGGCGAGGACCGGTCCGCTGGGATACCAGACCTCGGTGTCGACGCCGTTGCGGATTACGTGCACGAGGTTGGGATCCAGCGTCGGGTAGACGCGCAGGATGTCGTCGCACATCCCGGAACTGACGGCGATGACCGCGTCGGCGGCCAGCACCGCGGTGTTCTCCACCCAGGACGACACCTGGTAGCCACCGCCGAGCTGTTCGGCCTTCCACGGCCGCATCGGCTCGAGCGAATGCGCGGTCAGCACGTGCGGGATGCCGTAGAGCAGTTTGGCCAGATGTCCGGCCAACCCGGTGTACCAGGTGTGCGAATGCACCACGGCGGCCGCGCTGACAGCGTTAGCCATCACCAGGTCTGCCGACAGGGTGGACAGCGCGGCGTTGGCGGTGCGCAGCCGCGGATCGGGCTGGTGGGCGGTGGCATCGGGACGCTCCGCGCCCATGCAATGCACGTCGACCGCGCACAACTTGCGCAGTTGGGATACCAACTCGGTGACATGCACTCCGGCACCGCCGTAGACCTCCGGAGGGTATTCCCGAGTCATCATCGCCACCCGCATACCCGCACCGTAGTTCGGGCGCGGCGGAGCGCGGATGGCGGGCTGCTGTGGAGCCGGCCGGCGAGCCGAATATCCTTGACCTATCCGGTCGTCGAGCTCTCGGGCGAGCGAGGGATCGGTGGCAGGGGTCCGCAGGTGCCGATAGGTTGAAGCGCATGAGGGAATCGCCACAGGTGCTGGGCATCGTGCTGGCCGGCGGTGAAGGCAAACGCCTGTACCCTTTGACGGCCGACCGCGCCAAGCCTGCAGTCCCCTTCGGCGGCGGCTACCGGCTGATCGACTTCGTCCTCTCCAACCTCGTCAACGCGCGCTACCTGAGGATCTGCGTTCTCACGCAGTACAAGTCGCATTCACTGGACCGGCACATCTCGCAGAACTGGCGGTTGTCCGGTCTGGCCGGCGAGTACATCACCCCGGTCCCGGCCCAGCAGCGCCTCGGACCGCGCTGGTACACCGGTTCGGCCGACGCGATCTATCAGTCGCTGAACCTGATTTACGACGAAGATCCGGACTACATCGTGGTTTTCGGCGCCGACCACGTGTACCGGATGGACCCCGAGCAAATGGTGCGCTTCCACGTCGACAGCGGCGCCGGCGCCACGGTGGCCGGCATCCGGGTGCCGCGAGCCGAGGCCAGCGCGTTCGGCTGCATCGACGCCGACGAATCCGGCCGGATCCGCAATTTCGTCGAGAAGCCGATGGACCCGCCCGGCACCCCGGACGATCCGGACGCCACCTTCGTGTCGATGGGCAACTACATCTTCACCACCAAGGTGTTGATCGACGCGATCCGTGCCGATGCCGACGACGACCATTCCGATCACGACATGGGCGGCGACATCATTCCGCGGTTGGTGGCCGACGGCATGGCCGCGGTCTATGACTTCAAAGACAACGACGTGCCGGGCGCCACCGACCGGGACCGGGGTTACTGGCGGGACGTGGGAACCCTCGACGCGTTCTACGACGCGCACATGGATCTGGTGTCGGTGCATCCGGTGTTCAACCTGTACAACAGGCGCTGGCCGATCCTCGGCGCCTCGGAAAACCTGGCGCCGGCCAAATTCGTCAACGGCGGCTCAGCCCAGGAGTCGGTGGTGGGAGCGGGCAGCATCATTTCGGCGGCCTCGGTACGCAATTCGGTATTGTCCTCCAACGTCGTGGTCGAGGACGGCGCGATCGTGGAGGGCAGCGTGATCATGCCGGGGGCGCGCGTCGGGCGCGGCGCGGTGGTACGCCACGCGATCCTGGACAAGAACGTGGTCGTCGGGCCCGGTGAGATGGTGGGCGTCGATCTGGACAGGGATCGGGAGCGATTCGCGATCAGTTCCGGCGGGGTGGTTGCCGTCGGCAAGGGAGTCTGGGTCTGACCCCTGCTCAGGGGATTTCCGGGATCAGCAGGTGCGCGTCGTAGCGCGGCCCCCAGCGCAACGTCACCAGGCCACGCGGCGGGCCGGGATAGGCCGCCGGGAACTGACCGGTCAGCGGATTGCGCGGGCACAGCCACCGCCCGGCCACCACCAGTCGCAGCTGTTCGCCGGCGCGGAACAGCGTGGCCGACGGCCCCAGTGCCACATCCACCGGGATCACCGCACCGGCCGGAATCGGTTCCGGCTGATCGCATGCTGGCACGGGTTCCCACGGCAGGGACAGCGCGGGATCCAGCCTGCGCAGCGAGGCCCGCTGCCACCCGGTCGTGACCCGGTCGCGGCCGTATCCGTAGGACCCCTCGAATCCGACATACCGACCATCGCGCCATTTCTCGACTCCGACAAACAGATTCGCATCAGCACACCCGTCCAGCTGAATCCACAGCCGCAGCGCCATCGGGCCGGTCAGCTCGGTGTCTGTCGGCGCGGTCCACGTGAACAGTGCGGCACGAGAACCACTTTCGAAGGTGACGCTGCCTGCCGCTCGCGGCGGCTCAGCTGACAGCTGACCAGCGCCCGCGAGATACAGTGTCCGCCAACGGGTGCGGGTCAGCGGCCACTCGGTTTCCTCACGCACCGCGGCGATGGTGTCACGATCTTCGCGTACCTCGAGGCGCACGCTGCGGGTCGGCGGCGCACCGTCCAACACGTCGCGGAAGAACTTCAGCTGTTCGGCGCGCACTTCGGCGGAGTAGAACTCCGCCCACTTGCCACCACGATGCGTGTAGAGCCGCGCGTGCTGCGACCCGGCCCGGGTGAACGCCCGGATGGAGCCCCGGCTGTGCAGGTTGTTGTCCGAGAAACTGCCGCAGATCAGCATGGGGACCGTGATGGCCGACAGATCGGGTACCAGTGAGCGCCAGAACTCGTCGCGCAACGGGTGCTCGTCCTGCATCCGGGTCAGGTCATAGGTTTGACGAGTCGCGCGCTGCACCTGGCGTGACCACAACCGGGTGAAGCCCGACTCGCGTATTCCGCCGGGGAACAATAGGTCGCGGTAGGCGTCGGTGAACCCTTCCCACGGGCAGATCGCGCGTAGTGCCGGTGGCTGCAGCGCGGCCACCGCGAACTGGCTGATCGCCAGGTAGGAGACACCGAGCATGACCACGCGGCCGTCACTCCACGGTTGTCCGGCCAGCCACTGCACCACGTCGTAGGTGTCCTCGGCCTCCTGCCGCGACAGCAACCTGCCGGTGCCCTCGGAATGGCCGCACCCGCGGCTATCGGCGTTGACGACGACGAAACCGCGAGCGGTCCACCACGCCGGATCCGGTGCCTCCCAACTGGTGTAAGCCGAGAAGCTCACCGGCTTGGTTTGCCGCAGCAGCCGGTACTGCGGCGAGAAGGTCCACCGCTTGCGCCGTTTGGTCGGCAGCTTGTCCTTGCCGTAGGGGTGGATGCTGAGGATGACCGGACGCGGCCCGGCCTGGGTGCGGAAGACGTTGATGCGCAACACCGTTCCGTCGCGGGTGGGTACCTCGACGTCCCGGTCCACGACGAGGTCCGACGGCGGGTCGGTGACGGTGACAGGGGGTTTGGCCATGCCGCGAAGCTTGTCGCGGGCATAGCGCAGCGCCCCCGGGCGACGCCACGGACGGTCCAGCGCGGGTGCCGGTTGCGGGGTCACGTCCGCAACCTTAGGCCCGCTACCAGAGGTGCGGAACCAGCCGGTATCGCACCAGCTGGGTGTACTCGCGGTACCCGGGTAGCTGCGCTGTCAGAGCCCGCTCCTCGTCGAGGATGCGTATCACCAGCAGCAGCGTATTCGGGACCATGAACAGCAGGCCCCAGAGGGAGCCGAGCGCCAGCGGTATGGCCACCATCAGCACGAGGTTCCCGACGTACATGGGGTGCCGCACCACGCCGTAGAGGCCGTTGGTGACCACCGACTGGTCCGCCTCTACCGTGACGGTCGACGCGGCGTAGTTGTTCTGGACGACAGTCAGCATGGCGATGCCCAGACCGACCGCGACCAGCACGTCACCGGTCAGCGCAACCACCGTCGGCACCGACGACCAGCCGAACCGCTGATCGAGCGCGCTGACCACCAGGGTCCCGCCGAACCCGACGAAGATGCCGGCAATGACGAATTTCTGGATCGTCCGGGTTTCGGCTCCCGGGCCGACGCGCAGACGTCGCTGCAGGGCAGCCGGATTGGTGCGGGCCAGATAGCTGGTGGGCCCCAGCGACGCGACGGCGAACACCGCGAGGAAAACCCACGCCTGCCAATAGTGGAACGTGCCGGCCGGGATGAACAGCATGGCGCCGAAGGCGATCAAACCGAGCGCCGAGGATGATATGAGCCGCGCCGCGGTGTTCACGGCCGGATGTCTCGCCGTCGAAAAGCTATGACTCCCACCGTGATCAGCACTCCGTCAAGGGCCAGCAGGCACAGCAGGGGCACCGCGGTGAAGTCTGAGCCGCCGACCCGGGGGGTGTGCGCGAACGGCTCCAGATCGAGCAACCACTGCGGCGACCCGGACAGCGAACCGAGCAGATACACCGCGACGAACCCGACCAGCACGCCCCATGCGGCCGGGGTGAACCGCGGTACCAACCCAAACAAGACGACGGTGACCGCTGCCAGCAGCCACACCGCAGGCAGCTGCACAGCCGCGGTGCCGATCACCGCGGGCAGCTTGCCGGCCACGTCACCGGCCGCCTGGCCGTAAGCGAGTCCGGCTGTCACACCGGCCAACAACATGGCGAACGCCGATCCGGCCAGTGCGAGCACCAGGTGGCTGGCCAACAGTCGGGTCCGCGACACCGACCCGGCCAACACCGTCTCGGCGCGCTGGCTGGCTTCTTCCTGGTGCAGTCGCAGCGACAGCGAGATGGCGAACGCGGCCGCCACCATGCCGAGCATCACGAAACCGATCCCGATGAAGGCCTGCTCCAGGGCACTGGTACCGCCCATGCGCACCACGATGTCGCGTGCGGTGGCGCCGCCGCCGAGTTCGTCGCCGATCCCGTGCGTCACACTGCCGATCAACAGGCCGTACAGCGACAGTCCCGCCGTCCACACCAGCAGCGCGCCGCGGTCCAGGCGCCAGGCCAGCCCGAACGCGTTGCCCAACGTGGCCGGTGCCGTGCCGGGTCCGGCGCGTTCGGCGATCAAACCGGCGCCGACATCGCGGCCGGCCAGCAATCGATAAGCCACGCCGGTCAGCAGCGCGGTCGCCGCCAAGTGCAGCAGCAGCACCCACCAGCGATCGCCTGCATACGGCCGGATCTGCAGTGACCACCCCAACGGCGAAAGCCAGGACAGCGCACCGGAACCCGCGTCGCCGACCGCCCGCAGGGTGAACGCGGCACCCAGCGCCGCCAACGCGAAGCCGCGGGCCGCCCGGGCACTCGGGGACAGCTGCGCGGCGACCGCGGCGACCGCGGTGAAGACCAGGCCCGAGGCGGCCAGCGCCGCGCAGAAGGCTACCGACCCGGCCGGGTCGACGTCGGTGGCGAGCAGGCTGGCCGCGCCGATCACACCGGTGGCCAGCGACGCGCCGAACGACAACAGCAATGCGGCGGTGAGGTTGGCGTAGCGGCCCACCGCGGTGGAGTCGATGAGCTCGGCGCGCCCGGATTCCTCGTCGGCGCGGGTGTGCCGGATCACGGTGAGGATGACCGCCACCGCGATCAGAACGTGGAATATGCCGGCTTTCCAGATGCCGACGGCGCCGAGGCCGTCGTCGTAGATCGGACCGTAGAGCGCGCGCTGGGCGGGACTGGCCGTGATCGACGCCGCGAAGGCAGCCCGCTCTGCTGCGGTGGGATAGACCTTTTCGATGCTGCCGATGTATACGCTGCCCAGCGGAGCCGACAGCAGAAATACCCAGAGCGGCAGCACGATCCGGTCTCGACGCAGGTAGAGCCGCAACAGTTTCAGGGTCCCGGTGAAGTTCGTGCTGCGCCGCGCGGCAGGTGCGGGACGTTGCAGGACGGCAGTACTCATCGGGCCGGCACCTCCGTGCGTTCGTGCCGGCCCCCGGTGGTGCGGTAGTGGCGCAGGAACAATTCCTCGAGCGAGGGGGGTTGGCTGATGAGGCTGCGCACCCCGGCGTCACCGAGCACCCGGATCAGCTCGCCCAGGCTTTCGCTGTCTACCTGGGCCCGTAGCGTGTTGCCTTCGATGCTGACGTCTTCGACTCCCTTGATGCGGGTGAGATCGCCCGGGTCGCGGCTCAGTTCGGCCTTGATCGAAGTGCGGCTGAGGTGCCGCATGGCTTCCAGCGATCCGCTCTCGACGGTCCGGCCGGACTGGATGATGGTGACCCGTTCGCACAGTGCCTCGGTCTCGGCCAGGATGTGGCTGGACAGCAGCACCGTCACGCCGCGGTCGCGTGCCTCAGCGACACACTGCTGAAAGACGTTCTCCATCAAAGGGTCCAGCCCACTGGTGGGTTCGTCGAGCAGCAGCAGTTCGGCACGCGACGAGAACGCCGAGATCAGGGATACCTTCTGCCGGTTGCCTTTGGAGTAGGCCCGCACCTTCTTGTGCGGGTCGAACTCGAACCGCTCGATCAGTTCGGCGCGCATCTGTTGGTCGATGCCACCGCGCATGCGAGCGAGCAGGTCGATGGTCTCGCCTCCGGTCAAGGCCGGCCACAGCGTGACATCGCCTGGCACATAGGCGATTTGGCGGTGCAGTTGAACGGAATCGGTCCAGGGATCGCCGCCCAGTAGTCGGACCGTGCCACCGTCGGCCCGGACCACGCCCAGCAGGATGCGGATGGTGGTCGACTTGCCGGCGCCGTTGGGGCCCAGGAAGCCGTGCACTTCACCTTGGCGGACACACAGGTCCAGACCGTCGAGTGCGCGGACGTTGCCGAATTTCTTGGTGAGGCCGCGAATGTCGATGGGTGCCGGGTGGTCAGCTGACATCGGAATCTCCTTTCTCGTTGGCCAGAAACGCGTCATACATGGTGTGGTCGGTCAGCAGGCCCTCGGAATAGATCTCGAGGGCGGGCAGCACCATGTCCTCGGCGTAGTCGCGCAGAACTTTGCGCAGATCGGTGGGTGTGTCGTGCATTTGCAGATACAGCAGGAATCCGCCGCCGCCGGTGATACTCAGGTATTTGGCGCGGGCCTGTGGATCGCGGCTCGGTTTGATGGTGCCGATCTGCACACCCTCTTCAAGGTAGGCCGCGGTGTTGTCAATCATGTTTCGCCACAACATCTTCGCCAGCTCACCACCGGACTGCATGCTGCGTACCAGATAAGCCATCAATGGTGCATAAGACTCGATCTCGGCCAGCTGCCCCAGCCACGTGGCCGGATCACTGGACCTCATCGCCTCGGATTTCGAGTCACGGATCTCTTGGGCGACGTAGTCGTCACAGGCCTTGCGCAGACCGTCCTTGGAGCCGAAGTGATGAATGACCAAGCCGGCGCTCACTCCGGCCGCTTCGGCGATGGCGCGCAGGCCGATCCCGAAACCGTGCTCGCCGAACTGGGCGATGGCCGCGTCGCGGATCCGGGCGGCTGCGGTCAAGTCGACTGAACGCATGTTCAGGACACTAAACGTCTGTTCAGTCGTCGTCAAGGTCGCGGGCGACGGCGGCTGGCGACTTTGGTCGATTTCCGCAACTTTTCGCCGTTCAGGTGCCAAAATGACCGTCGGGCCAATTACGCATCGAGGAGTAGCGAAATGTCATTCGTCACCGTGGCACTGGACGGCATCGAGTCGGCGACCGCGAGCGCATCGCAGATCGGATCGGCACTGAGCACCGGCAACCTCAGCGCGCTACTGCCAGCCTCGGCTGCGGCCGACGAAGTCTCCGTCGCGATCGCCGCGCTGTTCGGCACCCACGCCGGCGAATACCAGGCAGCGGCGGCGCAGGCAGCCGCCTACCACCAGCAGTTCGTGCAGAACCTGGGTGCCGCCGCGACGTCATACAGTGCTGCCGAAGCCGCCGCCCTGCAGCAGCTGGAGGCCACCCTGCTCGGTGGTGGAGCGGCCGCGGCGCCCCTGGCGGCGATCAACGACATCGTCTCCGACGGGTTCCAGACGCTCATCTACAACCCGGTTCACACGGTCGGTCAGGCCTGGATAGCCAGCCCGTTCGGCCAGGCGGTCGACCCGATCATCAACGCACCCACCAACCTGCTGTTCGGGCGGGATCTGATCGGAAACGGGGCCGCGGGAACGCTGGCGAACCCGACCGGTGGCGCCGGCGGCATCCTGTTCGGCGACGGCGGCGCCGGCTACAGCCCCACCGGCGGGGTGCTGGCGACCGGCGGCAACGGCGGCAATGCGGGACTGATCGGGACCGGCGGCATGGGTGGTGCCGGATTCGGCGGCGGGGTCGGCGGCACCGGCGGGGTCGGCGGTTGGCTGATGGGCAATGGTGGGCTCGGGGGTGCCGGCGGGGCTCTTGCGGGTGGTACCGGCGGTGCGGGCGGCGCGGGCGGTCAGGCCCTGCTGTTCGGCAACGGTGGTTACGGCGGGGCCGGCGGCACCGGGCTCACCACCGGGCCGATCGGGGCGCGCGGCTACCCCGGACTGTTCATCGGCCAGGGTGGGCCCACCTTCATCCCGCCGAGCACCGAGACCGTCACCATCGAGTTCATCCGGCACGGGCAGACCGCCAGCAATGTGGCCAACCTGCTCGACACGGCGGTGCCCGGGCCGCCGCTGACCGCGGTGGGCGTGCAGCAGGCGCAGGCCATTGCCAACCTGCTCAACGGCCAACAGCCCGATTTCGCCGGGATCTTCTCGTCGCAGATGATCAGGACGCAGGAGACGGCCTCCTACCTCGTGGGGCTGGGCACGCAGCCGATATCGCAAGTCATCCTGCCCGGCCTGAACGAGATCAACGCCGGCCTCCTGGAAGACATGCCGCAGATCCCGGCCGGCCTGCTCTACCTGGCCGGACCCGTGGTGTGGACGCTCGGCTTCCCCGCCTTCCCCATGCTGGGCATCTCCGCCGTCAACCCCACCGGCCTGACCTTCGCCAGCAACTTCAACGACGCGGTGCAGACCATGTACAACGCCGCCCTGACACAGCCGAGTCACACGGTCGCCGCCTACTCCAGCGCGCTGGCCATCGAGACCGGCACCATGATGATGGTCGACAATCCCAATCCGTTGCTGCTGGTCACCGGCTCGCTGCCGAACACCGGGACGGTGGTGGTGCAGGGCAGTCCCGGCACCGGCTGGACCATGGTGAGCTACAACGGCGCGCCCGTCGGGCCGGCGAACCTGCCGACTCAGCTGTTCGTCGACGTGCGCAACTTCATCACCGCGCCGCAGTTCGCGGGCTACGACGTGGGCACGGCGCTGTTCAGCGGCGACCCGGCGACCATCGTCAACGCGGTGCGCGACGGCGTTCGCGAGGTCACAACGGCCACCGTGCATTTCCCGTTCGCGCTCGCCGAGACGCTGCTCGGAGCGCTGTAACTCACTCCCGGACGGCGGCCAGCAGGCCGTCGCCCAGCGGGATCAGCGCCGGGGTGAGGCGCTCGTCTTCGGCGATCAGTCGCGCGGCCTCGCGCACCGCCGCCACCTCGGCGTCGCGCGCCTCCGGGTCGCCGGCGCGGCCACCCAGGGCGGCCCGGTGCACCACGATCACCCCGCCCGACCGCAGCAGTCGCACGCCCTCGACCACGTACTCCGGCTGATCGATCGGATCGCCGTCGATGAAGACCAGGTCGTAGGAATTGTCGGCGAGGCGGGTCAGCACCTCTTGGGCACGCCCGCTGATCAGCCGGGTACGCGACGGCCCCACCTGCGCTTCGGTGAACGCCTGCTTGGCCTGCCGGACGTACTCGGGCTCGATGTCGATCGTGGTCAGCACGCCGTCGTCGCTCATGCCGGAAAGCAGCCACAACCCGCTGACGCCCACCCCGGTGCCGACCTCGGCGACCGCCTTGCCCCCGCTGAGCTTGGCCAGCACGCTCAACAGCGCACCGACCGCCGGGGTGACCGCGCCGGCTCCGCTGTCGGCGGCCCGCTCCCGAGCGCCGGTCAGGATCGCATCCTCGGATATCGATTTCTCGGCGTGCGCCACCAGCGCATCAGCTCTGCTGGGGGTCACCCGGCCGGCGGAATCGTCGGTAGTGGACATGTCCGCAGAGTATGCCGAACCGGCTGCGCCGTCGGTCAGGCGCGCCCGGTGTGCGCCGCCCGGACACGCGCGGAGCCGGCGGCGCGATGAACGTCACTCCGGTCGCCATCAGCGCTGGAAAACGCAGGTAACAGTATGGTTTCTCAGCCAAAGCTCAGATTGCTCATACCTCAACCACACTCGGGTAGGCGACGGTGAGCGGTATGGAACGCGGTGTGGGTTGGAGCGACGAAATGGGGAATACCCAGTGGCAACTGCGCGTTGCCGCGGTTGACGAACTGTCGACGTTGGATGGCAGGGGAAGTCCAGAGGAGCAGACCATCACCACCATGAGCCCGACCAGCATGTCCCACCCGCAGCAGGTCCGCGACGACGAGTGGGTGGAGCCGTCGGACGCGCTGCTGGGCACAGCCGTCTTCGACGCAACGGGAGACAAGTCCACCTTGCCGTCGTGGGACGAGCTGGTGCGCCAGCACGCCGACCGGGTGTACCGCCTGGCCTACCGTCTGACCGGCAACCAGCACGACGCGGAGGACCTGACTCAGGAGACCTTCATCCGGGTATTCCGTTCGGTCCAGAACTACCAGCCCGGCACCTTCGAGGGCTGGCTGCACCGCATCACCACCAACCTGTTCCTCGACATGGTCCGGCGCCGCGCCCGGATCCGGATGGAAGCACTGCCCGACGACTACGACCGGGTTCCCGCCGACGAGCCGAACCCCGAGCAGATCTACCACGATTCCCGGCTGGGACCCGATCTGCAGGCCGCGTTGGACTCGCTGCCGCCGGAATTCCGCGCCGCGGTGGTGTTGTGTGACATCGAGGGGTTGTCCTACGAGGAGATCGGCGCCACGCTGGGCGTGAAGCTCGGCACCGTGCGCAGCAGGATCCACCGTGGGCGGCAAGCCCTGCGCGACTACCTGGCCGCCCATCCCGGGCACGGCCTGGGCTCCTACGACCCGTCGGCACGAGCGGCCAGCTGAACCTGTCGTGAGCCGGTTCGGCTACCGCATGGTTGCCAACTGGTTCCGAATCCGGTGGTTATAAGGGCTGAACATGGTTATCGAGCACCGCGCCGCGCTACATTCGAGGTATCGAGGGCTAGTGTGGGTGCGAAGGGATTCAGTGATGACCGACCGGGGGCATGTGTTCCGGCGCGCGTTCTCCTGGCTGCCGGCTCAGTTCGCCTCCCAGAGTGACGCCCCGATCGGTGCGCCGCGTCAGTTCCGGTCCACCGAGCACCTGTCCATCGAGGCCATCGCGGCCTATGTCGACGGTGAGTTGCGGATGAACGCACACTTGCGCGCCGCGCATCATCTGTCGCTGTGCCAGGAATGTGCCGCCGAGGTCGACGATCACACTCGCGCGCGCGCCGCGCTGCGCGACTCTCACCCGATCCGCGTCCCCAGTTCGCTACTCGGGTTGCTGTCGCAGATCCCGCACAGTCCGCACCAGGGTTCGGCGCCATTTTCCGACCCGTTCGCCGACCCCGGTGATCAGCGGAAGCGCAGCTAGCTTGAGCTTTGCCTGCCGCGGTTCACGCCGCCCCGCGGTGACGCGTGGATACTAGGGTGGATGCGGACATGCCCGTGTCGGGCTCAGCAATGGATCTAGAAGAGGAACTGTGACCTCCGACGAAGGCAACAACATCGGCCAGGACACCGAACGGCTGGCACCGCGCCCCATCTACCGGCCGCCGGTCGACCCGTCCTCCCGTCAGACGTTCGGCCGCCCGGCCGGTCAGCAGGGATCCTTCGTGGCCGAGCGGGTGCGCCCGCCGAAGTACCGGGACCAGTCCGAGTTCCGGCCGCACGACCGGCCCACCGACCCGGTGCTGGCCGACGCCTTCGGCCGGCCGTTCGGTGCCACCGAAACATTGCAACGGCATCCGATCGACGCCACCGCGCTGGCCGCCGAGAAGAACGGCGACGGGGACGACGAGCCCGACGATCCGTGGCGCGACCCCGCGGCGGGCGCAGCGCTGGGCACCCCCGCGCTGCCGCCGGTCGTCACACACGCCGAGCAGCGGCACACCGGCAAGCTCGGAGTGCGCGACGTGCTGTTCGGCGGCAAGGTGTCCTACCTCGCGCTGGCGGTGCTGCTGCTGATCGCGCTGGTGATCGGCGCGCTCGGTGGTGTGATCGGCCGCAAGACGGCAGAGGTGGTCGAGGCGTTCACCACCTCTAAGGTGACGTTGTCGACCGCCGGCAACGCCGAGGAACCGGCCGGCCGGTTCACCAAGGTGGCTGCCGCGGTGGCCGACTCGGTGGTGACCATCGAAGCCAAAAGCGACCAGGAGGGCATGCAGGGTTCCGGCGTCGTCATCGACGGGCGCGGTTACATCGTCACCAACAACCACGTGATCTCCGAGGCCGCCAACAATCCCAGCCAGTTCAAACTGACCGTGGTCTTCAACGACGGCAAAGAGGTGCCGGCCAGCCTGGTCGGGCGCGACCCGAAGACCGACCTTGCCGTGCTCAAAGTCGACAACGTCAACAACCTGAGCGTGGCGCGGCTGGGTGACTCCAACAAGGTGCGGGTGGGTGATGAGGTGATTGCGGCCGGCGCGCCGCTGGGCCTGCGCAGCACCGTCACCCACGGCATCGTCAGCGCGCTGCACCGCCCGGTGCCGTTGTCCGGCGAGGGTTCGGACACCGACACCGTGCTCGACGCCATCCAGACCGACGCCTCGATCAACCACGGCAACTCCGGTGGGCCCCTGATCGACATGGACTCCCAGGTGATCGGTATCAACAGCGCCGGCAAGTCGCTGTCCGACAGCGCCAGCGGGCTCGGCTTCGCCATCCCGGTCAATGAGATGAAGCTGGTGGCCGAAACCCTGATCAGGGACGGAAAGATCCAGCACCCGACGTTGGGGATCAGCACCCGCTCGGTGAGCAACGCGATCGCCTCGGGCGCCCAGGTGGCCAATGTCAAGGCGGGCGGGCCCGCGCAGAAGGGCGGCATCCTGGAGAACGACGTGATCGTCAAGATCGGCGGGCGCAAAGTCGCCGATTCCGACGAGGCGGTCGTGGCGGTCCGGCAGCTCACCATCGGCCAGGACGCTCAGATCGAGGTGGTCCGCGACGGACGCCCGGTCACCCTGACCGTCAAACCAGACGCCGACACGAGCTCGTGATGATCGCAAGCGCGGCGCAGCCGGGCGCCGCGGGTCATCACCATTCGACCCTGATGATCGCAAGCGCGGCGCAGCCGGGCGCCGCGGGTCATCACCATTCGACCCTGATGATCGCAAGCGCGGCGCAGCCGGGCGCCGCGGGTCATCACCGTCTCAGCTGATGTTCGCGAACATCGGTTGGGGCGAGATGCTCGTCCTGCTCGTGGTCGGGCTGGTGGTGTTGGGACCCGAACGGTTGCCCGGCGCCATCCGCTGGACCACCGGCGCGCTGCGCCAGGCCCGCGATTACCTCAGCGGCATGACCAACCAGCTGCGCGAAGACATCGGGCCCGAGTTCGACGATCTGCGCGGCCAGATCGGGGAGTTGCAGAAGCTGCGCGGCATGACCCCACGCGCGGCGCTGACCAAACACCTGCTCGACGGCGACGACTCGATCTTCACCGGTAACTTCGATCAACCCGCCAGCACGCCGGAGCCCAACAAGACGCCCCCGCCGCCTCCGCCCGAACGCACCCCGTTCGACACCGACGCGACGTAGCCCCGTGGTCAGCGCCGGGTGGGGTCCAGCCCGAGCGACATGCCGGCCAGGCCGCGCCGCCGCGAGGACAGGCTGTCGGCGATCCGGCCGAGTTCTTTGCCTACCGCGGAGTCGGGCGCGGTGAGCACCGCGGGCACCCCCGCGTCGCCGGCGCTCACCAGCGCCGGATCCAGCGGAATCTGACCCAGCAGCGGCACATCCGCGCCGACGGCACGTGACAGCCGTTCGGCGACCTGCCGGCCGCCGCCCTCGCCGAATACGTGCAGCGTGGTGCCGTCCGGCAGCGTCAACCCGGACATGTTCTCCACCACGCCGACGATGCGCTGCCGGGTTTGGATGGCGATGCTGCCGGCCCGTTCGGCCACTTCGGCGGCGGCGGCCTGCGGCGTGGTCACCACCAGGATCTCCGCGTTCGGCAGCAGCTGGGCCAGGGAGATGGCGACGTCACCGGTGCCCGGCGGCAGGTCCAGCAGCAGCACGTCCAGGTCACCCCAGTACACGTCGGCCAGGAACTGCTGCAGCGCGCGGTGCAGCATCGGCCCGCGCCACACCACCGGCGTGTTGTCCCGGGTGAACTGGGCGATCGAGATCACCTTCACCTCGTGGGCGATGGGCGGCAGAATCATCGACTCCACCTGCGTGGGCCGGTCGGTGGTGCCCATCATCCGGGGGATGGAGTGGCCGTGGATGTCGGCGTCAAGCACGCCGACGGACAGCCCGCGGGCGGCCATCGCCGCGGCCAGGTTGACCGTGACGGTGGACTTGCCGACCCCGCCCTTGCCCGAGGCGACCGCGTACACCCTGGTCAGCGAGCTGGGCTGGGCGAACGGGATGACGGGTTCGGCGGCGTCGCCGCGCAACAGCTTGCGCAACTCGGTGCGTTGCTCGTCGCTCATCACGTCCAGGCTCACCTGGACCGCGCCGGTGCCGGGCACGTCGTTGACCGCCTGGGTGACCTGGGCACTGATCTCGGACTTTTTCGGGCAGCTGGCGGTGGTCAGGTAGATCCCGACGTGCACGCCACCGTCGGGCCCGAGGTCGATGCTTTTGACCATCCCGAGTTCGGTGATCGGGCGCCGCAGTTCGGGGTCGATCACTCTAGCCAGCGCGGTGCGAATCGCGGTGGTCAGATCGTCGGCGTCATCTCGGGTTCCGGACATCACCGCCGAGTCTAGGCGGCGTGCGGCGCGGGCTCCCGGACGGTCAGCTGACCGGGCCGAGCGCCGGCTCGCCGGGCGCCGGCGGGCTGGGCTGCTGCGGACCGGCCGGCTTGGGCGACGGCGACGCGTTGGGCGCCCGCGGGGCCGGTGCCGGGCCTGCCGGGGCCGGAGCGGCAGGGGCCGGAGCGGCCGGGGTCGGCGGTGCCATCGGCGCCGGGGCGGCGGGCGGAGCAAACGGGTCCGGGAACGGCGGCGCGGCCGGCGGCGGAGCCGGCGCAAGCACGATGCCCCCGTTGGGAACCGGCGCCATCCCGGGCTGAACAGCCTCGGGGTTCTGCGAGCTGATGCAGATCAGCGTGCATCCCGGGGTGTTCGTCGGGAGCGGGGCCGGCTGTTGGGCCGGCGGCAGCCAGGGCCACGCCGGTGCTTGCGGCGGACCGTTCAGGTTGGGGTACTGCGCCACGATCTGCGGCTGACCGAAGTCGATCAACGGCATGTGCTGCCCCAGCGGGTCGTTCACGCCCAGTCCGGTCACATTCAGCGGCAGGTTGGGTCCCAGGCCTTCGGTCCGCTCGAGGTGAGCATCGCCGATGGGCGGCGGCGGCCCGGTGATCGGCGGCAGGTCGACCGGGACCACACCGGTGGCGTAGGCGGCGGCCCAGCCCAACACGTTCTGGGCGTAGGACATCGAGTTGTTGTAACGCAGGATCGCGGCCATCACCTGCGCCGGGTCCCGCAGGTTGAGCCCGCCACTGCACAGATACCGGGCAGCGGCCATGGTCGCGTCGAACAGGTTCTGCGGATCGGGGATGCCGTCGCCGTCACCGTCGATGGCGTAACGCGCCCAGGTGCCGGGCAGGAACTGCATCGGTCCCATCGCGCGGGCGTAGGTCACCCGGTTGCCCTGGTTGCTCTGGACGATCACCTCGTTGCCGGGCAGGGAGCCGTCCAGCGACGGACCGTAGATCGGGTTGGTTGCGGTGCCGCGGGCATCGACGGCGCCGCCTCCGGCGTGGCCGGATTCGATGCGGCCGATCCCGGCGAGCAGATTCCAGCTGACCCCGCAATTGGGTTCCAGCGTGGACATCTTGTGCTCGGCGTTGCGGTATGCAGACAAAGCCATGATCGGAATGCCAAGAGCGCCAGGGGAATTGACGACTGTCGGGGGCGGTGGCGCGGAACTGTGCGCGGCGGCGACGTGGAAGCTGGTCGGCACCCGCTGCACGGAGATGACCGTCGGGCCGGACAGGTCGACGTGCGGAGCCGGGCCCACTGCGGCGACCGGTGCGATCGCGGTGCGCGACGGCAGCTTGCCGTGCATCGCGGGCGCCGCGCCGCTGACCGCGCCGGCGAAGATCAGGGGGGAGATCATCACGACGCCGAAAGCCGGCGTCCTCGTCACGTGAAGTGCCCCCTGCCGCACTTTCGCGACGGCCGGGCCAACACCCCAGCGTCCCCCTATGCGCACCTCGACCGTCCTCGATTCATGAGCCGCCGGGAAAGCTGACCTGATTGTTAGCGTCTTGTTAGCTTCGTGAACTAGATCACCATACATAACTCTTGTAACGGGAGTTGCGCAATGGTTCAGAGGTTTCTCAGCTCGATTTCTTAGCTCGCCGCTCGGCACCGTCGGGCACCCGCACGGCGTCACCGTCCGGCGCCCCGGCCGCCAGATTCGCGAGCATGTCGCGCAGATCTTCGAGTTCGTGGCGCAGGTAATCGCGGGTGGCGACCTCGCCGACGGCCAGCCGCAGCGCGGCCAGTTCGCGCGCCAGGTACTCGGTGTCGGCCTTGGTTTGGGCGGCGCGGCGCCGATCCTCTTCCAGGGCCACGCGGTCGCGGTTCTCCTGCCGGTTCTGGGCCAGCAGGATCAGCGGGGCCGCATAGGCCGCCTGGGTGGAGAACGCCAGGTTGAGCAGGATGAACGGATAGGGGTCCCACCGCCAGCGCACGGCCCACAGATTCAGGGCAATCCAAATCATCACGAACACCGTCTGCAGCAGCAGATAGCGGCCGGTGCCGAAGAACCGGGCGATGGATTCGGTGATCTGCCCTACGGCCTCGGGATCCAGCCGGGGGGTGAATCGGCGCGACGTGCGCGGGGTGTACAGGCCCCGCGGGGTCGAGGACTTGCTCACTCCGATGAACCTCCGGGTCGTGCCGGCCGGCCGGCCGGGTCGAGCTGCGGCACGTCCACCCGCCAGTCATGCGGTAGCAGGTGATCCAGCAGGTCGTCGACGGTCACCGCACCCAACAGATGGTTCTGATCGTCGACCACCGGTCCACATACCAGGTTGTAGGCAGCGAAATACCGGGTCACCGCGGCCAGCGGGGTCTCCGGTGTGAGGGTCAGCAGATCGCTGTCGACGATTCCGCCGACCAGTTCGGCCGGCGCCTCGCGCAGCAGCCGCTGCAGATGCACACAACCCAGGTAGTGCCCGGTCGGAGTGGCCGTCGGTGGCCGCGACACGAACGCCATCGACGCCAGCGCGGCGGTCAGGTCGGGGTCGCGCATCCGGGCCAGCGCCTCGGCGACCGAGGTGTCCGGGGCGAGCACCACCGGATCGGAGGTCATCAGACCGCCCGCGGTGTCGGGGGAGTGCTTGAGCAGCCGTCGCACCGGGTCGGAATCGTCGGGATCCATCCGGGTCAGCAACACTTCGGCGTCGGTGGGATTGAGCACGCCGAGCAGGTCGGCCGCGTCGTCGGGATCCATCTCCTCCAGGACGTCGGCGGCGCGCTCGGTGCCCAGCTGGGACAGCACCTCGGCCTGGTCGAGTTCGGGCAGCTCCTGCAGGATGTCGGCCAGCCGCTCGTCGTTGAGGGCACTGAACACCTCGTAGCGGCGTTTGGACGGCAGGCCACGGATGGCGTCGGCGACGTCGACCGCCTTGCGCCCTTCGAACTGGTCCAGCAGCTGAGCCACACCCTGCCCGGGCATCGCCAGCGCCGACGGCGTCAGGCCGTGCACGTTCTGCCAGTCCACTACGTGCACCGGCCCGCGCCGTCGTAGCCGGCGATGAGTGCGCACCGCGACCCGGCTCACCACCCAGTCGCGGGTCCGGGTCTGCTCGATCCCGAGATCGGCGACCACGAAGTCCAGTCCGGCCAACTCCGGCAGGTCGGGATCGTTGACCTTGACCTGCGTGTCCAGCACCTGGCCCACCGCGAGCACCTCACCCGGCCGCTGCTCGAAATGACGCAGCGACACGTTGCCGGTGCTCAGCGTGACCGCGCTGGGCTCGATTGCTGCGACTCGCAGCATCGGGATGAAGATGCTGCGCCGGGTGGCCAGGTCGACGACCAGCCCCAGTACCCGGGGTTGCTGACGCACGATGCTGATGCCGATCACGACGTCGCGGACCCGTCCGAAGGATTCCCCGAGTGGACCCAGCACCATCATGCGCGGCAGCCGCGCCACGTACACCCTGTTGACGGATCCCATAGATAAGAGCCTAGGAGCGCCCTCGGCGGTCACGCGTGGCGAGTCCGCCGAACGGGTCGCGCGGGGTGTGCGATCAGCGGCTGGCAGCGGCCATCGCGACGAGGTAGATGATGAAAAACACCGCGCCGAGCCCCAGCGTCGTCCCACCCACCGCGATGCCCGCGATCGCCATGCCGCGTCCGGGCTGCTGGGTTTGTTTGATCTGGTTCAGTGCGACGACGCCCAGCACCACGGCGGTAATGGGCAGCGCCGCCCCGATGAAGCAGAACAACATCAGCGGAATGCCGATCACCACACCCACGATCGAGGTGATCAGCGCCGCGAGGGCCATGCCGTTGTTGCCGGGGGCGGCGGGGTAGTAGGGACTGATCGGTCCCGGATAGGGCGGGTAACCGGGAGCCGGGTAGGCCGGAGGAGGCGGCGCAGCGGGATACGGCATGGCGCCATAGTTCGGCGGAGGTGCGTAGCCGGGCGGCGGCGTCGACGGGTAGGGGGGCGGGTAGCTCGGGGCCGGTTGCGAGGACCCTGGCACTGCCCACTGGGTTTCGTCGTACGGGGACGAGGATCCCCCGTAGGCCGCGCCGTCGTCGCGGGGAGCTGTCATGGTGGTCGACTTTACCCGCGCACGGGCCGGTGGCCAGGGGATATCCGGACCGTTGCGGACGCGGCCGGGCCCGCTGCATAGTGCGTGGACCAGGGACGTGAAAGAATGAGGACCGATGACTAGCCCATTCCAGCCCGAACAACCCGGGCCCGCGGCGGGCCGTGGTGCCGCGGGTCGGCGCAATGTGCCCGGATTGCCCACCCCGCCCAACGGCTGGCCGGTTGGGTCGTACCCCACTTACGCTGAGGCGCAGCGCGCCGTCGATTACCTGTCCGATCAAGAGTTTCCGGTGCAGCAGGTGACGATCGTCGGCGTCGACCTGATGCAGGTGGAACGGGTGACCGGGCGGCTCACCTGGGGCAAGGTGCTGGGTGGTGGCGTGCTCAGCGGCGCGTGGCTCGGGCTGTTCATCGGGCTGGTGCTGGGCTTCTTCAGCCCGAACCCGTGGGGTGCGCTGGTCACCGGCCTGGTCGCCGGAGTCTTCTTCGGTTTGATCACCTCAGCGGTGCCCTACGCGATGGCGCGCGGGACCAGGGACTTCAGCTCGACCATGCAATTGGTGGCCGGGCGTTACGACGTGCTCTGCGATCCGCAGAACGCGGAGAAGGCACGAGACCTGCTGGCGCGCCTGGCGATCTGACGCTGGGGCGGAAGGTTGCTGTTGCGGCGTTGGGGGGCGGCCGCGCTGGCGGCGCTCACCGTCGCGTCGGTGACCGCGGCGTGCGGCTCTGGGAATTCCGGCCTGGCGATCAGCCTGTATACCCCGGCCACTGACGGGACTACCTACACCGCGATGGCGGCGCGATGCACGGCGCAAGCCGGCGGACGCTACCGCATCGCTCAGGTGAGTCTGGCCAGGTCGCCCGACCAACAGCGCCTGCAGCTGGCCCGCCGGCTGACCGGCAACGATCACACCCTGGACCTGATGGGCCTCGACGTGGTGTGGACCGCGGAGTTCGCCGAGGCGGGCTGGGCGCTGCCGTTGTCGGCGGACCCGTCCGGGCTGACCGAGTCCGACGCGGTGGCCGATACCCTGCCGGGCCCGCTGCAGACGGCCACCTGGAATCATCGGCTGTACGCCGCGCCGCTGACCACTAACACTCAATTGCTCTGGTACCGAGCAGATTTGGTGGTGCAGCCGCCGCGCGACTGGAGCGGCATGCTGGCCGAGGCGGCCCGCTTGCACGCAGCCGGCCAGCCCAGCTGGATTGCCGGCCAGGGCAACGAGGGCGAAGGTCTGGTGGTGTGGTTCAACACGTTGCTGGCCAGCGCCGGTGGTCGGGTGCTCGCCGAGGACGGCAAGCACGTCACCCTGACCGACACCCCCGAGCACCGCGCCGCCACCGTGACCGCGCTGCGGATCATGAAATCGGTGGCCACCGCGCCGGGGGCCGACCCGTCCATCACCCGCAGCGACGAGGGCACCGCGCGCCTGGCGGTCGAACAGGGCCGCGCCGCACTGGAAGTCAACTGGCCCTACGTCCTGGCGTCGCTACTGGAGAATGCGGTCAAGGGTGGGGTGCCGTTCCTGCGCCTGGACCGGCTGCCCGAGCTGGCCGGCAGTGTCAACAAGCTCGGCACATTCGCACCCAGCGACGAGCAGTTCCGCACCGCCTACGCGGCCAGCCGCAAGGTGTTCGACTTTGCGCGTTACCCCGGCCTGGACGGTCGCCCGGCCAGAGTCACCATCGGAGGATTGAACCTGGCCGTGGCGTCGACCACCCGCCACCGGGCTGAGGCCTTCGAAGCGGTCCGGTGCCTGCGCGACCTGCAGAACCAGAAGTACGTGTCGATGGAGGGCGGTCTGCCGCCGGTGCGGGTCTCGCTGTACTCCGACCCGCAGTTCCAGGCGAAGTACCCGATGTACGGCATCATTCGCCAACAGCTGACCGAGGCCGCGGTGCGGCCCGCGACCCCCGCCTACCAGGCGTTGTCCATCCGGCTGGCGTCGGCGCTGAGCCCCATCACCGCGATCGACCCCGAGCGCACCGCCGACGACCTGGTGGTTGAAGTGCAGAAGGCCCTCGACGGCAAGGGGTTGCTGCCGTGACCGCCTCGGAGCGGCGGCTGGCGTACCTGCTGGTCGCGCCGGCAGTGACGATGATGCTGGCCGTCACGGCCTATCCGATCGGTTACGCGATGTGGCTGAGCCTGCAGCGCAACAACCTGGCCACGCCCGAGGACACCGTCTTCGTGGGCCTGGAGAACTATCAGACCGTCCTGACCGACCGGTACTGGTGGAGCGCCCTGGCTGTGACGCTGGGGATCACGGTGGTCTCGGTGGCGGTCGAGTTCATCCTCGGTCTGTCGTTGGCGCTGGTGATGCATCGCACCCTGTTCGGCAGGGGGCTGGTGCGCACCGCGGTGCTGATCCCGTACGGAATCGTCACGGTGGTCGCGTCGTACAGCTGGTACTACGCGTGGACGCCGGGCACCGGTTACCTGGCCGGTCTGCTGCCCGACGGAAGCGCGCCGCTGACCCATCAGATTCCGTCGCTGGGCATCGTGGTGCTCGCCGAGGTGTGGAAGACCACGCCCTTCATGGCGCTGCTGTTGCTGGCCGGGTTGGCGTTGGTCCCCGAGGACCTGCTCCGGGCGGCGCACGTCGACGGCGCGGGCGCCTGGCAGCGGCTGACGAAGGTCACCCTGCCGATCATCAAGCCCGCGGTGGTGGTCGCGCTGCTGTTCCGCACCTTGGACGCATTTCGCATCTTCGACAACATCTACGTGTTGACCGCGGGCGACAACAACACCGGCTCGGTGTCGATCCTGGGCTACGACAACTTGTTCAAAGGCTTCAATCTGGGCCTGGGTTCGGCGATCAGCGTGCTCATCTTCGCCTGCGTCGGGATGATCGCGCTGACCTTCATCAAGCTGTTCGGTGCGGCGGCTCCGGGAAGTGCTGCCGATGGCCGTTGAACGGTTCGAGGGCCGTCGCGTCGCTTTCTGGGTCGTCGTCGACGCACTGGTGCTGGTGTACGCACTGTTGCCGGTGCTGTGGATCTTCAGTCTTTCCCTGAAACCGACATCGAATGTCAAGGACGGCAAGCTGATTCCGGCCCAGGTGACGCTGGACAACTACCGGGGCATCTTCCGCGGCGACATCTTCAGCTCGGCGCTGATCAACTCGATCGGAATCGGGTTGATCACCACCGTGATCGCGGTGCTGCTCGGTGCCATGGCCGCGTATGCCATTGCGCGCCTTGAATTCCCAGGTAAGCGGTTGCTGATCGGTATGACGCTGCTGATCACCATGTTCCCGGCGATCTCGCTGGTGACGCCGTTGTTCGACATCGAACGGGCGATCGGGTTGTTCGACACCTGGCCGGGGTTGATCCTGCCCTACATCACCTTCGCGCTGCCGCTGGCGATCTACACGCTGTCGGCGTTCTTCCGGGAAATCCCGTGGGATTTGGAGAAGGCGGCCAAGATGGACGGCGCGACCCCGGCGCAGGCGCTGGTCAAGGTGATCGCGCCGCTGGCGGCACCCGGCCTGGTGACCGCGGCCATCCTGGTGTTCATCTTCGCCTGGAACGACCTGCTGCTGGCGTTGTCGCTGACCGCCACCAAGGCTGCGACGACTGCGCCGGTGGCGATCGCGAACTTCACCGGCAGTTCGCAGTTCGAGGAGCCGACGGGATCGATCGCGGCGGGAGCGATCGTCATCACGGTTCCGATCATCGTCTTCGTACTGGTCTTTCAGCGAAAGATCGTCGCCGGGTTGACCTCTGGGGCTGTGAAGGGATAGTTGACGCGATGGCCGAGATCGTGCTGGAACATGTGCACAAGAGCTACGCCGACGGTCACGTGGCCGTGCGGGACCTGAGCATCACCATCGCCGACGGCGAATTCCTGATCCTGGTCGGTCCGTCCGGCTGCGGAAAGACCACCACGCTGAACATGATTGCCGGACTCGAGGACATCTCGTCGGGCGAGCTGCGTATCGGTGGGGAGCGGGTCAACGAGAAAGCGCCCAAGGACCGCGACATCGCCATGGTGTTCCAGTCCTACGCGTTGTACCCGCACATGACGGTGCGCCAGAACATCGCGTTTCCGCTGACGCTGGCCAAGCTGAAGAAAGCCGACATCGCGCAGAAGGTCGAGGAGACCGCGAAGATCCTGGATCTGACTGCCCTGCTGGATCGCCGGCCCGCGCAGCTCTCCGGCGGCCAGCGGCAGCGGGTCGCGATGGGCAGGGCAATCGTGCGCCACCCCAAGGCATTTCTGATGGACGAGCCGTTGTCCAACCTCGACGCCAAGCTGCGGGTGCAGATGCGCGGCGAGATCGCCCGGTTGCAGAAGCGGCTGGGTACCACCACCGTCTATGTCACCCACGATCAGACCGAGGCGATGACGCTGGGCGACCGGGTGGTGGTGATGCACAGCGGTCTGGCCCAGCAAATCGGTACGCCCACTGAGCTTTACGAGCGGCCGGCGAATCTGTTCGTCGCCGGCTTCATCGGCTCGCCGGCGATGAACTTCTTCCCTGCCACGTTGACGACCCTCGGGCTGAAGCTGCCGTTCGGCGAGGTGACGCTGTCCCCCGAGGTGCAGGATGTGATCGCATCGCACGCCGCACCGGACAACGTCATCGTGGGGGTGCGCCCCGAGCACATCGCCGATGCCGCGTTGATCGACGGCTATCAGCGGATCGGTTCGCTGGTGTTCCCGGCCGGCGTCGACCTGGTCGAATCGCTGGGGTCGGACAAGTATGTGTACTTCACCACGGCCGGTCCCGAAGTTCACTCGGCCCGGCTGGACGAAGTGGCCGCCGAATCGGAGGTCAACGAGAATCAGTTCGTGGCAAGGGTTTCCGCTGAATCGAAGGCGGCCATGGGCGAGCAGATCGAATTGGCCTTCGATCCCGGCAAAATCGCTGTGTTCGACGCCGACACCGGCGTGAACCTCACGCTGCCGCGCGTCAAGTGACACTCGACGCGGTGCGGGGCCACCTGCGCAGTCACTTCGCCGGTATCGAACCGGATTCGGCGAGTGTCACCTTCCTCGGTGCCGAACCCATCGAGGTGTTGCGGTTCCGCGCGGCCGGCGTGACGCACTACGTCACCCTGGGATGTTCGCGGGCTGCGATGACCGATCCGACCGAGCTGGTCACCGACCAGCTTCGCGGCCCGCGTGCCGAAGTGGTGCTGCGGCTGCGTGATCCGGGACCGGTCGCCGGATTGGCGCGCAGCCTGGCCATAGTGGCCGCGACCCCGGCGGTGGAAGGCATGGTGCTGGTGGCCGACGCGCTGATCGACCTGGGTGCGCCACTGTGGTCGGGCGCGCCGTTCACCGCGGTGTTGTTGGGGCACAGCGAGATTGCCGACCTGCCGCTGCAGGCACCGCGGGCGCCGGTGGAATTCCTTTCCGCGACGCCGGTCACCGCGACCGAGGCTGCCTGGGTGCGGCTCAAAGGTGCCGAAGCGATGCGCCAGGCCTGGTTCAGCGACGGCGTCGACGTGTTGGACCCGAATCGTCCTGCCGCGCAACCCAATTAGCTCGGGTTACAGCCAGCCTCGGCGCCGGAAATTGAAGTAGAGGAACATGCAGACGATCACCATGAGACTGACCACCGACGGGTAGCCCCACTTGGAGTCCAACTCCGGCATGAAGTGGAAGTTCATCCCGTAGATGCCGGCGACCATGGTGGGCACGGCGACGATACCGGCCCAGGCCGAGATCTTGCGCATGTCCATGTTCTGCTGCATGCCCGCGCGGGCCAGCGCGGCCTGCACCAGCGAGTTCAACATTTCGTCGTAATTGGTGATCTGGTCGGCGGCCTCGGTCTGGTGATCGGCGACGTCGCGCAGGTAGCGCCTGACCTCCTTGGAGATCAGGTCCTTGTTGTCGGTCTGCATCCGCATGAATGCGGCCGACAGCGGCGCGACACAGCGGCGCATCTCGACGACCTCCCGCTTGAGCAGATAGATCGGCTCGACGTCGATCGAGCGCTCCGGCGCGAAGGCGACCACCTCGATAGCGTCGATGTCGTCTTCCATCAGGCTGGTCACCGCCAGGTAGTGGTCCACCACGGTGTCGGCGATCGCGTGCATCACCGCGTAGGGACCCAACCGCAGGTGTTCGGGATTGCAGTCCATCCGCTTGCGGACCTCGTGCAGGCCGCCGTGTTCGCCATGGCGGACCGTGACCACGAAGTCCGCGCCGACAAAGATCATGATTTCGCCGGTCTCCACGATCTCCCGGGCCAGCGCCACTGACTCGTGCGGCACGTAATTGATCGTCTTGAGGACCAGGAACAAAGTCTCGTCGTAGCGCTCCAGCTTGGGCCGCTGGTGGGCGTGTACGGCGTCCTCGACCGCCAGCGGGTGCAATCCGTAGACGTCGGCCACCTGCTGCATCTGGGCCTCGTCAGGTTCGTGCAACCCGACCCACACGAAGGCGGACTGTCCGAGTTCTCGAACTTTGGCCAGCGCTTCGGCGGGCGCCCACTTGCCGGGCAGCCGGGCGCCGTCGACGTAGACACCGCAGTCGACCAGGGTCGGCACCGGCGGATCGGGGACCGGGTGAACGTGTTGCGTTTTCTGCCGGGCGACCGGTCTGAGCGCTTCGGGCAATGCGTCGAATCCAGGGAACACATCGACCTCCGATCGCTGGACAGGTCTGACCGGCGGTGGTCATCGTACGCGTTCAGGCGCCTTTCATCAGTGCCTACAGCCGGTCAGACAGCGGATTCCCAGCCACGGCATGGACCGGCGGATTCGCGACGGCGCCGGTGCGCTAGTTTCGACGCCAAACCCGTCTAGAGGATCCGTCGAACGAGGATCCGTCAAAGGAGCAGAACCGACGTGAGCGCAAGTCCTCTCAAGGTCGCCGTCACCGGTGCCGCCGGCCAGATCGGCTACAGCCTGTTGTTCCGTCTGGCCAGCGGCTCGCTGCTGGGCCCGGACCGCCCGATCGAATTGCGGTTGCTCGAGATCGAGCCCGCCCTCAAGGCGCTCGAGGGTGTCGTGATGGAACTCGACGACTGTGCGTTCCCGTTGCTGGCCGGCGTGGAGATCGGCGCCGACGCGAACAAGATCTTCGACGGGGTGAACCTGGCTCTGCTGGTCGGCGCCCGGCCGCGCAGCAAGGGCATGGAGCGCGGCGACCTGCTGGAGGCCAACGGCGCGATCTTCACCGCCCAGGGCAAGGCGCTCAACGAGGTCGCCGCCGACGACGTCCGGATCGGGGTGACCGGCAACCCGGCCAACACCAACGCGCTGATCGCGCTGAGCAATGCTCCCGACATCCCCAAGGAGCGGTTCTCCGCGCTGACCCGCCTGGACCACAACCGGGCGATCTCCCAGCTGGCCAAGAAGACCGGCGCCAAGGTCACCGACATCAAGAAGGTCACCATCTGGGGCAACCACTCGGCCACCCAGTACCCCGACATCTTCCACGCCGAGATCGGTGGCAGGAACGCCGCTGAGGTGGTCGACGACCAGAACTGGGTCGAGAACGACTTCATCCCGACCGTCGCCAAGCGCGGCGCGGCCATCATCGAGGCTCGCGGCGCCTCCTCGGCCGCCTCGGCCGCATCGGCGACCGTCGACGCGGCGCGGGACTGGCTGCTGGGCACCCCGAAGGACGACTGGGTGTCGATGGCCGTGTACTCCGACGGTTCCTACGACGTGCCCGAAGGCCTGATCTCGTCGTTCCCGGTCACCACCAAGGACGGCAAGTGGGAGATCGTGCAGGGTCTGGAGATCGACGAATTCTCCCGCGGCAAGATCAACGCGACCACCGGCGAGCTGGCCGACGAGCGCAACGCCGTCACGGAGTTGAAGCTGATCTGAGCCTGCTCGCTTGAGGCGGGTACGCGACAGCGGTTCGGGGATCGCCGGCCGGGCTGAGTACGCTGAGGGCTGTGTCTGAGACGCTTGACATGATGACAAGTCTTCCCGAGCAAACACCGCAGGTCGTGATCACCGACGAGGAAATCTTCGAGGCACACGTCGGCGGCAAGCTGTCGGTGGAACTCACGGCACCGCTGGATACCAAGCGTGCGTTGTCGATCGCCTACACCCCGGGCGTGGCGCAGGTCAGTCGCGCGATCGCCACCGATCGCACCCTGGCCGCCCGCTACACCTGGGCCAACCGGCTGGTCGCCGTCGTCAGCGACGGCAGCGCCGTGCTCGGTCTGGGTGACATCGGCCCGGCCGCGTCGCTGCCGGTGATGGAAGGCAAGTGCGCGCTGTTCAAGGAATACGGCGGCCTGAACGCGATCCCGATCGTGCTGGACACCAAGGATCCCGACGAGATCGTCGAAACCCTGGTGCGGCTGCGCCCGACGTTCGGCGCGGTCAATCTCGAGGACATCTCCGCGCCGCGCTGTTTCGAGATCGAGCGACGGGCGATCGAGGCGCTGGATTGCCCGGTGATGCACGACGATCAGCACGGCACGGCGATCGTCGCGCTGGCGGCGCTGATGGGTGCCACCAAGGTGCTTGGCCGGGACATGGCCGCGGTACGGGTGGTGGTCTCCGGTGCCGGGGCCGCGGGTGTCGCGTGCACGAATCTGCTTCTGGCGAGCGGAATCTCAGACATCACGGTGCTCGACTCGCGCGGCATCGTGCACAGCGGCCGCGACGACATGAACGTCGTCAAGGATGAACTGGCGCGTCGCACCAACCCGAGTGGGCGCACCGGCGGACTGGTCGAGGCGCTCGACGGCGCCGACGTTTTCCTCGGTGTGTCCGGGGGATTGGTGCCCGAAGAGCTGATCGCCACCATGGCGCCGAACGGCATTGTGTTCGCCCTGTCCAACCCCGACCCGGAGATCCATCCCGACGTCGCGGCCAGGTACGCCGCCGTCGTCGCCACCGGGCGCAGTGACTTCCCGAACCAGATCAACAATGTGCTGGCCTTCCCCGGGATATTCCGCGGCGCTCTGGACGTCGGGGCACGCCGTATCACCCAGCAGATGATGGTTGCCGCGGCCGAGGCGATTTACTCGGTGGCCAGCGAAGACCTGGCCATCGACCGGATCGTGCCGAGTCCGCTGGACCGGCGGGTCGGCGACGCGGTGGCCAAAGCGGTGGCTCTGGCCGCCGACTTCTCCGATTGAGGGTAGGCATGGGCAGGCTGGCCGCGCTGCTGCTGGCCCTGGTGGTGCTCAGCGGATGCTCATCGGGCGCCACCGACCGGGAGTTGGTGGTGGGTTCCACCCCCGACTCGAAACTTCTTGCGGCACTGTATGTTTCGGCGCTGCGTTTCTACGGTTTTGCGGCACGCGTCGATACTGCGACTGATCCGATGGCCAAACTGGATGATGGCTCGTTCGCCATCGTCCCCGCCTTCACCGGCACGGTATTGCAGAGCCTGCAGCCCGGAGCGTTGCCGCCGCCGGACACCGGAGGGCGGTCGGACACCTCGGCGCACCGCGGCGCGGCCGCGTCCGACGATTCCGCGCAGTCCGACGCCCAGGTCTACCGCGCGATGAATGCGGCTCTGCCCGAAGGGATCGCGGCGGGCGACTTCGCCACCGCGGCCGAGGACAAACCCGAACTGGTCGTCACCGGGGCGACCGCGGCCGGGTGGGGCGGCAGCGACCTCGGCCTGCTACACGCGCACTGTGACGGGTTGCGGATAGGCAGCGTCGCCAACCGCCAGCCGCCCTCGACAGTGGGAACCTGCCGGCTGCCCGTGCTCCGCGAATTCCCGGACAGCGCAACGATGTTCGCGGCTCTTCAGGCCGGCGAGCTGACCGCGGCCTGGGCCAGCACCGCCGACCCCGCGGTGCCTACGAACCTGGTTGCGCTGGCGGACGGCAAACCTGCGCTGATCCGGGCGGAGAATGTGGTGCCGTTGTACCGGCGCAACGAGCTGAGCAAGCGACAGTTGCTGGCAATCAATGAGATCGCGGGAGTATTGGACACCGCCGCGCTGGTCGAGATGCGCCGCAGAGTGGCCGGCGGGGGCGATCCGCAGGCAGTGGCCGACGCCTGGTTGGGCGAGCACCCGCTGGGGCGTTGACGCCGCTGGCGGCGGGCTGCACTCGAACTTCGCCGCCCTGGACGCAGCATCGACGCGGGCGTCAGCGCTCGGACGGGATCACCCGGCTGATGAACATTTCGGTGAGGCGCTGATAACCCGAACCGGTGACGCGCACCATCAGATCCAAGGCGACGGCGTCCGGACCGACCAGCACCCGCGCCTTGTTCTTGCGCACCGCCTGCAGGATGACCTTCGCAGCCCGCTTCGGGCTGGTGTTGGCCAACCGCTTGTCGAAGAGTTCGGCCAGATCGTCGCGGTTGTGGCCTTCGCCCACGGTGGCGTTGCGGGCGATCGCAGTCTTGATGCCGCCCGGGTGCACGGTGGTGACGCCCACCGGGTGGCCGTGCAGCCGCATCTCCTGGCGCAGCGCCTCGGTGTAGCCGCGCACCGCGAATTTGGCCGAGTTGTAGGCGGAGTAGCCCGGCACCGAGAACAGGCCGAAGATGCTGGAGATGTTGATGACGTGCCCGTCTCCGGAGGCGATGAGGTGCGGCAGGAAAGCCTTGGTGCCGTTCACCACACCCCAGAAGTCGACGTCCATCACCCGTTCGATGTCTTTGAACTGCTCGACCTCGGCGTCACCGGTGTGACCGATGCCGGCGTTGTTGTAGATCTGATTGACCTTGCCGAAATGTTCGGCGACCTCGTCGGCGTAGAGCAGGAAGCGCTCGCGCTCGGTGACGTCGAGCCGATCGGCCTTGACCTGCACGCCGATGGCTTTCAGCTGCTCCTCGGTCTGCGCCAGTCCTTCGGCGTCGACATCGCAGATTGCCAAACTGGCACCCGAGCGTCCCAGCTCCAGGGCCAACGCCTGCCCGATGCCCGAACCAGCGCCGGTCACCACGGCGACCTTCCCGGCAAACCCCTCCATGGGCACTCTCCCTCGTGTCGGTTCCGGGTAGAGATTAGTCGGTACCGGCGGTCCCGGGTGACTGCGGGGCATTGATTCTGCGCTGGCGGCGGGCGTTACTCGAACTTCGTCACCCTGAGCGCAGAATCAACCCCGACGAGCAGACGGCTAGCCGAACGCGGTGTCGATGATCTCCTGCTGCTCCACCGCGTGCACCTTCGACGAGCCCGAGGACGGCGCCGACATGGCCCGACGGGAGATCCGCTTGATCCCGCCGAGCTTCTCCGGGAGCACCTCGGGCAGCGTCAGCCCCAGCGACGGCCACGCGCCCTGGTTGGCAGGCTCCTCCTGCACCCAGAAGTACTGTTTGGCGTTCTCGTAGCGGTCCAGGGTCTCGTCGAGCCGCCGGCGCGGCAGCGGGGCCAACTGCTCGATGCGCACGATCGCGATGTCGTCGCGCTTGTCCTTGGCTTTGCGGGCGGCCAGCTCGTAGTAGAGCTTGCCGCTGGTCAGCAGGATCCGGGTGACCTTGCTGCGGTCGCCGTCGCCCTCGTCGTAGGTGGGTTCCTCGATCACCGACCGGAACTTCATCTCGGTGAATTCCTTGATGTCGCTGACCGCGGCCTTGTTGCGCAGCATCGACTTCGGCGTGAACACGATCAGCGGCCGCATCACCCCGTCCAGGGCGTGCCGGCGCAACAGGTGGAAATAGTTGGCCGGGGTGGACGGCATGGCGATCGTCATCGACCCCTCCGCCCACAGCTGCAGGAACCGTTCGATTCGTCCGGAGGTGTGGTCGGGGCCCTGGCCTTCGTGTCCGTGCGGCAGCAGCAGCACGACGGTGGACAGCTGGCCCCACTTGGCTTCACCGGAACTGATGAACTCGTCGATGATCGACTGCGCGCCGTTGACGAAGTCGCCGAACTGCGCCTCCCACAGCACCACCGCGTCCGGGTTGCCGACGGTATAGCCGTATTCGAAGCCCACGGCCGCGTATTCCGACAGCGGGGAGTCGTAGACCAGGAACTTGCCGCCGGTCGGGGTGCCGTCCTTGTTGCTGGCCAGCAGCTGCAGCGGGGTGAACTCGGCGCCGGTGCTGCGGTCGATGATCACCGAATGCCGCTGGGAGAAGGTGCCGCGGCGGGTGTCCTGCCCGGAGAACCGGACCAGCTTGCCCTCGGCGACCAGCGAACCCAGCGCCAGCAACTCACCGAATGCCCAGTCGATCTTGCCCTCGTAGGCCATCTCGCGCCGCTTGTCGAGCACCGGCTGCACCCGCGAGTGGGCGGTGAACCCCTCCGGCAGGGCCAGGAAGGCGTCGCCGATGCGGGCCAGCAGCGACTTGTCCACCGAGGTGTCCAACCCGGCCGGGATCATCTGGTCGGCCTCGACCGACTCGCTGGGCAGGACGCCGTGCTTCTCCAGGTCGCGGACCTCGTTGAACACCCGTTCCAGTTGGCCCTGGTAGTCGCGCAGGGCGTCCTCGGCCTCCTTGAGCGAGATGTCGCCGCGGCCGATCAGGGATTCGGTGTAGCTCTTGCGGACGCCGCGCTTGTTGTCGACGACGTCGTACATGTAAGGGTTCGTCATCGACGGGTCGTCACCCTCGTTGTGCCCGCGCCGGCGGTAGCACAGCATGTCGATGACGACGTCCTTCTTGAACTGCTGCCGGAAATCCACGGCCAGCTGCGCCACCCAGACGCACGCCTCGGGGTCGTCGCCGTTGACGTGGAAGATCGGGGCGCCGATCATCTTGGCGACGTCGGTGCAGTATTCGCTGGAGCGCGAGTACTCCGGTGCGGTGGTGAAACCGATCTGGTTGTTGACGATGATGTGGATGGTGCCGCCGACGCGATAACCGGGCAGGTTCGCCAGGTTCAGCGTCTCGGCGACCACGCCCTGGCCGGCGAACGCGGCGTCACCGTGCAGCATCATCGGCACCACCGAGAACGCCTTGGCTTCGTCGGTGTCGGTGGCGCCGTGGTTGAGCAGATCCTGCTTGGCCCGCACCAGGCCCTCGAGCACCGGGTCGACGGCTTCCAGGTGCGACGGGTTGGCGGTCAGCGACACCTGAATGTCGTTGTCGCCGAACATCTGTAGGTACACGCCGGTGGCGCCCAGGTGGTACTTCACGTCGCCGGAGCCGTGTGCCTGCGACGGGTTCAGGTTGCCCTCGAACTCGGAGAAGATCTGCGAGTACGGCTTGCCGACGATGTTGGCCAGCACATTGAGCCGGCCGCGGTGCGGCATGCCGATGACGACCTCGTCCAGGCCGTGCTCGGCGCACTGATCGATCGCGGCGTCCATCATCGGTATGACGCTCTCCGCGCCTTCCAGCGAGAACCGCTTCTGCCCGACGTACTTGGTCTGCAGGAAGGTCTCGAAGGCCTCGGCGGCGTTCAGCCGGCTCAGGATGTACTTCTGTTGTGCCACAGTCGGTTTGACGTGCTTGGTTTCGACCCGCTGTTCCAGCCAGCGGGTTTGCTCGGGGTCGAGGATGTGGGTGTACTCCACTCCGATGTGCCGGCAGTAGGCGTCGCGCAACAGTCCCAGCACGTCGCGCAGCTTCTTGTACTCCGCACCCGCGAAGCCGCTGACCTTGAACACCCGGTCGAGGTCCCACAACGTCAGTCCGTGGGTGAGCACCTCGAGGTCGGGGTGGCTGCGAAACCGGGTCTTGTCCAGGCGCAGCGGGTCGGTGTCGGCCATCAGGTGGCCGCGGTTGCGGTACGCCGCGATCAGGTTCATCACCCGGGCGTTCTTGTCGACGATGGAGTCCGGATTGTCGGTGCTCCAGCGCACCGGCAGGTACGGGATGCTCAACTCGCGGAAAATGTCGTCCCAGAAGGCGTCCGAGAGCAGCATCTCGTGGATGGTGCGCAGGAAGTCACCCGATTCCGCACCCTGGATGATGCGGTGGTCGTAGGTCGAGGTCAGGGTGATCAGCTTGCCGATGCCCAGTTCGGCGATGCGTTCGGCGCTGGCGCCCTGAAATTCGGCGGGGTACTCCATCGCTCCGACGCCGATGATGGCGCCTTGGCCGGCCATCAGCCGCGGCACCGAGTGCACGGTGCCGATGGTTCCCGGGTTGGTCAGCGAAAGTGTTACGCCGCCAAAGTCTTCGGCGGTCAGCTTGCCGTCGCGGGCGCGCCGCACGATGTCTTCGTAAGCCGAGACGAATTCGGCGAAGCGCAATTCTTCACACCGTTTGATGCCGGCCACCACCAGCGCGCGCTTGCCGTCCTTGCCCTGCAGGTCGATCGCCAGACCGAGATTCGTATGGGCTGGTGTGACAGCAGTCGGCTTGCCGTCGACCTCGGCGTAGTGCCGGTTCATGTTCGGGAACTTCTTGACCGCCTGCACCAGCGCGTAGCCCAGCAGGTGGGTGAACGAGATCTTGCCGCCGCGGGTGCGCTTGAGTTGGTTGTTGATGACGATCCGGTTGTCGATCAGCAGCTTGGCCGGGATGGCGCGCACGCTGGTCGCCGTCGGCACGTCCAGTGAGGCCGACATGTTCTTGACGACGGCCGCGGCGGCCCCGCGCAGCACCTGCACCTCGTCGCCCTCGCCTGGCTGGGGGCCTGCGGGCTTGGCCGGCGCCTTGGCGGCTTCCGGGGTGGCCTTCGTTGCGGCCTTGGCGGGTGCGCCGTTGCCTGCCGCCGCGGTGCTCTTGGCCGGCTGGACCGCGGGCTTCGCCGCCGGGGTGGGCTTGGCCTCCGGCGCGGGAGATTCGGCCGGCTTGGATTCGGCGGTGCTGGGCTTGGTGGTGTCTTCGTGCGCGGACTCGGGGTTGTAGTCGACCAGGAACTCATGCCAGCTGGGGTCGACGGACGAGGGGTCGTCGCGGAACTTGCGGTACATCTCCTCGACCAGCCACTCGTTTTGCCCGAATGGTGAACTTATGTTGGCCACGACCGCTGTTCGCCTCAATTCTTTTGTCCTGCAAGCGCTTCACGCGACGCTTGCGACGTCGTGCGTCCCGGCTGGGCGGGCCGCCTCACACCCTGGCTGGCCGGTTGATGGTTCCGACCTGTTCTGACCCAATAAAGGCTAGCGCCTCACCCGCGATTAGCCAGCGAGACCGACAACCTTTAGCTGGCATCCCGGACGGGTGGCAGCAGGTGCAGGGTGACCGGCCAGCGCCCCGGCGGCGGGCCGAACGCCGACCGCGCGTTGCGGACGATCTTCTTGCTCACCACCCGGTTGCCGATGGCACCGATGATGGCGCCGATTCCGACCGGCATGAGCTTGCCGAACATCAGCGCGCCGCGCTTGAGCGCGAACCGCTTCATCACGTACTTGAGCATCCGCGTGTTGAACTTCGACAGCGCCGGCAGCGGCAACGACGCCATGCTTTCGGACACCCAGCCGCCTTTGGTCCGGCCGGGACCGATCAGGTCGGAGACCGCACCGGTGCCGTTGTCACCGGCCAGGACAGTCAGTATCAGGGCCCGACGGCGTTCCCGCTCGTCGAGCGGTATGCCGTACACCGAGGCCAGCGCGAGGACGAACAGCGCGGTGGCTTCCAGGAAGACGGCGGTTTCCCCGGCGGCCGCGGACAGCGCAGCCAGGGTGCCGATGCCGGGGAAGGTCGCGGCCCCGCCAACCGCGGCACCGCTGGCCGTCACCACCGAGACGTAGCGCTTCTCGAGCCGGCCGACGATCTCGGCAGGATCGGCACCGGGTGCGGCGTGGCGTAGGCGGGACACATAGGCTTCGGCCGCGGGTCCCTGGATGTGCGAACTGCGTTCGATGACCTGAGCCAGCGCTCGCGAGGACATCTTCGGGCGGCCGGCGGTCTCGCCCGCCGGCAGTTCCGGTGTTGACTTCTTGCGTCGAAAGAACATCGATGCCTCTCTCGGGGACGGCGTCTCTTCAGGCTAACCGCCTGGCAGCAGAAAACACGCTGGGCCGGAAACCTCACATACTCCCGAGAGAAACGTCGTGGTCGGGGAGCGTGTTCCCGCGCCGAGACCCGTCACAGTCGCCCTGGCGTCGTCGTCGAACTGCGCGGCGGGGAATAATGCGGGCTGGATTCGAAACGAGGCGCGAACATGAGCACAGCGACCAGCCGGGTGTCCGGCAACCCGTGGGCCGCGCTGTGGGCGATGATCCTCGGATTTTTCATGATCATGGTGGATTCGACGATCGTCGCCGTCGCCAATCCGACGATCATGAATGAATTGCGGATCGGCTACAGCACCGTGGTCTGGGTGACCAGCGCCTACCTGCTGGGATACGCGGTGGTGCTGCTGGTCTCCGGCCGCCTCGGGGACCGTTTCGGCCCGAAGAACCTGTACCTGATCGGGTTGGTGGTATTCACCCTCGCCTCGGTGTGGTGCGGTCTGTCCGGCAGCGCCGCCACACTGATCGCGGCACGCGTGGTGCAAGGCGTGGGCGCCGGGATCCTCACCCCGCAGACGTTGTCGACGATCACCCGGATCTTCCCGGCAGATCGGCGCGGCGCGGCGATGAGTATGTGGGGCGCCACCGCGGGCGTCGCGAGCCTGGTCGGACCGCTGGTGGGCGGCATGCTGGTCGACACGCTGGGCTGGCAGTGGATCTTTTTCGTGAACGTGCCGGTCGGCATCATCGCGGTCGCGTTGGCCGCCTGGCTGGTCCCGGTGCTGCCCGTCCATTCCCGCCGCTTCGACCTCGTTGGTGTCGGCTTGTCCGGTGTCGGCATGTTTCTGCTGGTATTCGGCCTGCAGGAGGGTCAGTCCGCGCACTGGGCGCCGTGGATCTGGGCCGTCCTGGTCGCCGGTGTCGGGTTGATGACGGCGTTCGTCTACTGGCAGTCGATCTATCGCCGGGCGCCGTTGGTGCCCTTGGAGATCTTCCGCGACCGGGGCTTCAGCGTGTGCAACGTCGGTGTCGCCGTCATCTCGTTCGCCGTCACGGCGACGATGCTGCCGGTGACCTTCTATGCCCAGTCGGTGTGCGGATTGTCGCCAACGGAGTCGGCGCTGCTGCTCGCGCCGATGGCCATCGCCAGCGGGGTGCTGGCACCGATCGTCGGCAGGTACATCGACCGGACCCATCCGGTGCCCATGCTCGGCTTCGGCTTTTCGTTGCTGGCAGCGTCGCTGACCTGGTTGTCGTTCGAGTTGGATCCGGCCACGCCGGTTTGGCGGCTGGTGCTGGTGTTCATAGCCCTCGGTGCCTCGATGGCGTTCATCTGGTCGCCCCTGGCCGCGACCGCCACCCGCAACCTGCCGCCGGAGCGGGCCGGCGCCGGGTCGGGTGTGTACAACGCGACCCGCCAGCTCGGCGCGGTCCTGGGTAGCGCGAGCATGGCCGCCTTCATGACGTGGCGCATCGGCGCCGAGTTGCCCTATGCGGCCGAGTCGGCGGGCGAGGACACGACGCTGCAGCTGCCGGAGTTTCTGCGCGAGCCCTTCTCGGCCGCGATGTCGCAGTCGATGTTGCTGCCGGCGTTCATCGCGTTGTTCGGGATCATCGCCGCGCTGTTGCTGGTGCGGGGCGCGCGCCGGTCCGACGCTGCCCACCCGGCCGGTGACGTGTTCGCGGACGACATTGATGACGGCGCGTACGAGGAGGACGACGACGAGTACGTTGAATACATCCTGCGCCGCGAACCGTTCAGCGCCGATGAATCCGACACCAAACCGGTGGTGGCACTGACCCGGCGTTCGCCTGCTGCGACGGAGGACGCCTGGCCTCGCGGTCCGCGCGGAACGGCGCACAGCGGGCCGGCCGCCATGGTTCCCGGACCGCTGCCGAACAGGTACTCCCACGTCGGATCCCACCCCCGGTCAACTCCCCGTCAACGCCAGGAACGCGCCCAGCTCGAGCAGCCCGGCCGGGGTGGCGGGTAGGTACTGCGTCAGCAACTCTGAGCGCACGATCACCGCCGCATACTGCGCGCGACTGATCGCCACGTTCAGCCGGTTCCGATTCAGCAGGAATGAAATGCCGCGGGGCACCTCATCGATCGAGGAGGCCGTCATGGAGATGAAGACCACCGGCGCCTGCCCGCCCTGGAATTTGTCGACGGTGCCCACTCGGACGCCGCCCAACCCGGCAGCGGCCAGCTGCTGGCGGATCAGGGACACCTGGGCGTTGTACGGCGCGAGCACCATGACGTCGGCGGCGGACAGCGCCCGGGTGCCGTGCTCGTCGGTCCACGACCGACCCAGCACGTCCCGGACTTCAGCCACGATCGCCTGCGCCTCCTCGGGGCTGTCCGTCGAATTGCCGTAGTGCCCTACCGGCAGCACCTGCACGCCAGGGGAGTATCCGGCGAGCCGGCGCCCGGTGGTGCGTTCGAGGTGGGAGTGCAGCCGGCCTTCATAGGACAGTTTCGAGACGGCCGCACACACATCCGGATGCATCCGGTAGGACAGGTCCAGGAAGTAACCGCGCTCCGGGGGCAGCGTGCGTTGGCCGTCCACCAGCCATTCCAGCGCGGAGATATCGACCGGTTCGGGGTGGGTGCCCTGACTGACCTGCGGCAGTTGTTGCGGATCGCCCAGCAGCATCAGGTTGGCCGCCGCGGGTGCCACGGCAATGGTGTTGGCCAGACAGAACTGGCCGGCCTCGTCGATGACCAGCAGGTCCAGGCTCCCCGGCGGCACCCGATTGCCATTGGCGAAGTCCCAAGCCGTGCCGCCAACCACACATCCCGCCGTCTCGGCGATGAACACCGGATAGGTGCTGCTGTCGATCTGCTGCCAGCGCTTCACGGCGTGACCGTTGCGCTTCTTGGCGATCCGCTGCGGGTCCAACCCGGCCTCGACCACGCAGTCCAGCAGGTTCTCCACCACCGCGTGGGACTGCGCGACCACACCGATACGCCAACCGTGCGTGGTTACCAACCGGGTGATCACCTGGGCGGCCGTGTAGGTCTTGCCGGTTCCCGGCGGGCCGTGCACGGCCAGGTAGGAGGAGTCCAGACGCAGCGTTGCCGCGGTGAGATCGGCGACGGTGTCCGCGGTCCGGGGCAGCGGCGCATCACCGAGGGTGCGCGGCTCTCGTCGTAGCAACACGTCGACGAGCGCGGACCGCGGTAGCTGCGGCAGGCCGGAGGCCACGGTTCGGGCGGTGGCGTCGATCGATGCGCGCAGCTTGGCGGTGGGCACCGGCGGGCCCGGAGTCAGGGCGAACGGCAGCTGCTCGAAAATCTCCCCGTCGGCGCCGGCTCTCTCTCGCAAGACCACCGTGGTCGGCAGTATCGGATCGTCGACCTCCACCACCTCGGCGGGCGCGGCCGCCCGACGGTCCGGGTTATCGGTCATGCCGGCCGGCGCCGGCGGGTCGTAGAGCGCAAAGACCTGACCCCTGAGCTCGCCGCGCGCCAACTCACCGGTCAGCTGCAACTGCCGCTGCGGTTTGCGGGCCCGCGGCGGCATGTTCCATTCGACGGCGACCTCGGCGTGCGCCACGACGAAGACGTCGGTACTGTCCGACCACTCCTCGACCGGATAGTTCAGCCGGTCAAAATGCGACCACCAGAACGGCTTGTCCTCGCGCTGGTGATAACCGCGCGCCGCCGCCACCAGCGCGACCGCCGTCTGCTCCGGTGTCCGACCGACGGCCGCGGCATCCCCGGTGAAATCCGCCAGGGTCGAAGCGAGTTCGTCGTGGTCCTCGACGGTCTCGTGCTCGGCCACCGGCTGGACTCCCACCGGCGTGACACCGGTTTCCCAGGCGCGCAACAGCAGCCAGTCGCGCAGCTCTCGCGTTGACACGCAGTCGTAGTGGTTGTATTCCTCGATCTGTTTGAGCACGGTCGCTGCGTCGTCCGAGTTGCCCTCGGCGAGCAGTTCGCAATAGCGGGCGTAGGAGTTGATCGAGGCGGCGGCGGTGGTGACCTCGCCGGACCGTAGGTGCGCTCCCATGTACAGCGGTTCCAGAGCTTTGAGGCTCACTGACTCCGCGCCCACCCGAATGCTTTTACGCACCAACGGATAAAGGTCGACCAGGATGCCGTTGCGCAGCAGATCGTCGACGTCGTCCTCGCCCACGCCGTAGCGCCCGGCCAGCCGCAGCAACGCCGTGCGCTCGTAGGGCGCGTAGTGGTAGATGTGCATGTTGGGATAGCGTTTGCGCCGCTTGGCGACCATCCCCAGGAACTGAAGCAGCGCCCGGCGTTCGTCGACGCGGCTGTGCGCCCAGAGCGGACGGAAGGCGCCCGCCGGCCCGGCCTCCAGCACGCCGAACAGGTATTCCAGCCCCCAACTCGTGCCGTCAGCCGTCCACAGCGGGTCACCCTCGAAGTCGAAGAACAAATCTCCCGGGTTGGGTTCCGGCAACAGGGTCAAGGGTTGCGAGTCGACGATCTCGTATTGGGGGATACCGGAGGTGCGTTGCCGCACTTGTAGCCGGGCCTGCGCGGACAATTTGTCCAAGACGCTGGGAGCCAGATCTGGAGGAGGCCCGCGATACCCGGCCAGCTCGGCGACCGTGCCGATACCGGCTTCAATTAGCTTGTCGCGCTGGCTGATTCGCATGCCGGCAACCAACAGCAGGTCATCCCGCGCCTTCAACTGCTCCTCACACAGCGGGCAACGCAGACAGGCCTGCACCTGCTCGTCTTCCCAGCGGACCGGGCTGCCGGCGGCGTGGTGCTTGTCCAACAGCAGCTGCAGGTGCGCGCGCTGGGACCGGTAGACCGGAATCAGGTCATCGACCGGATAGCGCACCACCGTGCCGTCGCCCAGTATCAGCTCCGCCTCACCGGCCACCGCCACCCCCGCTATGGCCAGCGCGTCGGCGTAGGCGGCCAGCTGCAATAGCGCGCTGACTTTGGGCGAGCGAGCCAGCTTGGTGTCGGTGACGCGATACTGGTCACCGTCGCGGATCAGGAAGTCGGCGAACCCGACGAACCGGCCGTCGTACATCGCTGCCTGGTAGACCACCGCCGCGCCGTCGGCAATCGCGCGCGCGGTCGCATCGGCTGCCGCGGTCAGTCCGGCGTGGCTGTAGGCCGGACGGCCGATAACGGCGAGTCCGTCGCCGAACTCGTCGCGCAACTCCGCGAGCCTGCGTTGCTCGTGTTCGGTGCCGAGCGTGGCGGTACGGGCCAGCAACTCGTCCTCGACGTCGACGGCGGGCGCCCAGCCCAGTCGCGCGTCGAAATCCCGCAACAACGCGTATTCGCACCGCGCGGCGGACGCGAGATCCGATGCGCTGTACACGATCCTGCCGCCGGTGAGGAACACAGCCGCCACTGTAAAGAAGGGGTACGACAGCGATGATGGAAGAGCGTTACCGCGCAGGTCGTGACTCCGGGTGCGACTGACGCGCTGCTGGGCTGCCCATCATTTGACTTGTCCGGCCCGCGTGGTTCGTGCCTCGAGCGACGCGGCCCGCGGCGAAGTCCCCGCGGCAGCGTGTGCCCGCAGCGGATACGAAATCGTTTGCGCGGTAGACGATTGCCAGATGAAAAACAAAGATTAGAAATTCGCCGAAACGCGGTTCGGCCGCGACTTCTCGTCGAATACTTGCGGGACGGTTAATGAGATCCGACCGACGGGAGTCCCGCCTTGTCCGCTTTTGTGATCGCCACAGCTGACGCTTTGACTGCGGCCTCGAGAGATCTCACCCGGATTGGGTCGGTTCTGGAGTCGGTGAGCACGGCAGCCGCTGCGTCGACCACCGAGGTCACCGCGGCCGCCGCGGACGAGGTATCGACAGCTATTGCGCGGCTGTTCGGCACGCTGGGCGCGGAGTACCAAGCGATCAATGCGCAGGTGGCACTGTTTCAGGCGCAGCTCGTGCGGACCTTGGCGGCGGGCGGAAGCGCGTATGCCGCCGCCGAAGCGGCCGCCGCGTCGCCGTTGCAGGCGCTGCAGGAGTACGTGCTAGGAGCGATCAACGCCCCGACCAATCAGCTGCTGGGACGTCCGCTGATCGGTGACGGTGCCAGTGGGGCGCCGGGAAGCGGAGCTGCCGGTGGTCCCGGCGGGCTCCTGTTCGGCAGCGGCGGAAACGGTGGCTCTGGAACAGCCGGTGGGGGTGCCGGAGGGGCGGGTGGGGACGCAGGCCTGTTCGGGAATGGTGGCGCCGGTGGGGCAGGCGGTGTCGGAGCGGCTGGTCTAGCCGGTGGAGTCGGTGGCAACGGTGGTGCCGGTGGGTGGTTAGGCGGTTCGGGCGGGGCCGGTGGCGCCGGCGGCAAGGGTGGCTCCGGCGGCGCGACATTCGCCGGTGGTGTTGGCGGAACAGGCGGCACTGGTGGTGCCAACAGGGCTTTATTGGGGTCGGTCGGCGGTCAGGGCGGGGCCGGTGGCACCGGGGGTGGCGGCTACACCGGTGCCGCGACGACGGTGGCCGGCGCGGTAGGTGAGAACGGTGGGCACGGCGGTGCGGGCGGCGCCGGCGGCGCTGGTGGCAGCAGCTGGGGTTTGTTGAGCAGCTCAGGTGATGGCGGCGCCGGGGGCACTGGCGGAGTGGGCGGCAACGGTGGCACCGGCGGCGTCGGCGCGGGTGTCGCGGGTGGCACCGGAGGTGATGCCGGCGACGGCGGCAACGCCGGCGTTGGCGGTGCCGCGGGCGCAGCGCGATTCTTTGCGATCGGTGGTGTCGCCGGCGCAGCGGGGACCGGTGGCAACGGCGGTATCGGCGGAACCGGTGGCGCGGGCCAGACGCCGGCATCGGTGGGCGGCACCGGCACTGCCGGTGGCCAGGGCGGCCAGGGCGGGACGGGCGGAGACTCGGCCGGTGGCGTCAACGGTTCCGGCGGAGCCGGTGGCACCGGGGGCGAGGGTGGCACGGGTGCGGCGGGTGCCGACGACACAGGTAGCGGTCCGGGTCAGGGCGGTGACGGCGGCCGTGGTGGTGACGGAGGTACGGGTGGCGGGCAGGGCGCCGGCGGCGTCGGCGGCAGTGCCGGTGCCGGCGGGGAGGCAGGAAAAGGTGGCGACGGCGGCATCGGCGGCAAGGGTCTGACCGGTAGCGCCGCCACCGGTGCGACCGTCGGCGGTCGGGGCGGCGATGCCGGTGCCGGCGGTACCGGTGGTGATGCCGGCGCTCCGAGCGGCGCTGCCGGCGCCGGGGGCAATGGCGGTATCGGGGGTCAGGGCGGGCAAGGCGGGGCGGGCGATCCCACCTTCACCAACGGCGGAGACGGTGCAGCCGGTGGTTCAGGTGGGACCGGTGGCGAGGCCGGTGCGGCCGGCAACGTCGGCGTTGATGCCGTCAACGGCACAGGTGGCACCGGCGGCACCGGCGGCACCGGTGGCACCGGAGCCGCCGGGGGTCCGTCCGCTCAGGCCGGTAGAGGCGGTGGCGGAGGCGAGGGCGGCGACGGCGGTCACGGCGTCGCAGATGTTGGCGGCGGCGCGGGTGGCACCGGCGGAGTCGGCGGCAGGGGTGGCGAGGGCACCGGCATTGTCGGTGACCAGCCTCAGTCTGGCGGCACCGGAGGAATCGGCGGAACGGGTGGGACCGGCACCGACGGCGGCACCTTCGGTGCTGGTGGTAGCGGGGGTGGCGGCGGCTCCGGTGCAGGCGTCGGGGTGAACGCGCACGGCGGCACGGGCGGCGGCGGCGGTGCCGGCGGCACGGCAACAGCTACTGGACCCGGCCTCGGCGGCGGCGGTGGGGGCGGTGGCGGCGGCGCCTCGGTCCAGGAAGTCAATGGGGGCAGTGCCACCGGGACCGCCACCGGCGGTGAGGGCGGTGCCGGAGGCGCCGGCTCGGACACCGCCGTGGGCGGGGCGGGCGGAGTCGGCGGTTTCGGCACGGTTATCGCCGACGGGACGAACAGCGCCGCCACCGGTGCGGCGACCGGGGGCACCGGCGGAGCGGGTGGCACCGCTGGTGGGACCGGCGGTGCCGGTGGATACGGCAAGGTCGAGGCGCTGGCGGGCGGCGTCACCAGCGCCAACGGGCAGGGCGGGGCTGGCGGCGCCGGCGCTGACGGCGGCACCGGCGGAAGCGGCGGCTATGGCACTGCTTCCAGCAACGGTGCAGGCAGCACTACTGCCGGCCGCGCCACCGGCGGTGAAGGTGGCGCGGCGAGCGGCACTGACAGCTTCGGCGGTGACGGCGGCGACGCCATCGTCACGGCCGAAACCGCCGGTGCCGTTGACGGCATCGCCACCGGTGGCCTCGGGGGTCAGGCCAACGGCGTCGGGCTGGGCGGTTCGGGCGGACTGGCCGGGCTCGGCGCCTTCGGCGGCGACGTCTCAGGAACAGCTACCGGGGGGATCGGCGGCGCCGGCGGCGCGGGCACCTCCGGCGGAACTGGCGGCGACGCCACCGTCATCGGCGTCAACGGAGCCGCTTCCACCGGTACCGCAACCGGCGGAGATGGCGGAGCCGTTAGCGCGGCCGGCACCAGCGGCGGTATCGGCGGTCAAGGCGGCGACGGCGGGGACGCGCACCTGCAGTCGTTCAGCAGCAACACATCGGTCGACGGCGCGGCGACCGGCGGCATGGGCGGGGCGGGCGGCGCCGGTGGTGCCGGTGCCGGAGGTGGGGACGGCGGAGCCGGCGGCAGTGCCCTGGTAGGCGCGGCCGACGGTGGTCTCGCCAGCGGCAGCGCTACCGGCGGGGCCGGCGGTGCGGGTGGCGCGGGTGACCAAGCCGGTAATTCCGGCGGCGCCGGCAGTGCTGGCGGCATCGGTCAGATCACTGCCGAAGGGGCTGGCAGCACCGCTGCCGGCACCGCTCGCGGTGGCACCGGAGGTGGCGGCGGTGAAGCAGGTGCGTCCGGGGGTACCGGTGGCGAGGGTGCCATCGAGGCGAACGACGGCGGCCGTGCCGGCAGCGCAGACAGCCGGGTGTGGGGCGGGGCCGGTGGCGCCGGTTCCGACGGGGCCGAAGGCGGAGCCGGGGGTACTGGTCAACTCACTGCCGAGGGCCCGGGTAGCGCTGCAACGGGCAGCGCCACCGGTGGGACCGGCGGGTCTGGTGCCGGTGCTGGCGGCGAAGGCGGGCAGGGCGGCGCCGGCACGGTGCAAGCGAACTCGGGCGGCGTCGTCTCCGACGGTGTCGCCGTCGGAGGTACCGGCGGTGCAAGCATCCAAGGTGGCATCGGTGGGGAGGGCGGCGCCGGCACCGTCAGCGCTGCCGATGCGGACAGCACTGCGACCGGCACCGCTGCCGGAGGTATCGGCGGGTCGGCCACCGGCACCGGCAGCACCGGCGGACGCGGTGGCCAGGGCAGCCTGGAAGCCACCGCCGGAGGTGATGCCGTCGGATCGAACGGAGGTGCTCGGGGTGGTGCCGGTGGTCAGGCCACCGGTGGTGGCGCCGGTGGCTCCGGGGGTGACGGCAAGGCCACGTCGGCGGGTGCGGTGAGCAGCGCCGAAGGCTCAGCGACCGGGGGCGACGGTGGCGCAGGGGCGGACGGCGGCGTCGGCGGTGGGGGTGGCGACGGTGAGATCGTCGGAGGCTTCATCGACGGCACCGGACAGCATGCCAGCGGCACGGCTGTGGGCGGGGCCGGTGGTTCAGCCGCGGGCGTTGACAGCGTCGGCGGGGACGGAGGCGACGGGATTATCGGCGCGGGGGGCGACAACGCCACTGCGACCGGCGTCGCCAGCGGCGGCCGCGGTGGTACGGCCAACGGCGGGAGTTTGGGCGGCAGCGGCGGCCAAGGCGTGGTGGCCGCAGAAAATGGCGGTGGCAGCGTCAGCGGTACCGCCACCGGTGGCAGCGGCGGGAACGGCGGTGAGAGCTTCGACGGTAGTGCGGGTGGCAACGGTGGTGAGGGTGGCGCTGGCCAGCTCTATTCGTTTAACGGCAGCGTTGCGAAAGGTAACGCCGTGGGCGGCATGGGCGGCGCGGGCGGGGCTGGTGCCGGCGGTGTGGCTGGGGGTGACGGCGGCTTCGGCGGCTTCGGCGGTGTCGGCGCATTCAATGGCGGAACTGTCGACGGATCCGCCCGCGGTGGCCACGGCGGCGGCGGTGGTGCGGTTGGCGCCGCTGGTCTTCCCGGCGGCGCCGGCGGCGAGGGCGGTTCTGCCACGGTGTCTGCCGATGGCGCCAACAGCACTGCGGCCGGAGTCGCGGTCGGCGGCGACGGGGGAAGCGGTGGCGCTGACGGTGCCGGCGGAGGTTCGGGTGGCAATGCTGACGTCGAGGCAACCGGCGGTGGACGGGCAACCGGGTCCGGCAGCGGCGTGCGGGGCGGGGCCGGCGGGAGCGGCAGCACCGGTGGACAGGGCGGTGCCGGTGGTCTGGGCCGTGTGACTGCCGATGGCCCGGGTAGCGCCGCCGCAGGTAGCGCTACCGGCGGGGACGGCGGGTCCGGTAGCGGTGCGGGCAGCACTGGCGGCGCGGGCGGTGCGGGCACCGTCGAGGCAACCTCCGGTGCTGAAGTGCTGGGCGCTGTTGCCGCCGGCGGGACCGGCGGTTTCGGTGTCGATGGTGGCGCTGGTGGTCATGGCGGCTCAGGCATCATCAGCGCCGCCGATGCGGACAGCTTTGCGACCGGCCAGGCTCTCGGCGGGACCGGTGGGTCAGGCGCCGAGGCGGGCAGCGCCGGTGGGGACGGCGGCGTGGCAAGGGTCGAGGCTACGAACGGCGGCCACGCTGCCGGTTCCAACGGAGGCGCCAAGGGCGGTAACGGCGGAGCGGCCCAGGCCGGAGGCATCGCCGGTGCCGGTGGTGACGGTCATGTGTCCGCTGACGGAGCGGACACTACTGCCAACGGTGATGCGACGGGTGGTGCCGGCGGTGCCGGCACCGGTGGCACGGGCGGTATCGGTGGGTCCGGAGAGGTATTTGCCAGCGCAGGTGGCACAAACATCGCTGGGGCAGTTGGCGGCTCCGGCGGTGCTGGTATCGACGGAGGTACCGGAGGGCACGGCGGATCTGGTACCGCGCGCAGCCAGGGGATGGGCAGCACGGTGGCCGGTGAGGCGACAGGTGGTGACGGCGGGGCCAGCGACGGTCCTGGCAGCTTCGGCGGTCAGGGAAGCGACGGCCAGCTCATCGCGTACGACGGTGCCAGCACCGACGGAGACGCCACCGGCGGCGGTGGTGGTCGCGGTATCGGCGGCGGTATCGGTGGTGAGGGTGGCCTCGGCGGTGTCGGTGCGATCGGCGGCCGAGCTGTCGGGACCGCTCTGGGAGGTGCCGGTGGCATTGGTGCCGACGGGCACTCCGGCGGGAGAGGAGGCGACGGTTTCGTGGGCGCCCAGGGGTTCAGCCCAGGCGACAACCCGGCTGTTGACGGCACCGCCACGGGCGGCGCGGGCGGCGACAGCGGCGCCGGGACCTTCGGGGGCGACGGTGGCCAAGGCGGTACAGCCGCGATTCTTGCCGAGCAGTCCAGTTTCGCCGGCGGCACCGCTGTTGGCGGCGAAGGTGGTTCCGGTGGTGCGAGCGGCATCGCAGACGGCCTCGGCGGCGCCGGCGGCAACGGCGGCAGCGCCGAAATCTTCGCGCAGGGCACCGATGTCAGGGATGCCGTGGCAACTGGTGGCGCCGGAGGCGCTGGTGGTGCCGGCGGCATCGGTGCGAACGGCGGCGACGGCGGCGACGGCGGCGTGGGTGCCGCCACGGTCACACCTGGCATCGGCGGCAATGGCGGAGGCGGCGGCAACGGGGGCGTGTTCGTCGACGCCGTCAACGACGGGAGTGGTGGCAGGGGCGGCGACGGCGGAAACGGCACCGGAGGCATCGGCGGCAATGGCGTCAAGGGTGGCGACGGACTGGCCGACGGCAGCCCCGGTGCGGACGGATTGGACGGCGCAGACGTCATCTGAGCGCGTGCAGTCGGCTCAGCGTGCTGTGTTGGCGACGATCTCCACCCCGCTGCCGTTCCAGCGGAACTTCACAACGCTGCCCACGCCCAGCGCATTCGGATACGTCAGCGCTACCGTGTCACCGGTGCTGTGCGTGCCGTCGATGCCGTTGAATCCGTAGGTGTCCGGCACCCCCTGGGGAATGAATTTACCCAGGTGGAACAGCACCGCGCGCGTCGTCGGATTGTCGCCGTTGGTGTTGGCCTTGATGATCACCGCCGACAATTGCGCGCACTCGTTGTAGTTGCCGGCTATCGGTTCGGGGTTCCACGGTTGCTGGCTGCGTGGGTCGCGGGGAAGTTCGGACACCGCCTTCGCGATGGTGGGCGCAGCCAGATTGACCGCACACGGGTCGGCGGGCGCGGCGCTGCTGGGCGGGACCGTGGTCGGCGCGGCAGCGCTACCCGGAGCTCCAGGCGTGGTGACGGCCGAAGAAGGCTTGGTGGCCTGCGGTGTCTTGGCCACCGTCGAGTCGCCTGACCCGCACCCGACTGACGTCACCGCCGCCGCCACGACACACAGGCCTGCGGCACACCGAACAACCATTGACACATCGGGCACGGTACCGCCACCGGTCCTGCGGGTGCGGCAGGCATGGCCGCGGGCCCGGGACGCCTTAGACTTCATCTCCTGATGGATAACCCGGACAACCTTCCCGCGACGTTCGCCGACCTGCAGATTCCGGAGCCGGTCATGCGCGCGATCAACGACGTCGGTTACGAGTCGCCGACCGGCATCCAGGCCGCCACCATTCCGGCGCTGATGGCAGGCACCGACGTCGTCGGTCTGGCTCAGACCGGGACGGGCAAGACCGCGGCATTCGCGATCCCGATCCTGTCCAAGATCGACACCACCGGCAAAGCGACCCAGGCGCTGGTCCTGGCGCCCACCCGGGAGCTGGCCCTGCAGGTCGCCGAGGCGTTCAGCCGCTACGGAGCCCACCTGCCGCAACTGAACGTGTTGCCGATCTATGGCGGCGCGTCCTACGGCGTGCAGTTGGCCGGCCTCAGACGTGGAGCCCACATTGTCGTCGGTACGCCCGGCCGGGTCATCGATCACCTCGAACGCGGGACGCTGGACCTGTCTCGGGTGGACTACCTGGTGCTCGACGAGGCCGACGAGATGCTCACCATGGGCTTCGCCGAAGAGGTCGACCGGATCCTGTCCGAGACCCCGGAATACAAACAGGTCGCCCTCTTCTCGGCGACCATGCCGCCGGCGATCCGCAAGATCACCACCAAGTACCTGCACGATCCGCTGGAAGTCACCTCCAAGGCGAAAACCGCCACCGCCGAGAACATTTCGCAGCGCTACATTCAGGTGGCCGGACCGCGCAAGATGGACGCGCTGACCCGCGTGCTCGAAGTCGAGCCGTTCGAGGCCATGATCGTGTTCGTGCGCACCAAGCAGGCCACCGAAGAGGTGGCCGAAAAGCTGCGTGCGAGAGGATTTTCCGCGGCCGCCATCAACGGCGACATTCCGCAGGCTGCTCGGGAACGGACCATCTCGGCTCTCAAAGACGGCACCATCGACATCCTGGTCGCCACCGACGTCGCGGCCCGCGGCCTGGACGTCGAACGTATCTCGCACGTGCTCAACTACGACATCCCGCACGACACCGAGTCCTACGTGCACCGGATCGGTCGGACCGGCCGGGCCGGCCGCAAAGGTTCGGCGTTGTTGTTCGTCTCGCCGCGAGAACGCCACCTGCTCAAGGCCATCGAGAAGGCGACCCGGCAACCCCTCACCGAGGCGGCGTTGCCCACCGTCGAGGACGTCAACGCCCAACGGGTCGCCAAATTCGCCGACTCGATCACCAATGCCCTAGGGGGGCAGGGGATCGAGTTGTTCCGCCGCCTGGTCGAGGATTACGAACGCGAGCACGACGTGCCGATGGCGGACATCGCCGCGGCGCTGGCGCTGCAGTCCCGCGATGGTGAGGCCTTCCTGCTCGCCCCCGACCCGCCGCCGGAGCGACGGGAGCGGGACCGGCGCGGTCACGAAGACCGACCCGAAAGGCCGCGACAGACAAGGCCTTTCACCACCTATCGGATCGATGTGGGCAAGCGGCACAAGATCGGGCCGGGTGCCATCGTCGGGGCCATCGCCAACGAAGGTGGTCTGCACCGCAGCGATTTCGGTCACATCGCCATCGGCCCGGACTTCTCCATGGTCGAACTGCCGGCCAAGTTGCCCCGGGCGGTGCTCAAAAAGCTTGAACAGACCCGCATCTCGGGGGTCTTGATCAACCTTCGACCCGATCGCAACCCCGGCAAGGGCAAGCCCGCGCACCACGGCAGCGGCAAGCCACGCCGGAAGCGGGACGGATGACCCTGTCCCAGGCCGAGGACGCCCAAGGCGGCCTCGAGCAGACCTCCGGCGTCGACCGGGTCGCATCGCTCACCGGCGTCCGGGCGGTCGCGGCGCTGCTGGTCGTCGGGACCCACGCCGCCTACACGACCGGCAAGTACACCCACGGCTACTGGGGTCTGTTCGGTGCGCGACTGGAGATCGGGGTACCGATCTTCTTCGTGCTGTCCGGTTTCCTGCTGTTCCGGCCGTGGGTGAAGTCGGCAGCCACCGGCAGTCCCTGGCCGTCGTTGAGTCGCTATGCGCGACACCGGGTTCGGCGCATCATGCCCGCCTACGTCGTCACCGTGTTGGTCGCCTACGTGCTGTATCACTACCACGAAGCCGGCCCGAATCCCGGCCACAGTTGGCTGGGCCTGATCCGCAACGTGACGTTGACCCAGATCTACACCGACGGCTACCTCGGCAAGTATCTGCACCAGGGCCTCACCCAGATGTGGAGCCTGGCCGTCGAGGCGTCGTTCTATGTGCTGCTGCCGGCGTTGGCCTACCTGCTTTTGGTGCTGATGTGCCGACGCCAGTGGCGCCCCAAGGTGCTGGTGGCGGCCATCCTGCTGATGATGCTGATCAGCCCCGGTTGGTTGGTGCTGGTGCACACCGACCGGCTGTTTCCCGACGGCGCCAGATTGTGGTTGCCGACCTATCTCGCCTGGTTCCTGGGCGGCATGCTGCTGACCGTGCTGCAGGCGATGGGGGTGCGTGCCTACGCGGCGGTGGCCATACCGTTGGCGATCGTCTGTTACTTCATCGTGTCCACCCCGATCGCGGGGGCCCCGACCACCTCGCCCGCCTCGCTGCCCGAGGCGCTGTGGAAGACCATCTTCTACGCGGTGATCGCCACGCTGGCGGTGGCGCCGCTGGCGTTGGGCGACAAGGGTCGGTATTCCCGGCTGCTGGCCAGTCGGCCGATGGTGTGGCTCGGCGAAATCTCCTACGAGATCTTCCTGATCCACTTCATGACCATGGAGTTCGCGATGGTGCACATCGTGCGGGCGCGGGTCTACACCGGTCCGATGCTCAACCTGTACATCGCGACGGTGGTGGTCACGGTGCCGTTGGCGTGGCTGCTGCATCGGTTGACCCGGGTCAGAGACGCGTAAGCGTGTCCGCGGCGGACGGCACCAGCGCTACCTCGGCGGCTCATCCGCGCCTGACGCTGTTCGCGGTGTGTCTCGCGGTGTTCATGCTGCTGCTGGACATGACCATCGTGTCAGCCGCGTTGGCCAACATCCAGGCGTCGCTGGATGCCGAATTGAGTGGACTGCAGTGGGTGGTGGACGCCTACGCGCTGCCGATGGCGGGACTGCTGCTCACCGCCGCCACCGTGGGCGACCGCCTCGGCCGCAGGCGGCTCTATTTGATCGGGATGACGGTGTTCACCGCGGCCTCCACCGCCTGCGCGCTGGCCGGCAGTATCGAGGCGCTGAACCTGAGCCGGGCCGTGCAGGGGGCGGGTGGGGCGGTGCTGCTCGGCGTCTCGCTGCCGATGGTCGCCGCAGCCTTTCCCGAACAGCGCAGCAGGGGCATCGCGATTGCGATCTACGGCGCGGTGATGGGTGCGGCCGCGGCCGCCGGGCCGTTGCTGGGCGGAGCGCTGGTCGGCGCTTTCGGCTGGGAGTCGATCTTCCTCATCAACGTGCCGATCGGGGCGGTGGCGCTGGGCGTCGCCTGGCGCTATGTGTCGGAAACCCGTGCGGCACAACACCGCCCGCTTGACCTGACGGGCGCCGCGATCCTGTCCGGCGCATTGTTCGCCGGCGTGTACGTGTTGATCGAAGGTAACCGCCGCGGCTGGACCGACCCGGTGATCCTGACGCTCGGTGCGGCCGCCGTGGCCGGCCTGCTGGCGTTCTGCTGGTGGGAGTCCCGCGTCAGCGCGCCGATGCTCGACCTGAGCGTGGTGCGCCGGCCCGGGTTCGCGGGGGTGTCGATCGCGGCCTTCGCGGCGGCCGGAACGTTGATTGCGTCTACCAACTATCTGGCGCTGTATCTGATGAACACGTTGGGATACAGCCCTTTCCAGTCGGGACTGCGTGCTCTGCCGTTGACCGTCGCCTGTGTGGTGGGCGCCCCGCTGGCCATGGTGGCCGCCCGGTACGCGCCGGCCTGGACGTCGATCCCGGGCGGGGTGGTGCTGATCGCAGCGGGGTTGTGGCTGATGACCGGCGTCACCGAAACCACGCAGTGGACACACTTCATCGCGGGGTCGATCGTGGCCGGCCTCGGCCTGGGCGGCCTGTTCGCGCTGACCTCGGACATCGCACTGCAATTCGTCCCTGCCGAGGACGCCGGGATGGCGACCGGGGCGGTCAGCACCGTTCGGCAGACCGGCATCCTGGCCGGGGTCGCCGGGCTCGGTGCCCTCTTCAGCCGACATGCCGCCGACGGCGCGTCGGCCGGTCTGAGCAAACTGGCCGGTGTGCCTTCCGGGCCCCGGCAGGTGCTGGTCGACCGGTTGTCCGCCGGTGCCGGTCTGCGGGTGCTCGACTTTCTGCCCGACGAGCTCAAACCGGCGGTGCCCGTCATCGCCCGGGTAGCCCGGCAGGCCAGCGCCGACGGTATGCAGGCGGCGCTGGTGGCGGCCGCCGTCGCCGCGACGCTGGCCGCGGTCGCGGCGGCGATACTGATCGCACTGGGAGCCCGTCGCACGTCGTAACGCTGTTTGCTGACAATCGCCCTGGGTAACCTGCGAATACCATGATGGGCGACGCGAGCATCATCCCCGCAACCGCTGGCGGCCGCTACAGCGTTGTGATTTCGACCAACCCGGCAGATATCGAAGCCGCGCAGCGGTTGCGTTATCAGACCTTTGCCGAGGAGATGGGCGCGGCGCTGCCCCGGGCGATTCCGGGTCCGCTGACCGGGGAGATGATCGATGTCGACCAATTCGATCCGTACAGCGAGCACCTGCTCGTCCGCGACGAATCGGCCGGGCAGATCGTCGGCTGTTACCGACTGCTGCCGCCCGACGGTGCCCGCGCGGCCGGTGGGATATTCGCCGACACGATCTTCGACATCGGCGGTTTGAATGCGCTGCGGCCCACGCTGGTCGAACTCGGCCGCGCGAGCGTGCATCCCGAGCACCGCAGCGGCGCGGTGATGGGCCTGTTGTGGGCGGGCATCATCCGCTATCAGGAACTGACCGGCCACGAATGGGGCGTGGGCTGCCTGTCGGTCCGGATGGAGGGCGGTGGGCCGCGGGGAGCCCTGGTGCGCGGTGTGCGCGACTTCGCGTTCGGTGCGCATCCGGCGCCTCCGCAATACCGGGTCACGCCCCGAAACCCGGTGCGGGTCAACGGTTTGAGTCTCTCGGAGCTACCCGACCCGGGCCGGGTGCGCATCCCGCCGATGGTGCAGGGTTCGTTGCGGATCGGCGGACTGATCTGCGGTGAACCCTCTTACGACGCGGACTTCGACATGGCCGATTTCGTGGTGCTGATCAACAGGTCGATGGTGCGTGGACGCTACCTGGAGCGGTTGACGCGCGCGCATGCCCATGCCTGAACACACCGATCTGCTCGGCATCGGTTTCGGCCCGTCCAACCTCGCGCTGGCGATCGCGCTGGCCGAGTTGGACCGCGAGGCGGTGTTCGTCGAGGCGCAGCCCGAGTTCGGTTGGCACCGTGGAATGTTGCTGCCGGGCGCCAGAATGCAGATCCCGTTTCTCAAGGATCTGGTCACATTACGAAACGCCAAGAGCCACTTTACTTTTCTGAACTACCTGAGTGAGCGTGGCCGGATCGTCGACTTCATCGGTCGGCATACGATGTTTCCGAGCCGGATGGAGTTCCATGACTATCTGGCATGGGCCGCAGCCGGGCTCGGCGCCGACGTCCGTTACGGGCAGCGCATTGTCGAGATGACGGCGGACGATTCGGGCATGCTGGTGCGCGCGGAGTCCGGGTGGGCGATGCACGCCGGTGCCCTGGTGCTCGGCACCGGCCTGTGCCCGATGCTGCCGCACGGCAGGTCCGAAACCTCCCGGCAGTGGCACAGCCACCGCCTGCTGTCCCGTCTTGCTGCCCTCGATGTTGCTGACCCGAAACGATTCGCGGTGGTCGGCGCGGGGCAGAGCGCAGCGGAAGTAGCCAGCTACCTGCATCAGACCTACCCCGCGACCGAAGTGCGCGCGGTCTTCACCCGCTACGGATACAGCGTGGCCGACGACAGCCCTTACGCGAATCGCATCTTCGATCCGTCAGCCGTGGACGACTTCTACACAGCCGACCAGTCACTGCGACAACGACTCCTCGATTACCACCGGTCGACCAACTACTCGGCGGTGGATGCGGAACTGATCGACGCACTCTATGCGCGCGAGTACGCCGAACGGGTGTCCGGCGAGCGCCGATTCTTCATCGACAATGCATCCGAAATTACTGCCACGCAGGAACATTCGGATGGGGTGCAGGTGACGATCACCCACCTGATCGACCACTCGCAGCAGACCCTGGACTGCGATGCAGTGATCTACGCGACGGGCTATGCGCCGCTGGATGTCCGGCACTTCCTGGGCGAGCTGGCCTGTCTTTACCAGTTCGACCCGGCGGGGCGCCCGCTGGTCACCCGGGATTACCGACTGGTGCCCACGTCAGCGGCGCCCGGGGACATCTATCTGAACGGCTCGGTAGAGCACACGCACGGGTTGGGCTCCACTTTGTTGTCGAACGTCGCGGTGCGAGCCGGGGAAATTGCGGCGAACTTTGCCGCTCGGCCATGACCGACCCAGCGTGATAGGTTACCCTTACCTAAGTTGATGGGAGGCGAGGATGGCCGAAACGAAGGCGTCGCGGGGCTGGCAAGGCACCGTGCTCAAGCTGATGGGTGCCGGGGACTACCGCCTCACCGTGACCCGCCGACGGGGGATCAGTCCGCACTACCTGAGGGTGAGCTTCGAGGACGGCGGGATGTTGGCCGCGCATGCGGTGCACCCGACGATGTGGATCCGAATGTGGTTTGCCGACGGCGACCGTTCGCACCAACGCGGCTACACCCTCGTCGACCCGGATCCACAGGCGGGCACCTTCGACGTCGAGTTCGCCTTGCACGACGGGGTCGCTTCGGACTGGGCACGCAGCGCGCAACCGGGTGACACCATCGACGCGACGGTACTGGGCAGCAAGTTCGCCATCCCGGAACCGGCGCCCACCGGGTACGTCATCGTCGGCGACACCGCCTCGCTGCCGGCCATCAACTCCCTGCTGGGTGCGATCGGCGACGCCCCGGCGCGGGTGTTTCTGGAGGCCGGTTGTGACGACGACAAGAACTTGCCGGTGGCCCGCAACGCCGATGTCGTCTGGGTGGATCGGCACAGCGCGGACGAGTCGCTGATCGAGACAGTGCGCGCGGCGGCGTTCGACGCCGGCGACCACTTCGGTTGGGTCGCGTGCAGTATGCGTACCACGCGCTCGGTAGCCCGCGTACTGCGGGAAGAATTTGGGATACCACGCAAATCTATTAAGGCGCAGGCCTATTGGACGAACTGACCGGTGATACCACCGGGACGACGAACTCTTCGATCATTGCCTGTTCGTCATCCTCGTCGCGGCCGGGGAACATCAGCAGCGAGATGATCATCCGCACCGTCCAGCGCGCGCGGCGTTGCACCACGGCGGGGTCGTCGGGTCCCAGCGAATTCAGAAAGTTGGAGGCCAGGGCGGTGATCACCTCGGACTGCCCGGCCAGTTCGCCACCGATCGGCAGCACGGTGGACCCGAACCACGCTGACAGCGCCGGACTTTCGCGCACCATCCGCAATGTGGCGCTGATGCCGGCGACCAGTCGCTGGTGTGGATCCCCGACCCGTTCGATCGCCTGCAGGATCTTTCGGCCCAGTCGGTGCGTCTCCCGGTGCACATAAGCGGTGCGCAGCGCCTCCCGGCTGTCGAAGTACCGGTACAGCGTTGCCCGTGAACACCCTGCGGCTCTGGCGATTTCGTTCATGCCGACCGAGGAAGGATCCTGTTCGGTGAACAGTCGCTCGGCGGCATCGAGGATGCGGTCGGCAGCGGCTTCGCTGCGGCGATCGGCCAGCCAGTCCATCAGGCCTTGATCCTGATCGGCACCGACAGCGGACGGCGTACGTAGCTACCACCGGACCACACCGGTTCGCCGACCTCGAAATCGGGGCAGCGACTGAGTAGTTCGGTCAACGCGACCCGGGATTGCATGCGTGCCGCGGCCGCGCCCAGGCAGTGGTGTGCGCCATGACTGAAAGTCAGGATGTTGCGCGGGCGACGCCGCACATCGAGTTCGCCTGCGTCAGAACCATATACGCGCTCGTCGCGGTTAGCCGAGCCGTACACCAACAGCACCCGGCGCCCGGCCGGGATGGTGGTGTCCTCGATCGTGACGTCGCGGGTTGCGGTGCGGGCCAGGTTCTGTGCCGGTGAGGTGAGTCGCAACAGTTCGTCGACCGCGTCCGGGATCAGGCCGGGGTCATCGACCAGCAGCTGTCGCTGATCGGGCCGTTCATACAGCAAAGGCATTGAGCCACCCAGCATTCCGGTGACGGTGTCGTTTCCGCCGGTGACCATGGTGAAGGTGAAGCCCAGGATCGACAGGATGCCGGCCATATCGCCGTCGGTGCCCACCCCGGCGGCCACCAGGTGCGAGATGGTGTCGTCCTCGGGTTCGGTGCGGCGCCGTTCGATCAGTGCGGTGAAATATGCCATCATGGTCCCGACTGCGTCGCCGACGGTTTCCAGCGCGCTGACGATGCCGCCCTCGGCGGTGTTGGCCGCGACGATGGCCTGGGTCCAGCCGTCGAACTGCGCCCAATCCTCTTCGGGCACACCGAGATAATGCGCCACCACCATCGAGGGCAGCGGCTTGAACAGCTCGGTGACGATGTCGCCACCCCCGTTGGCGCGGATCTTCTCGATTCGTTCGACGACGAATTCGCGCACCTTGGGTTCGACGGCCTCGACCTGTCGCGGGGTGAATCCCCGGGACACCAGTTTGCGAAACTGCGTGTGCACCGGCGGGTCCTGCATCACCATGGGCGGGTTGTCCCGCAGCCCGATCATGTCCAGGTCGCCGTAGTTGACGGTCAGACCTTCCGCGGAGGAGAACGTCCGGTGGTCGCGGGCGGCGGACCAGACGTCGGCGTGGCGGGTCAGCACGTAGTAGTCGTGCTCGGGATGTCCCGGCGGGACGACGTGGTGCACCGGGTCGTGGTCGCGCAGCGCTTTGTACATCGGCCAGGGGTTGGCCCAGGTCTCGGCGGTGGCCAAGACGAACTTCGCCGGAACTTCATGAGACACTAAAGCAGTCATGTCTTATTCGTACGACAGATAAAGAATGATGTCAACTGCCCGCTTTCCCCTTACCGCTAAATGATCAGAGTCTTTGGCGCCGTAGGCGGGTTGGGTATCGTTGACGGCTTTGGCGGGCGCCGAGCAACGCCAAGTCGGGGGGTGCTGCGAAAGGTACCGTCACCTCTCGCACTGAGAGGTTGAGAATGGTGGCACCGTAGGCGCTGGGTAAATGGGATCGATCGGTGCCCATTTCGCCGACAGCGCTGCCACGCCTCAAGCGATACCACCGTGACCGGCGAATCAACATCAGGCTGCGCGCAAGACGCAGGGTCACTTGCACGCCGGAACACGACCCTAGATGCATCATCAGGTGCGTACACATTATCGACTCACGCTCGCGTCGACGGGTTTGTGGTGGCCGGGGGGCGACCAATCATAAGCCTTGGCGTGGCTTGCGGGACCCTGCGCGACAGCACACCGCGGCGATTGTTCCTACCGCGGCTATCGTTCATACAATCAATTGCTGCGCGGGAGGTAGCTCGTCGAATGGATGGAACACCCTTCGGTCGCTATCAGTTGATTGAGAAGGTCGGCGAGGGTGGCATGGGTGAGGTGTGGCGAGCCCACGACTCGCAAATGAATCGCATCGTAGCGCTGAAGGTTTTGCCAGCCCATTTCGCCAGCGATCGAACGTTTCAGGAGCGGTTTCGCCGGGAAGCGCAATGTGCCGCCGGGCTCGATGAACCGCACGTTGTCCCGATCTACGACTTTGGTGAGACGGATGGCCGGCTATACATCGCTATGAGACTAATAGCCGGACAGGATTTGCTGTCACTGCTGAAGAGCGGGCCTCTAAAGCCGCGCCGAGCGGTGAAGATCATCGAACAAATTGCCTCCGCTCTACAAGCCGCACACGAGATTGGGCTTGTTCACCGCGACATCAAACCGTCCAACATCTTGGTCGCGCAGGACGACTTCGCCTACCTGATCGATTTCGGTATCGCGCGAACCGCCGAACAAACCGGTTTGACCAGCACCGGTATCGCAATAGGCACCTGGGCCTACATGTCCCCCGAACGGCTCAACACCGGAACCGCCGATGCCAGCGCCGATATTTACGCATTGACGTGCGTCCTGCACGAGGCACTGACCGGACAGCGCCCGTTCCCCGGGGACAGCCTCGAGCAGCAAATTGTCGGACACCTCACCACGCCGCCGCCGCGACCCTCAACGATGGACGCCTCAGTGCCGCAATCGATGGACGAGGTGATCGCGATTGGGATGGCCAAGAATCCTGAAGACCGGTACTCGACTGCCCGCGAGCTCGTCAAAAGCGCTAGATCCGCTTTACGTAAACCAGCAGATTTCGGCCATGCTCGCCGGCGCGATCTCCAAACCGAAAGCCCACACAGCGACGCGGCCGCGCCGACAGAACCGGCACCATTGGACCCCGCGCCTGCCCAAGGCCCGCGTATCTCCCTCACCACAGCACAGTGGCTGATACTCGGCGCGGTCGTGTTACTGCTCTTGCTCTTACTGCTTCGGTGGTTGGGCGCCTCCAGCCACGGCGAACTGACCGCATCGCTCGAGCATGTTCGCACGCAGAGGACAACGATCGCGAGAAGACAGACAACTACCACGGCTCTGACAACGCAGCTGCTACAAATCCAGACGTCGTCGCCGACCACTACAACAGAAGAGGCAGCGTCGACGCGAACGAACTCGGACGCACAATTCTTAGCGGACTGGCATGGACAGGGGCACAAAACCTTAGTGGGTGACGACGCCGAAGTGCAAGGCGCTCACTATGTATGTATTGCAATGGAGGATCAACGAGGCGCCCCTGTTGCCTGGGTCCGGCAGCAGTTCAACCTCGGACAGGACGCTGCTGTGGCGTTTATCAATACCGCGGCGACCCACTACTGCCCCGAGTGGAGGTTAGGCGACTAACCAGATGCCGAGCCGAACCGCCGCGCACTTGGCAGCGGCGCAGGTCAAACTGCACCCAGGGCAGTCAGCTAGATCCCCGACCCAGGGTTCAGAATCCCCAACGGATCCAGCGCATCCTTGATCCGCCGGTTCAGGTCCATCACCTCAGGTCCGAGATAGTCGCCCAGCCAGGGCCGTTTCAACCGCCCGACACCATGCTCACCGGTGATGGTGCCGCCCAGCCCCACGGCCAGGTCCATGATCTCGCCGTACGCCAGCTGGGCGCGTTCGGCCATCGCGGCATCGTCGGGGTCGAACACCAGCAGCGGGTGCGTATTGCCGTCCCCGGCGTGGGCGATCACCGAGATCATCAGGTCCCGCTCCTCGGCGATGCGCGCAATCCCGGTCACCAGCGAACCCAGCGCCGGCAGTGGCACCCCCACGTCCTCCAGCAACAACGATCCCTTGGCTTCGACCGCCGGGATGCAGAACCGGCGGGCGGCGACGAACGCCTCCCCCTCGTCGGGGTCGTCGGTGGAGAACACCTCGGTGGCACCATGTTCGGCGAACACCGTGGCCATCAACTCGGCATCTTCCGCGCCGGCGCGACCCCGTTCGTCGGAAGCGGCCACCAGCATCGCTGCCGCGCCGCGGTCCAGGTCCATTCGCAAGGTGTCCTCGACGGCGTTGATCGCCACCGAGTCCATGAACTCCAGCATCGCCGGGCGCAGCCGGGCGGTGACGCCGAGCACCGCATCGACGGCGGATTCCACCGACGCGAAACTGGCCACCACCACGCTCAACGGGTTCTGGGCTGGCATCAACCGCAGCGTCACCTCGGTGACCACGCCCAGCGTTCCTTCGCTGCCCACGAACAGCTTCGTAAGAGAAAGTCCGGCAACGTCTTTCAGGCGCGGACCGCCCAGCCGCACCGCGGTGCCGTCGGCCAGCACCACCTGCATGCCCAACACGTAGTCGGTGGTGACGCCGTACTTCACGCAGCACAGCCCGCCGGCGTTGGTGGCGATATTGCCGCCGATGCTGCAGATCTCCCACGACGACGGGTCCGGGGGATACCACAGCCCGTGCTCGGCGACGGCCTTCTTCACCTCGGCGTTGAACAGGCCCGGCTGGCATACCGCGGTACGGGTCACCGGGTCGACGGTGATATCGCGCATCTTCTCTGTGGACAGCACGATCCCGTTGTCCACCGCCGTCGCCCCGCCGGACAAGCCGCTGCCGGCGCCGCGGGTCACCACCGGCACCCGGTGTGCAGCCGCCCACCGCAGCACGGTCTGCACCTCTGCAGTGTGGCGCGGGCGCACCACGGCCAGCGGTTTGCCCGCCGAAGGGTCCAGCGCACGGTCCTGTCGGTAGCCCTCGGTCACCGCGGGATCGGTGATCACCATCCCGTCGGGCAGTTCGGCGATGAGGTCCTCCAGCACACGCCGATCCTACGTCGCTGGATCCACCGCAAACTCCGGCGCGCGGTCCAGTTCCCGCAACGCCGGCAGCCGCAGGCAGATCAGCCCGGTCGCCAGAATCGGCAACGCCAGCGCCAGGAACGCGACGTGCAAGCCGGCGGCGTCGGTCAGCGGGCCGGCCAGCAGCAGACCCAGCGGACCGGCGCCGTAGGCCAGCGACGTCATCACGCCGACCACCCGGCCGCGCAGCTGCGTCGGGGTGCGCGTCTGCACGACGTAGGCGTAGATCGGCTGGATCGGCCCGTACACGACGCCCACCACCGCGACCAGCGCCAGGATCACCGGCAGCGGCGGCAGCAGCGCGATCAATGCCGCGGCCGCGCCCAGGGTCAGGACCGCGGCCAGCATGATCATCCGGCGCGGTACCCGTTGGGCCAGCGCCACGTAACCCAGCGCACCCACCAGCCCGCCCAGCGACAATGCCATCAGCACCGTCCCGAGCTGTCCCGGCTGATTGCGGTCGGTGAAGTACTTCGGGAACAGCACGCTTTCCATCGGCAGGTACAGCGCGGTGACCACCAGGTCGATCAGCGCCAAGGTGCGCAGCACCCGCAAACTCCACACCAAGCGCAAGCCTTCGGAGATCCCCGACCGCAGACCCTCGGGCCGCGAGGCATGCAGCGGTTTACCGGCACCCTCGAGGCGCAGCACCGAGATCGCCAGGATGGACAATGCGAACGCAGCGGCGGTGATCCACATGGTGGTGATGCCGCCGACCGTTGCGATCATCAGCCCGCCGATCCCCGGACCGACCATGAAGGCCAGGTTGAGGATCGCCTCGTAAAGGCTGTTCACGCGGTCCAGCGACCACCCCGCCCGGGCGGCGGCCTCGGGCAGCATCGACTGGCGGGCGGTGATGCCGGCCGGGTCGAAGGCCGCCGCGCAGGCGCCCAGCCCGGCCAGCACCGCAACGTTGACCGCCTGCTCGCCGAACGCCCACGCCACCACCGGGACCGCGGCCACCGCTGCCCCGGACAGCGCATCGGCCACCATCGAGACCCGCCGGCGCCCGAAGTAGTCCACCGCGGTGCCTGCGACCAGCGTGGAGAACAGCAGCGGCAGCGTGGTCGCGCCCGCGACGATCGAGGCCTGTCCCGCGCTGCCCTGTCGCTGCAGCACCAACCAGGGAAACGCGACCAGGGAGATGCCGTCGCCCGCACCTGCCATCAGGGTGGCGAACAGGACCAGCAGGGCCGGGGTCTTGTGGTTCACGGGCTTCTTCTCGTTCATGGATACCCTTGATGTGGTCGGGCCGAATGTAGCGGTAAACCACCCGCCGGAACCACCGAATTTCGGTGCAGCCGAGCGCCGCCGGCTGGGTGAATGCAGGATGTACGTGTGTCGCTCCGCCATCCCCGCACCGGCCGCGCCTTCGACTCGCCGGTGCCGCCCGGCTCGGGGTGGCCGGGTGACAGGGCGACGCCGCAGACCCCGGTGGCCGCCGACGCTGCGCAGGTCACCGAGCTGGCGGGGGCAGCGGGGTCCATCGCCGAGCTGGACGCGCAGAGCAGCGTGTGCCGGGCGTGCCCGCGCCTGGTCACCTGGCGCGAGGACGTGGCGGTGACCAAACGACGCGCGTTCGCCGAACAGCCGTACTGGGGACGACCGGTGCCGGGGTGGGGTTCGGAGCGTCCGCGGCTGCTGATCGTCGGGCTGGCTCCCGCCGCCAACGGCGCCAACCGCACCGGACGGATGTTCACCGGCGACCGGTCCGGCGACCAGCTCTATGCGGCGCTGTTCCGGGCCGGGTTGGTGAACCAGCCGACCAGCGTCGACGCCGCAGACGGCTTGCGGGCCAAGCAGATTCGTCTGGTCGCCCCGGTGCGTTGCGCGCCGCCGGCCAACGCCCCGACGCCGGCCGAGCGGGATACCTGCGCGCCCTGGCTGGGTGCGGAGTGGCGGCTGGTGTCGGCGCACGTGCGGGTGCTGGTCGCCCTCGGCGGGTTCGCCTGGCAGGTCGCCCTGGCGATGACGGGCGCTCCCAAGCCCAAACCAAAGTTCGGTCACCGGGTCGTCGCCGAGTTGCCTGCCGACAAGCGCCTCCTCGGCTGCTACCACCCGAGCCAGCAGAACATGTTCACAGGTAGGTTGACTCCGGCAATGCTCGACGAGGTGTTCGCGGACGCAAAGAAGCTGGCAGGGATCAGGTAATGGTGGAATCGGTGCTGGTGTCCGGTGCCAGCGTGGCGGGCCTCGCTGCGGCGTATTGGCTTGGGCGCAATGGTTATTCGGTCACTGTGGTGGAACGTCATCCGGGGCTGCGGCCGGGCGGGCAGGCAATTGACGTGCGTGGGCCGGCGCTGGAGGTGCTGGATCGGATGGGTCTGCGGGCCGTCGCCGAGGATCTCAAGACCCGCATCAAGGGTTTTTCCGTCGTCGACCGTGACGGCAACGAACTGTCCAGGGACACCGAATCCACGCCGACCGGTGGGCCGATCGACAATCAGGACATCGAACTGCTGCGCGACGATCTGATCGGATTGCTTTACGACGAAACCAAATTGAAGACCGAGTTCCTGTTCGACGACACCATCGTCACCATCAGCAATCTGGGACCGTCCGTCGACGTGACATTCGAGCATGCCGACCCCCGCAGCTTCGATCTGGTGGTCGGCGCGGACGGCCTGCACTCGAACGTGCGCCGACTGGTGTTCGGTCCCGAGGACCGTTTCAAGAAGCGACTGGGAACGTACGCGGCGATCTTCACCGTGCCGAACTTCCTGGAACTGGACTACTGGCAGATGTGGCACTACGGCGACACGAGCATGGCGGGCGTGTACAGCGCGCGCAACAACTCCGAGGCGCGGGCAATGCTCGGATTCATGGAACCCGACGTGCGAATCGACTACCGCGACAGGGAACTTCAGTTCGCCGAGCTGGACAGGCGAATGGCCGACGACGGGTGGGTCCGTCCGCAGTTGCTCGAGCTGATGCGATCCGCGCCGGATTTCTATTTCGACGAGATGGCGCAGATCGTGATGGATCACTGGTCGATCGGACGGGTGGTGCTGGTGGGCGACGCCGGCTATTGCTCCTCGCCGATGTCGGGCCAGGGGACCAGTCTGGCGCTGCTGGGCGCCACCATTCTGGCCGGCGAACTCAAGCTGGCCCGCCTCGATCACGGACTCGGATTCGCCAACTATTTCAAGCGCTTTCGCGCCTACACCGAACGCACCCAGTTCCTGGCCACCGACAGCATCCCGGGTGGCGCACCCATTTCGCAGGAACAGTTCGACCTGATCGTGAACTCGATCACGTTGATGAACTACTGAGGGAAGGTTCCTGCCGCCGAACGCGTTGTTCCCGTCGTGCGCCTTTCCGTTCTTGATCTCGTCCCGGTGCGCACCGACCAGTCCACCGGGAACGCGCTGGCGGCCACCGTGTCGCTGGCGCAGACCGCCGACCGTCTGGGTTTCACCCGGTACTGGATCGCCGAACACCACAACATGCCATCAGTGGGTGCGACCAATCCGCCGGTGCTCATCGCCTATCTCGCCGCGCAGACCCGGCAGCTGCGGCTGGGTTCGGGTGGGGTGATGTTGCCCAACCACGCGCCGTTGACCGTCGCCGAGCAGTTCGCGCTGCTGGAGGCCGCCGCGCCGGGCCGTATCGACCTTGGCATCGGCCGTGCCCCCGGCTCCGATCCGGTCACGTCCTACGCGCTGCGTGGCGGGAAGGACGACAGCGACATCGCGAACTTCCCGGACTACCTCGACGATGTGGTCGCGCTGATGAGCGCCCACGGAGTGCGGGTGCCGCTGCGTTCGGGGGATTACACGCTCAAGGCGACTCCGGCCGCGGTCAGTGAGCCGCGGTTGTGGTTGCTGGGCTCGTCGATGTATTCGGCGCGGCTGGCAGCTGCCAAGGGGCTGCCGTATGTATTCGCCCATCACTTCTCCGGTCAGGGCACCGAGGAGGCGCTGCAGTATTACCGCTCGCATTTTCGTCCCAGCGACCTCACGGCCGAACCGCTGACCTTCCTGACCGTCAATGCCGCCGTCGCCGAAACCCGGGACGAGGCAACGGATTTGATCCTGCCCAACCTGCAGATGATGGCTCGGTTGCGCACCGGGAAACCGCTCGGACCGGTGCCGTTGGTCGAGGAGGCCCGCGGGGCGCAGTTGACGCCGCCCGAGCAGCACATCGTCGACAGTGGGTTGCGCCGCGCTGTGGTCGGCGCACCCGCCGAGGCGGCCGAGCAGCTGCGTGTGTTGGCCGAGCGGTTCGAGGTCGACGAGGTGATGGTGCATCCGGTCGCCTCGGCACACCGCGGCACCGACCCGGCGACCGCACCCGCCCGGGTGGCGACGCTGGAGCTGCTCGCCAAAGAGCTGTTCTGACCCGGCCCGTCTTACGCCAACGTGGCGGACGGCGGCGGATTGTTCGCCGCCGGATCGGGCACGTGCCTCTCGATCCATCGCTGCAGATCAGCCGCCGGCAGCGGCGGGCTGTGCACGAAACCCTGGGTGATGGTGCAGCCGTACTGACGCAGCGCGCGCAGGGTCGCCTCGTCTTCGACGCCCTCGGCCACCAGGTCGGCGCCCAGACTGGCGGCCAGCGCCACGGTGGATCGCACGATCGCCACCGACCGGGGATCCTGGGCGAGTCGTGCCACGAACACCCGGTCGAGTTTGAGCTCGTCGACCGAGACATCCTGCAGCCGCGCCAGCGAGGACCAGCCGGTGCCGTAGTCGTCCAGCGAAATGCGCACACCGAGCTGCTGCAACGCAGCGACGGTGTTGCGGGACCGTTCCGAGTCGACCAGCGTGCTCTCGGTGATCTCGATGATCAACGCGTCGGCGGGCAGGCCGTGGGTGCGCAACTGCTGCTCGATGGTGCCCACCAGGTCCAGATCCAGCAGGTTCGTCGTTGACAGGTTCACCGCGACGGTCAATCGCAGGCCCTGCTCACGCCAGCTGCGGATCTGCTCGAGTGCGACGTTGACGGTACGGTTAGCGACCTTGCGCATCAGGCCGGCGCGTTCGGCGGCGGGCAGGAACTCCTCCGGCAGCAACAACCCGCGGCTGGGATGATGCCAGCGCAGCAAGGCCTCGACGCTGTGCACGCTGCCGTCGTGGGCGTTGATCTTGGGTTGGTAATGGCAGGTCAGGTCGGCGCCGTCGACCAGCGCGACGCGTAGTTCCTCGATCAGGTTGGGATCGTTGTCGCGGTACAGCTCGTACGCCGAGTCGTACACCACGATCTTGCTCCGGGTGGACTTGGCGTGCGGGATCGCAATCTCGGCGCGGTTCAGCAGCTCCTGCGGATGATCGCAGTGGTCGGGGTACAGGGCGATGGCGATGCGGGCGTCGACCTGCACGGTCATCGGATCCAGCGTGAACGGGTGCCCCAACGCCTCCAGCAATCGGCCCGCCTGTGCGCGCGCCGCGATCAGGTCGGCCCCTTCGGCAAGCAGGATCGCGAACTGGTCGTCACCGGCGCGGGTGAGCAGATCTTCCCGACGTACGTTCTGGGACAGTCGGTTCGCGATCTGGCACAGCAGCTCGTCACTGAAATGGTGGCCGACCGTGTCGCTGATCTCCTGGAATTCGTGCAGTTGCAGCAGCAGCAGCGCGCGACGGGCCGGGGTCCTGGTGCTCAGGGTGGGGGTGAGCACGGGTGTGGACGGCGGAGAAGTGGGCACCTCGGTCAGCGCTGTGGCCAGCGACCGCCGGTTGGGCAGCGTGGTCAGCTCATCGGTCATGGCCCGCTTGTGGGTTTCGGCCATGATGCTGACCTCGCGGAACGTCACCGAGAACCGCGCTGCCACCGCGATCAGACTCAGCGCCGCCAGAATCTGCGCGGCGCGGGATTCGGGCCCCACCGCGGTGACGGACAACGCGACGATGGTGCATGCCACCGGTGCCACATAGGGACCCAACCCGCGCCTGGGCAGCGGCGGCACCGACGACCACGCCGCCCAGCTGGCCGCTGCGATCAACAGCGAGGAGGCGGGCCAGAACGCGTCGAGGATGGTGCCGACCCGATAGTCGCTAGCGGACGTCTCGAACAGGTACGCGGTGTCGGCCGTCGCGAACAGGACGAACCCGGCCGCCAGCAGTCCCCAGCGGAATTCGTGCCGCCAGCCCAGGATCGGCAGCATCCCGGCGGCCAGCGCCAGCAGCACCAGGTCGAACCACGGGTAGACCAGTCCCACCAGCACGGTGGCCGGTGCCCGCAAGGCGGCGTCGTGAATGGGCCCGGCCATCAGCGCGGCGCCGACGGCCGCCATGGCCAGGCCGCACACGACGGAATCGAGACGGATCGGGACGGGCACCCGTTTCAGCCGGAAGCGCATCAGCAGTAACAGACCGGCGTAGGTGAGCGGGTAGAACGCCAGATAGGCCGGATCGGCGATCGACGGCGACTGACCTTCGTGGACCCAGCGGGTGTAGATGATGTCGCCGAATGCCGAAGAGGCCATCCCGACGGCGATCAGGATCCACGCCGGACGGTCGGCCGTGACGCGGTAGCCGCGGACGGCGACCAGCGACGCGGCGAACAGGTTCAGCGCGGGATAAAGGACGTTGGCGAAGAACGGCGTGTGGTCGGCGCGCGGGTCGGGCCAGCACGACGCCGCGAAAATGACCACACCGATCGTCAGAAGCGTCAGCGCGATCCGGATGCCCAGCGGCGGCCACCGGACGCTCGGCGGTTGTTCGTAGGTTTCGTCCGGCTTCGGTCTGGCCGCCGTGGCGAGCGGCCGGAAGGTGCGGGCCAGCGCGCTGGCGTTGGCCGAGCCGCTCACCGATCCGAAGGCGCTCGGGGCACCTCGGGGCAGCCGGCCGCCTTCGAGGCTGTTCTCGAACGCCGCGATCGCCGAATCGGCCGATTCGGGCAGTGCGTAGCGCAGTGGCAGATCCGGCACGAAGCTGCGGATGCATTGCCCGCCTTCGCGTTTGGCGGCATACATGGCCAGGTCCGCGTGGCGCAGCAGCTCGTCGACGGTGACGGTGGACTCGGCGACCGCCGCGGTGAACCCGATGCTGGGTCGGACGGCCAGGGGGACGCCGTCGATCACGATCGCCGGCTCGAACGCGTCGAGGACTCGTTGTGCCACGGCGTGCGATTCGGCGACCGGGCCTTCGACGAGCACGGCGAATTCGTCACCGCCGAGTCGGGCGACGGTGCCCGCCTGATCCAGCGCGGCGGTGAGCCGACCGGCGACCCGGACCAGCAATTCGTCGCCCGCCGGGTGGCCCAGCGCGTCGTTGACGGACTTGAAGTCGTCCAGGTCCAGGCACATCACCGCGATCGGTGCGGCGTGCTGGCGGCGACGGGAAACAGCTTCTTCCAAGGTGTGCAGGAAGTTCGCGCGGTTGGCCAGCCCGGTCAGGCTGTCCCGGAACGCTTCCTGGGCGACATCGCTCAACAGGCGCTGGTTCTCGACCAGCACCAGCAACTGCCGGATGAGCACCGTCGCCACCAGAATTCCGAGCCCCACCAGCAGCGGGCCGTGCCGCATCATGTGCAGGGCGTGGCCCAGCCCGATGGCGGCGGCCAGCACCAGCGGAAGGTAGGGCAGCCACAGCCGTACCCGCGAGGTGATCTCGTCGAGCGTCGGCGGGACATCAGACTCTTGCGCGCTCACCAGTCCGGCCAGCGCCGCCAGGCCCAAACCCGCCACCCGGCTGACGTCCACCAGATCGCCGGTGTGGTAGCTGCCGATGCCGGTCTGGAAGAGCACGACCATGTCGGTGAGACCGATGGTCACAATCCCGCTGGACAGCAGCGTCATGCTGCGGCGGCCGCCGGGGCGGCCCCGGGACAACACCAGGATCGCCGTGGTCATCAGGGTGACGTCGGCGAAGACGTGGACCACTGTGGTGGGCCGCGAACCGGTGTTGGTTTGCAGCAGTTTGTCCAGGACGAACACCCACGAGGCCACGAACAGCGATGTCGCCACGATGATGCCGTCCAGGACGAGTCGCCACAGGTTGTGGCCGGCCGGCTGGGCCAGCAGCAATAAGGCGGTGAGGGTGCCGACGGGATACAGCAGCAGCACGAACTCCGCTGCGGCCGGATGGGTGGCGTGGTCGAGTTCGGGTCGCACGTCCAGCGCGGCCCAGATGACTTCGCCGACAGCCCAGCCGGTCAGTGCCACCGCCATGGCCAGCCACCCGAACCTGAATCGCCCGACCGCCTGCCGGGCCGCCGCCACCGCACAACTGCTCGCGAACGTGAGGCACAGCACGGTCACGACCTGCACCACGGGCCGCGTCGCGTAGGGACCCTGCCAGCCGCACAGCGAAGAGCAGATCACCAGCAGCGCCGCGAAACCGTACCCGAGGACGACGGCACCAACTGACGCCCATGCTCAGCCCGGTGAGCGGGCACGGCAGTCCCGTCCAGCGCTTCATTCCAGCTCCAGCTCGCGCGCGCATTTTCGGCGAAGTACCGACGAGCTTCACCGCGCTCCCACAGAATAGCTGCCGGACTCTGGTCCGACTCGATGACGAGCGACTACGCGGCCACCGGCTACGAACTCGTCGCGGCCAGCGCGTCCCGCAGGATGCGCCCGGTGGCCTCCCGGTCCGGGTCGCGGCGCAGCACCATGCCTTTCACCAGCGACAGCTTGTCGCCGCTGCGCCGGGGCAGGACGTGCAGGTGGATGTGCAGGACGGTCTGGAAGGCGGCCCGGCCGTCGTTGATCGCGATGTTGGTAGCGTCCGCCAGGTCGGTGGCTTTGGCGGCCCGCGCGATGCGCTGGCCCAGGGTGATCATGCCGGCCAGCGTCTGTGGTGGCGTGTCGGCGAGGTCCACGCTGTGCTTCTTGGGGATGACCAGGGTGTGCCCGCGGGTGAACGGCCGGATGTCCAACAACGCCAGGTACTCGTCGTCTTCGCAGATCCGGATGGCCGGGGCGTCCCCGGCGACGATCGCACAAAACACGCAGGACATGCCGTCACCGTACTGGGTCGCGACAGTCCGGCCGCAGCCAGCGATACGCTGCGGCGGTGGACCCTCGTGATCTCGCGTTCGCCGGCGCGGCCGAACAAGCGCGCATGCTGGCCGACGGGGAAGTCACGGCGCCGGAGCTGCTCGAGGTCTACCTGGAACGCATCGAGCGGCTGGACAGCGAACTGCGCTGTTACCGGGTGGTGCGCTACGACGCTGCCCGCAAGGACGCCGAAACCGCCCAGCAACTACTGGACGCCGGGGTGCGCCGGCCGCTGCTCGGGGTGCCGCTAGCAATCAAGGACGATGTCGACGTCGCCGGTGAGGCGACCACCTACGGCAGCGGCGCGCACGGCCCGCCGGTAACCGACGACGCCGAGGTGGTGCGCCGGCTGCGGGCGGCGGGCGCGGTCGTGATCGGCAAGACCGCGGTGCCCGAACTGATGATCATGCCGTTCACCGAGTCGCTGACGTTCGGCGCGACGCGCAACCCGTGGAACCCGCGTCGCACGCCGGGCGGCAGCAGCGGCGGTAGCGCGGCGGCGGTCGCTGCCGGACTGGCGCCGCTGGCGTTGGGTTCCGACGGCGGCGGGTCCATCCGTATCCCGGCGACCTGGTGCGGATTGTTCGGACTCAAACCGCAACGGGACCGGGTCTCGCTGGAGCCGCACGACGACGCCTGGGAAGGGTTGAGCGTCATCGGTCCCATCGCGCGTTCGGTGCTGGATGCGGCGTTGTTCCTGGATGCGACGACGACGGTGCCCGGGCCCGACGGCGAGTTCGTCGCGGCGGCGACGCGCAGTCCCGGACGGCTGCGAATTGCGTTGAGCACCAAGGTGCCGACGCCGATGCCGGTCCGGGTGGGCCAGGCCCAGTTGACCGCGCTCGAGCAAGCGGGTGCGTTGCTGCGCGACCTGGGCCACGAGGTGATCGTTCGCGATCCGCAGTATCCGCCGTCGCTCTACGCGAACTATCTGCCCCGAATGTTGCGGGGCATCAGCGACGACGCCGACGCGCAGGCGCATCCCGAGCGGCTGGAGCCGCGGACCCGCACCATCGCGCGAATGGGTTCGTTCTTCTCTGACCGGCGGATGACCGCGCTGCGCGAGGCCGAGGTCGGTTTGAGCCGGCGGATCCAGTCGATCTTCCAGGACGTCGACGTGGTGGTGACTCCGGGCACCGCGGCCGGCCCGTCGCGGGTCGGCGCCTACCAGCGCCGCGGCGGGATCTCGACGTTGTTGCTGGTGGGCCAACGGGTTCCGTTTCAGCAGGTGTGGAACCTCACCGGCCAGCCCGCCGCCGTGGTGCCGTGGGACTTCGACGACGAGGGCCTGCCGATGTCGGTGCAGTTGGTCGGCCGGCCCTACGACGAGGCGACGCTGCTGTCGTTGTCGGCGCAACTCGAAGCGGCCCGACCGTGGGCGCAGCGGCGCCCACCGGTGTCATGAGCTGTTCAGCGCCCGCCAGGCGGCCAGTTTCACCCCGGGTTTGGTGGCGTGCGCCGGGCTGGTCGACGGCAGCCGCCGGCAATCGACGCCGGCGCGGTCACCGACGAAGCGCCTGTACAAGTCGGCCGCCTTCGCACCGTTGAAGTAAACCCGTTGGATGGCAGGGTATTTGGCGTATAGCTCAGTAAAATCGTTGATTACCAGGCTTTTCGGATCGATTGCGGAGTCCAGGCTGCCCAATCGGTGGCAGGCGTGCAACACATCCCACAGTGCCACCGCCCGATCCTGCAGGTTGGCCAGTCGTCGGGAATACGTTGCTGTGCAGTCGAATCCGAAGATTTCGCCAAGGATGGTCCAGAACGCGTTGCGCGGGTTCGCGTAGTACTGCTGTACGGCCAGCGACTGGGCGCTCGGAAACGAGCCCAGGATCAGGGTGGTGGCCCGGTTGTCGATAACCGGCGGCAGTCCATGCAGCTGCGGTGTGGTCGTCATTGTCTCGGTGGGTACCCCGGGTAACGCTGTCATGGCGAACGTTGCTGTTGTCAGGGTATCCGTCGGTGCGTGGGTCGCGCGGCGGGCGCATCGAATCGCCACCCGTCGTTATACGTTGACCAAATGGCTGAGGACGTGGACGACGATCTGCTCGACGGGTTGGCCGGTGAGCAGCGCGCGGAGCGCGCAGAGCTGGTGGGGTGGCTGCAGGAGCAGGGCATCACCGCCGAGGAGATCCGTTCGTCCAGCCCGCCGCTGCTGCTGGCGAGCCGCCATCTGATCGGTGACGACGGCACCTACGTCTCCACCCGGGAGATCAGCGAGAGTCACGGCATCGATCTCGAGCTGCTGCAACGGATTCAGCGCGCGATCGGCCTGGCCCGGGTGGACGACCCCGACGCCGTGGTCCACATGCGCGCCGACGTCGAAGCCGCCGCGACGGCCCAGCAGTTCATCGAGTTGGGCTTGCCGCCCGACCAGGTGATCGCTGTCGTGCGGGTGCTCGCCGAGGGCTTGTCGCACGCCGCCGAGGTGATGCGGCACGCCGCGCTGTCGGCGATCATGCGCCCCGGGCTCAGCGAAGTGGAGATCGCGAAAGCGTCGAAGGAGCTGATCAGCAAGATCACCCCGCTGCTCGGGCCGATGATCCGGGAAATGCTGTTCATGCACCTGCGGCACATGATGGAGACCGAGGCGGTCAGTGCCGGTGAGCGGGCAGCCGGTCAGCCGCTGCCGGGTGCCCGCGCGGTCACGATCGCGTTTGCCGACCTGGTCGGATTCACCAAGTTGGGCGAGGTGATCTCGGCCGAGGAACTCGGGCAACTCGCGAACCGGTTGGCCGACCTCGCACGCGACCTGACCGCCCCGCCGGTGCGGTTCATCAAGACGATCGGTGACGCGGTGATGTTCGTCAGCCCCGAGCCGGCGCCGTTGCTGAACACCATGCTCGAGCTGGTGGAGAAGGTGGACACCGACGACGACTTTCCCCGGCTCCGGGCCGGGGTCGCGTCCGGGATGGCGGTGAGCCGGGCCGGTGACTGGTTCGGCAGTCCGGTCAACACGGCAAGCCGGGTCACCGGGGTGGCGCGCCCGGGCACAGTTCTGGTCGCCGAGTCGACCCGGGAGGCGCTGCAGACCGATTCCGGCGACGACGGTTTCGAGTGGTCCTTCGCCGGTGCGCGCCGCCTCAAGGGCATCAAGAACGAGACGAAAGTCTTTCGGGTTCGGCAGGGCGGGTGAGCCGGTCTCGCATATGGGCAGGCCCGGTGTGACTCTGGGGGGCGTCACCGACTCCGTCTTGCGCGGGTCTGACGCGGCCGGGTCTTACCCCTGCGTCCGGCACTTGAGATTCGGTCACTTCCGGGCCTGCTTCGTTACCAAAAATACAACTGGACCTGCCGGATCGCAACGGTTCTCAAGGTCGCATCGGGCGCCCGGGAGCGGTGGGGGAGGTTCGCCGAGCGCGAAATACATTCGACGAACTTAGTAATCATGTAATGATGTAATCATGAGCATTCACCATCATGGACGGCGGCACGGCCGCCCCGGCGGCTGGCAGCAGGCCGACCAACCCGACGCAACGGGTGCGGCCGAGTGGTTCGCCGGACGGATCCCTGAAAGCTGGTTCGACGGCGATCCCGAAGTCGTCGTCGATCGGGAGGAAATCACCGTCGTCGGCAGACTCGGCGCGGCCGACGAAAGCGCCGAACGTGCCGAGGGCCGGGCGTCGCGATTCCGAAAGGAAACTCGGCCGGAACGGATGGCCATCGCCGACGAAGCGCAGGCCCGCTTCGGGCGCAAGGTGTCCTGGGGCGTCGAGGTCAACGGGGAACGAAAGTTGTTCACCCACATCGCGGTTCCGGTGATGACGCGGCTCAAGCAACCCGAACGCCAGGTGCTGGACACCTTGGTCGATGCCGGCGTCGCACGCTCCCGCGCGGATGCGCTGGCCTGGTCGGTCAGACTGGTCGGCGAACACACCGAGGAGTGGCTGGCCAAGCTGCGCAGTGCCATGTCCGCGGTGGATGACTTACGCGCCCAGGGGCCCGACCTGGCGCCACCGTCGTCGTCGAACTAGCGACTACTTTTCTTTGTCGATCTTGGCGAAGATCTTGTCGACGATCTGACCACCCTGGTTGGTGATCTTGAACCCGCAGGCATTGACGTCCACGATGATGTTGTTCGCCACACCCATCGCCCGCTGGCATTCCCAACCGTTGGCGCCTTCCTGGGTGTTCATCACTGTGATCTTCGGTGGGCTGCCCACGACCTCCGAGAAGGTCCACCGGTAGGTCTTGCCCTTGTTGGTGGCCGTAATCGTCTTCCCGGCGCACGTCTTCCACTTGGTGAACTGGGCTCGCACAATCGATTCCGCTTTGTCGGCGGTCGGAAAGGCGATCGCGGCCTCGTTGACCCAGTGGTCGTTGTTGTCGCCCGGCTCCGACAGAATCAGGCCGTTCAGCCCGGTGTAACCGGATCCGGAGTACACCGGTCCCTGACTGGTATACATCGCTCCCTGGCAGTCCGGCTGCGACAGCGTCACCGGCGAGTTGTCCATCGTCGTGATCGGCTTGCCGGGTTGCATGGTCGACGCACTCATCACCGAGTTGATCTCCGACGAGGTGAGCAACAGTGAATTCAGCCGGTCCTCGGAGATCGGCGGCTTCGGCTTGGTCGGCTCCGACTGGTTGACCAGCCAGATACCGATGCCGCCGATCAGGACAACCACGACGACCGCGACGGCGGCCAGGATGGGCCACAGGTTCCGTTTGCGTGGCGGCGGTTGCTGTCCCGGGTTCCAGGCGGGGACCGGTCCCGACGGGTGTGGCGGTAGCGGGCCACCGCCCTGGAAGTACTGCGGATGCGGCGGCTGATTCGGTGCGGCGATCGGGCCGCTCGAGCCCGCCCAGGCCGGCCGTTGCTGCGGGATCGGACCCGACGGTCCGGACCCGCCCGGATACTGGGGACCCGACTGCTGCGGTCGCGGCGGCGACGGGGGTGGCGGAGTCCGCGGCGGCGGCGGCACGGACCCGGCGGCCATGGTCGGCGGCAGCACGGTGGGGGCACCGGGCAGGACGGCTTCCTGGCTGCGGCGCACGATCTTGTCGGCGTGGTCCTGGTCGGGGCTGCTGAGCGCTTCGTGCGCGGCCAGGGCGAAGTCGCCGGCGCTGGAGTAGCGGTCTTCGGGCTTTTTAGCCATGCCACGCGCGATCACGGCGTCGAAGGCCTTGGGGATGCCGGCGCGCGCGGCACTGACCTGCGGGATCGGATCCATCAGATGAGCCGTCACCAACATGCCGGCGCTGTCCGCGCGGTAGGGCGCCCCCCCGGTCATGCATTCGAAGAGCACGCAGGCCAGGGAGTAGATGTCGGCGCGGTAGGTGACCTCGTCGTTGGAAAACCGTTCGGGCGCCATGTATTTCCAGGTGCCGACGGCGGTGCCCAGTTGGGTGAGTTTCTCGTCGGTGGTGGCGCTGGCGATGCCGAAGTCGACCAGATAGGCGAAGTCGTCGCGGGTGACCAGTACGTTAGGCGGCTTGACGTCGCGGTGCATGACGCCGGCGGCGTGCGCGGCGTCCAGGGCCGAGGCGATCTGGGTGATGATGGCCACCGCGCGCGGTGGGGTCAGCGGGCCGTACCGCTTGAGGATGTTGTCCAGGTCGGTGCCCTCGACCAGACGCATTTCCAGAAACATCTGGCCGTCGATTTCGCCGTAGTCGTGAATGGGTACAACATGCGGTTCCTGCAGGCGGCCGGCGATGCGGGCTTCGCGCTTCATCCGCTCGCGGAAGACGGGATCCTTGCTGAACTCGGCGGTCATCAGTTTGACGGCGACGGTCCACTCTTTGACGGTGTGCTCGGCCTCGTAGACCTCGCCCATTCCGCCGCGGCCCAGCAACCGTTTGAGGTGGTACGGCCCGAACATTGACCCAACACGCGAACCCGGCGCGTCGTTCATCGCTGATCCTCCCGAAACAAGCCAGTGTCGCCGACACTATCAACAACCCCCCTGTTAAAGGCCGCCAATATTGCCGCGTGCGGTGGCGGGTGCCCGGTCCCTGACGGTTGCTGCTGACGGGATTACCAGTGCGAGGTCGACGAGCGCGGACACCTGCCCGCAGTTTCGCTTGGGCAGCTGATGACCTGGCACATCCCTACGGCTCCGGCCGAACGTCAGCCGTACTTGGCCCACCAGTTGTGCAGTTCCTCCAGGGTGGCCGGGTCGCCGAACACGTCACTGAGCAGCAGTTTGCTCTCGTTGCTCCAGATCACGTTGGGGTGGTTCTTGTAGGTGCCGCAGGCAATCATTCCGGCGGTCACCGTCGGGTCCCGGTCGTAATGCCAGCCGTCCGGCGAGGGCCCCTCGCCGGGGCAGTTGACCAGCTGTACCGCGGAGATGTCGTCGTTGAAGGCCTGCTTGAGGGCGTCCACGGTGGGGAAGAGGCCGTATATCGCCCGGCTCGGACCCCCCTGATTGCTGTTCTGGCCGCAGTCGACCATGGCCACCGTGCCGGTCCACACGCTGTTCGGCTTCGGCGTGGTCGCTTTGCACACCCCGGTGGCGTAGCCGGCTGGCACCATCGAGAGCAGCTTGCTGACTGCGGAGTTGGTCGATGTGGAGGGCTGACTCGTTGTGGTGTTCTGCGTGGTGGAGCTCGTGGTGACCGACGTCGTGGTGTCGTCGGCCTTATGGGTGTCATCGGACCCGACGGCCAGCCAGACACCGATGCCGGCGATCACCAACACGACGACCAGTGCCGCGGCACCGGCCACCAGCGGCCAGGGGCTGCGTTTGCTGCTGGCCGGCTGACCGCCCGGGTTCCACGGCGTCGGACCGCCGGCCTGCGACGGCGGGGGCGCACCGGGCGGGGTGCCGCCCCAGCTGCCACTCTGGAAGTGCGCCGGGGTAGGGGTCGGACCGCTCGGCGCCGGAATCGGACCGCTGGGTGCCTGCGCTGACCCGCCGCCCGGCGTCCACGACGGGGCGCTGTGCGGGTATTGCGCCTGGTGTGAACCTTGATCGGGGTAGCCGGGCGGCGGTTGATATTGCGGTGTGGCCACCGGCGGGGGCGGTGTGCCGGTACCGGGCGGCGGACCGGCGACCGCGCCACCCGGCAGCGTCGATTCACGACTCTTGCGCAGGATGTTCTCGGCGTGGTCCTGGTCGGGGTTGCTGAGCGCATCGTGGGCGGCGCGGGCGAAGTCGCCGGCGCTGGAGTAGCGGTCTTCGGGCTTTTTGGCCATGCCGCGCGCGATCACGGCGTCGAAGGCCTTGGGGATGCCGGCGCGCGCGGCGCTGACCTGTGGGATCGGATCCATCAGGTGCGCGGTGACCAGGGTGGTCGCGCTGTCCGCGCGATAGGGCGGGGCGCCGGTCATGCATTCGAAGAGCACGCAGGCCAGGGCGTAGATGTCGGCGCGGTAGGTGACCTCGTCGTTGGAAAATCGTTCGGGCGCCATGTATTTCCAGGTGCCGACGGCGGTGCCCAGTTGGGTGAGTTTCTCGTCGGTGGTGGCGCTGGCGATGCCGAAGTCGACCAGGTAGGCGAAGTCGTCGCGGGTGACCAGTACGTTAGGCGGCTTGACGTCGCGGTGCATGACGCCGGCGGCGTGCGCGGCGTCCAGGGCCGAGGCGATCTGGGTGATGATGGCCACCGCGCGTGGCGGAGCCAGCGGGCCGTACCGCTTGAGGATGTTGTCCAGGTCGGTGCCCTCGATCATGCGCATCTCGAGGTACATCTGGCCGTCGATTTCGCCGTAGTCGTGAATGGGTACGACGTGCGGTTCCTGCAGGCGGCCGGCGATGCGGGCTTCGCGCTTCATCCGCTCGCGGAAGACGGGATCCTTGCTGAACTCGGCGGTCATCAGTTTGACGGCGACGGTCCACTCTTTGACGGTGTGCTCGGCCTCGTAGACCTCGCCCATTCCGCCGCGGCCCAGCAACCGTTTGAGGTGGTAGGGCCCGAACGTCGACCCCACCCGCGATGCTGGCTCGCTCATTGTCAATCCTCCTCAACCGACCCGAATTCCGCCGACCCTATCAACAGCCCTCAGCTAACGTGCCTGCCCGACGGCGACCACAGGATCTGTCGAACCGGCGGCCGGCGCGATCGTTGCAGACCCTACCGGGTGGCTCCGACAGCTTCGCCGGTGTCGGTGTTCGGCCTGTTCTGACCGCAAAAGATATTGTGCGACAATGACATTCATCGATGCCGCGACTCAGGCCTGAGTATTCGCGGCGATCCGGAAAGTGAACTCGTGGTCGCAGATCCGGATGTGGTCGCCGTCGTTGATCGTCGCGGCGATTCGAATCCGTTGGTGCCGCACATGTACACCGTTCGACGACCGCAGGTCGTTGATGATGAAGTTGGTGCCGGTGTCGACGATGACGGCGTGGTGGCGGCTGACGTTGGCGCTGTCCAGCACGATGTCGTTGTCGCTCAACCGGCCGATCCTGGTTGCCGCGGAGCGCAATTGATAGTCGTGACCGGTGGCGACGTCGTGCAGGTACGCGGTGACCCGCTGACCAGCCGCCACGGTGCGCTGACCGAGCGCGGTCACGGTTGCCGCGGCAGTGACCTTGGCGTTCTGCTTCGTGTCCAGGGACTCCTGGCGCAGGATCCGGTCGTTGAGCGCGCGCAACGTGGGGCCCGGGTCGATGCCCAGGTCGTCGGCGAGCGTCGTCTTGACCCTCCGGTAGGCATTCAACGCGTCGGACTGACGGTCGGTCAGGTAGTAGGCGGTGATCAGCTGCGCCCACAACGGCTCCCGGTAGGGGTGCTCGGTGGTCAGCGCTTCCAGTTCGGCGATCACCCCGGACGCCCGTCCGCAGGCGATCTCGGCTTCAGCCTTGGCGGTGTGCGCCAGAATCTTGTCCTCGACCAGAGCCGTGGCGAAGGAGTCGACGAACTGGAAGTCGCGCAGGTCGTCGAGCACCGCCCCGCGCCATTCGCCCAGTGCCGCCGAAAGGTGACGGCTTGCCTCTTCGAACCTACTGCCGGCTGCCGCATGTACGCCCGCGGTCTTCTCGGCAATGAATCGGCCCAGATCGCAGGTGTTCTCGGGGATCGTCAGCCGATAGCCCGGCGGGGCGGCGGCCAGCACCACCCGGGGGTCGACCCCCGCGCCGCCGACCAGCTTGCGCAGATTGGACACATAGGAGTGGATGCTTGCCCGCGCCCCTGACGGTGGCCACTCCTCCCACAGCGCCGTGATCAGAGCGTCGACCCCGACGGGCCTGTTGCGGTTGATGACCAATGTCGCGAGCACCGCGCGCTGCTTCGGGGTGCCCAACGGCACCAGCACGCCGTCGATCTTCATCTCCAACGGTCCGAGCACACCGAACTCGAGACGGGTGTCCACCATCGCGTTACCAGCCATCCCGGGTCCTCCGTGGCCTTTGGGCATTGTTTCATTGTGGTCCTGTCATTGTGGGGTATCGCGGTGCGAAGTTCGCGCATCCCCGGCTGACGGGTGGTCGTCAGGCGCGCGTCATCTCGTAGTACGCGCCGCGACGGGCGAGCAGTTCGGCGTGGTTGCCGTGTTCCACGACTCTGCCGGCTTCGACGACGATGATGCGGTCGGCATCGCGGATCGTCGAAAGACGATGCGCGATAATGAAACTCGTACGAGCCCGGCGTAGTTCACGGGTTGCGCGGGCGATCAGCAGCTCGGTGCGGGTGTCCACCGAGCTGGTGGCCTCGTCCAAGATCAACAATTGCGGTCGGGCCAGGAACGCGCGCGCGATCGTGATGAGCTGCTTCTCCCCGACGCTGAGGCTGCCGCCGTCGCCGCTGACCCGGGTCTGGTAGCCGGCGGGCAAGGTGTGCACGAATCGGTCGACGTAGGCCGCCTTGGCGGCCGCGACAACTTCCTCAGGTCCCGCGTCCGGACGACCGTAGGCGATGTTCTCCTCGATCGTCCCGTCGAACAGCCAGGTGTCCTGCAACACCATGCCGATGCGCGAACGCAGCGCGTGCCTGTCCAACGCGGCGATGTCCGCGCCATCGAGCAGAATCCGGCCGGATTCGACGTCGTAGAACCTCATCAGCAAGTTCACCAGAGTGGTCTTGCCGGCACCGGTCGGCCCGACGATGGCCACCGTGCTGCCCGGTTCGGCGACCAGCGACAGATCGTGGATCACCGGGTGACCGGGCTGGTAAGCGAAACTCACGTGCTCGAACTCGACCCGCCCGGTCGCGACGGGCGCCGGCAGGGCGGTGGGGTCCCGGGTCTCTTCGGGCTCGTCGAGCAGATCGAACACCCGCTCGGCGCTGGCCACCCCGGACTGCAGGGTGTTGTACATGCCGGCGACCTGGCCGATCGGATTGTTGAACTGGCGGACGTATTGGATGAACGCCTGGATGCTGCCCAGGGTGATCTGCCCGGTGGCCACCTGCAGGCCGCCGAGCACCGCGACCGCGACGTAGCCGAGGTTGCCGATGAATCCGGTCGCCGGCCCGACCAGGCCGGAGCAGAACTGAGCGCCGAAACTGGCCTGATAGACGTCGTCGTTGAGCTGGCGGAATTGTTCGCGCGCTGCCGCCTGGTGGCCGAACGTCTTGACCACGGTGAATCCGCTGTAGGTCTCCTCGATATGAGCATTGAGCCGCCCGGTGCTGGTCCAGTGCGCCAGGAACAAGCGCCGCGAACGACGGGTGATCGCCCGCGTCGCCAACAGCGAGAGGGGAACGGTGAGCACGGTCACCAGGGCCAGCAGCGGCGAGATCCACACCATCATGGCCAGCACGCCCACCACGGTCAGCAGCGACGTGACCAGCTGGCTGATCGTCATCGACAGCGACGACTGCATGTTGTCAATGTCGTTGGTGACGCGGCTGAGCAGTTCGCCACGCTGATGGCGGTCGAAGTAGGACAGCGGCAGCCGGTGCAGCTTGTCCTCGACGTCGGCCCGCAGGCTGGTGATGGTCCGCTGCACGGTGCGGTTGAGCAGCCGGGCCTGGCCCCAAATCAGCACCGCGGCAATGAGATATAAGATCAGCGCCAGCGCGAGCGTGCGGGCTACCGCACCGAAGTCCACACCGCGGCCGGGCACCACGTTCATGCCGGACAGCAGGTCGGCGAAGGCGTTGTCGCCGCGGGCCCGCGCGGCGGCGATCGCCTGCGCCTTGCTGGTGCCGGCCGGCAGGTGCCGTCCGATCACACCGTTGAACAGCAGGTCGGTGGCGTGGCCGAGGATGCGCGGCACCGCGACGCCCACGGCGGTGCCGGTCACACCCAGCAGGATGACGGCGATGCTCAGTCGGCGATGCGGAGTTAGTCGCCTGACCAGTCGCCCCGCCGATCCCCAGAAGTCGCGTGAGCGCAGGTTGGGTGGTGCCGGCGCGGCGCCGCGGGGCCGGGCGTTCATCGGTGCCGTCACCGGTGGTCTCCCACGTCGGCGCTGACCGCTTGGGAGGAGGCGAATTCGGCGTACGTGGGACAGTCGGTGAGCAGCGAATCGTGGCTGCCGACGCCGACGATCCTGCCGTTGTCGACGACGATCACCTGCCCGGCCCGAGATGCCGTCGAAATCCGCTGCGTGACAATGACAATGGTGGCGTTGCCCGCTTCTTCGAGCAGCGCGCTGCGCACCTTTGCCTCGGTGTGCACATCGAGTGCGGAGAACGCGTCGTCGAACAGGTAGACGGCCGGGCGACGGATGACGGCACGCGCGATCGCCAGGCGCTGGCGCTGGCCACCGGAGAAGTTGATCCCGCCCTGCGCCACCCGCATCTGCAACCCGTGCGGACGGACGAAGTCGTCGGCGGCGGCGATACGCAGCGCTTCCCACATCTGTTCGTCGGTCGCGTCGGCCGCGCCGTAGCGCAGGTTGTCGGCCACCGTGCCGCTGAACAGATATCCGCGCTGGGGAACCAGCCCGATCGCCGACCAGAGCCGCTCGGTCTGGTAGTCGCGGACGTCGAGGCCGTCGACAGTGACCGCGCCGGTGGTGACGTCGTAGAGCCGGCAGATCAGCGACACCAGCGTCGACTTCCCCGAACCGGTACTGCCCACGATCGCGGTGCTGGTGCCCGGCTCGGCGGACAACGAGATGTTCTGCAACACAGGGCAATCCGCACCCGGGTAGGTGAAGGTCACGTTGTCCAGCCGCACCACGCCGGTGATTCCCCGTGGTGGGAAGACGGGATGCTCCGGGCTGGCGACGGCCGCGGTGGTGGACAGCACCTCGGTGATGCGCTCGGCGCACACCGAAGCACGCGGCAACACGACCAGCGTCATGGTCGCCATCAGGACGGCCATCAGGATCTGAGCGAAGTAGGACAGGAAGGCAATGAGCGACCCCACCTGCATCTGTCCCTGGTCGATGCGCAAGCCGCCGAACCAGATCAGCGCCACACTGGACAGGTTGATCGTCAACGTGGTGACCGGCAGCATCAGCGCCTGCCAGTTGCCGGCTTCGAGCGCGGCGCCCGACAGCGCCGTGTTGGCCCGCTCGAACCGGTCCCGCTCGAAGTCTTCGCGGGTGAACGCCCGCACCACCCGCACGCCGGAGAGCTGGTCGCGCAACACCCTGTTGATGCCGTCGATCAACCGCTGCATGCTGCGGAACAGCGGCAGCATGTGACCGATGATCCAGTAATTGGCCACCGCCATGACGGGGACACTGATCAGCAGCAGCCAGGTCAGCGCGGCCTCCTGATGGATGGCCATGACGACGCCGCCGACGCACATGATCGGTGCGGTGACCAGCACGGTGGCGGTCGTCTGCACCAGGAACACGATCTGCCTGACATCGTTGGTGCTGCGGGTCAGCAACGTCGCTGCGCCGAATCGGGCCGTCTCGTGCTCGGAGAAGGTGATGATGTGGTCGAACATCGCCGCCCGCAGGTCACGACCGAAACCCGTGCCGGTGCGGGAGCCGAAGTACGTCGCCCCCACCGCGCAGAGTGCCTGCAGGCCGGTCACCATCAGCATCAGCATGCCCAGCCGGACGATGGTGGCCGTATCGCCTCTGGCGACACCGTCGTCGATGATCGCGGCGTTGACGGTGGGCAGGTACAGCGAGGCCATGGTGCTGATCGACTGCAGCAACATCAACGCCGCGACCGGCCGGTGGTACGGCCGGATGTACTGGCGCAGCAAGGCCAGGAGCATGGGGTAACTGTCGCACACCGGCAGCATGCGAGTCCCGCCGTCGGGAGTATGACCAAAGTGCCTGATCAGGTGGCGTGTCGGTGCTCGACCTGCGGGGGTGCCGCTACAGTGCATCGTGTGGAACGGCAGGAGCTTGAGAAACGGATAGGTAGTCGTGCGGCGTAATTTGGCGACGCGGGTCGTGATGGTGCTGGCGTTGATCCTGGGTGTGGCCGCCTGTGGTGGTTCCAACGACAACAAACCGGGCGGGACGGTTTCGTCGACATCGGGGTCTGCCGACGGCAAGCACGGGCCTTTCTTTCCGCAGTGCGGCGGCGTGACCGACGAAACGGTGACGCAACTGACCAAGATCGGCGGCCTGGTCAACACCGCGAAGAATTCCGTGGGATGCCAGTGGCTGGCCGGCGGCGGCATCTCAGGTCCGCACTTTTCCTTCTCCTGGTATCGCGGCAGCCCGATCGGACGTGAGCGCAAGACCGAGGAACTCTCCCGCGCGAGTGTCGAGGACATCAACATCAACGGTCATGGCGGGTTCATCGCTGTCGGCAACGAGCCCACCCTGGGCGACTCGCTGTGTGAGGTGGGCATCCAGTTCCAGGACGACTTCATCGAATGGTCGGTGAGCTTCAGCCAGAAGCCTTTTCCGCCGCCGTGCGATATCGCCAAGGAACTGGCCCGGCAATCGATTGCGAATTCGAAATGAGTAGGTCGATGCGGTGCGTTGCGGCATTGGTTGCCGTGCTGATGGTGCTGACCGGTTGTTCCCGGTCGGTGGGTGGTACGGCGGTGAAGGCAGGCGGCGGCGGTGTGCCGCGCAACGACAATTCCGAAAAGCAGTACCCGAACCTGCTCAAGGAATGTGAGGTTCTGACCACCGACATCCTGGCCAAGACGGTCGGTGCCGATCCGCTCGACATCCAGAGCACGTTCGTCGGCGCGATCTGCCGGTGGCAGGCCGCCAATCCGGCCGGCTTGATCGACATCACCCGGTTCTGGTTCGAACAGGGCAGTCTGAGCAACGAGCGCAAGGTTGCCGAGGGGCTGAAATACCAGATCGAGAACCGTTCGATCCAGGGCATCGAATCTATCGTGATGCGGCCGAACGATCCGAACGGCGCATGCGGTGTCGCCAGTGACGCCGCGGGCGTTGTCGGCTGGTGGGTGAATCCACAGGCGCCGGGGATCGATGCCTGCGGACAGGCGCTCAAGTTGATGGAACTGACGCTGGCCACCAACGCCTAACGCGGGACGTGGAAATCGACTAACGCAGCGCCGCCCGGTTCGAGGCCTGCCCAGCACCCGGGCACGTGCAGGACAGCAATGCCCGACGTCGGGTACTTTGCCGAAATGCTCTCCGCGGCATCGACATTGGATGTTTCCTGATCGGCGAGGATGAGCGCCACCGAGGAGATCGTCGGTTCGTGTCCGACGACCAACGCAGTGGTGACGTCGTCCTGGACTTTGTTGAGTTCTGCTATCACCGTGCCGGGCACGGCACCGTAAAGCTGTGCGACATAGCTGACCGGAGCATCGATCCCGGTGCGTTGCAACGTTTCTCGCGCCCGCGTGGCCGTCGAACAGAGCACGGTCTCGATCGGCGGAACGTTGGCGCGCAACCAGTCGCCACCCAGCGCTGCCTCCCGGACGCCCCGGGCCGCCAGCGGTCGGTCATGGTCCGCCACGCCGCTGGGGTAATCGGATTTCGCGTGCCGCATCAGCACAAGGGTGAGGCGCCGTCCGTCCATCGGACACACGTTAGCCAGTGCGGCACCGGCGGCGCTACGGTTCGTCGTCGTGTTCGGGGTTGAGGAGTTTTTCGGGGTGGTGGTAGGTGTTGGTTCTGGGTTGGCCGTGGTCTTGGTGGGGTGGGGGGAGCCATTCGGTGTGGCCGTGGGTGTTGGTGCGGGTGGTCCAGCCGTGTTCGGCCAGGCGGTTGTGGGTGCCGCAGGCCAGGGTGAGGTCGGTGATGTCGGTGCGTCGGATTTTGGTCCAGGCGGTGACGTGGTGGACTTCGCTGTGGTAGGCCGGGGCACTACAGCCGGGTTTGGTGCAGCCGCGGTCTTTGGCGTGCAGCATGATGCGTTGGGCGGGGTTGGCCAGGCGTTGGGTGTGGTACAGCGCTAGGGGTTTGGCTCTGTCGAATAGGGCCAGGTAGTGGTGTGCGTGGCTGGCCATGCGGATCACATCGGAGATCGGGAGCAGGGTGGCGCCGCTGGTGCGCCCTGTGCCGGTACCGGCTTCGAGGTCGTGCAGGGTGGTGGTGACGATGATGGTGACCGGCAGCCCGCGGTGGGTGCCCAGGTCCCCGGAGGCGAACAGCGCCCGGATGGCGGCCAGCGTCGCGTCGTGCTGACGCTGGGCGGTGCTGCGCCGATCTCCACCGGCGATTTCGGGGTCGGGTTCGCCGTCGATGACTGGGGCGTCGTCGGCGGGGTTGGCCATGCCGGGGGCGGCCAGTTTGGCCCACAGTGCCTCGATCGCTGCGCGTAGTTCGGGGGTGATCAGCCCGCTGATCGTGGACATGCCGTCACGCTGCTGGGCACCTAGGGTGATCCCGCGCGATCGGGTGCGTTCTTCGTCGGTGAATTCCCCGTCAGGGTGCAGGCAGTTCATCATGTGCTGGGCGTAGCCGGCGAGCTCATCGGGGCGCTGCCAGGCGGCTTTGTCGGCCAGGTCGGCTTCGGCGGCCTCGCGGGTCAACACATCGACTGTGGCGGGCAGATGTTTGAAGAAGTCACGGATCACCGCGATCTGCCCGTCGCCGATGCGCCCGGCGCGCTGGCCGGCTGCGGTCGCGCACAGCACCGGCTCCAGGGGTTGCCCGGTCAACGCCCGGCGCGGACCCAGATCGGCGGCCTCGGCGATGCGGCGGGCGGCGCAGGGTTTGGTGATGCCCAGCCGGGTGGCCAGCGCCTCACACAACGTGCCCCCCAACTCGGTTTTGTCGGCCTGGGCGGCGAGCTGATTGATCAACGGGTGCTGCGGGACCCGTAACCGGCGCGCCATCTGTTCCAGTCGCTGCAAGGCCCGCAGCCGCTCCGGGGTGGTCAACACCTCAAACGACAACCCGCACAACCGATCCAACCCAGCATCGAGCGCGTCGAAGACCGCCACGATCTCATCCCGCGTACTCGAAAGCATGTTCGAATTCTATGCCTTCGGGCTGACATGATCCGGTGCCGCGGACGGATCTGTGGATAGGCGCTCGACTGTGGATAACTGCGGTCAACGGGCTCGGCGCTGCGAGTCGTTGTGGGGTTTTGAATAGAACTGCCGATCTGCGTCCCCGGACTTGTCGGTCCCCGGCCATACACTCGCGGTGCCTTGAAAATCACACTTACGGAAGGGGGTTCCCGACATGCGTTTCCTGCACACCGCCGACTGGCAGTTGGGCATGACCCGGCACTTCCTTGCCGGCGACGCCCAACCGCGCTACTCGGCGGCGCGCCGCGACGCGGTGGCGGGCCTCGGCGCCCTTGCTGCCGAAGTGGGCGCGGAGTTCGTCGTCGTAGCGGGTGACGTCTTCGAGCACAATCAGCTCGCTCCGCAAGTCATCGGCCAGTCCTTGGAAGCGATGCGCGCCATCGGAATTCCGGTTTTTCTGCTGCCGGGAAACCACGACCCATTGGATGCTTCGTCTGTCTACACCGGCGCATTGTTCACCGCCGAGTGCCCAGACAACGTAGTGGTGCTCGACCGGGCCGGCATTCACCAAGTACGGCCGGGTCTTGAAATCGTGGCGGCGCCGTGGCGGTCGAAAGTACCGACTACCGATCTGGTCGCTGAGGTACTCGGCGGACTGTCCCCGGGCGATGTCACCCGCGTGCTGGTCGCGCACGGCGGTGTGGACGTGCTCGATCCCGACCGCGAAAAGGCGGCTCTCATTCGACTCGCCAACGTCGAGCAAGCAGTGTCCGACGGCATGATTCACTATGTCGCCCTTGGCGATAAGCATTCGCTCACTAAGGTCGGAGACAGCGGTCGAGTCTGGTACTCGGGGTCACCGGAAGTCACCAATTACGACGACGTCGAGTCCGACCCGGGTCATGTGCTGGTCGTTGACATTGATGAAGACGACACGCGACGCCCTGTCAACGTCGAGGCCCGCCGCGTCGGCCGGTGGCGATTCATCACGTTGCACAACCAGGTCGACAACAGCCGTGACATCGCTGATCTGGACATGAATCTGGACCTGATGACCGATAAGGAGCGCACCGTGGTGCGCGTGGCGCTCACCGGTTCGTTGACCGTCACTGACCGCGCGAATCTCGACCTCTGCCTGGACCGATACTCACGTTTGTTCGCGTGGCTGCAACCCTGGGAGCGTCACACTGACCTAGCGGTCGTCCCCGCTGACGGCGAATTTGCCGATCTGGGTATCGGAGGGTTTGCTGCCGCCGCGGTCGACGAACTGGTCGCGACCGCCCGTTCGGGAGACTCGGCGACCGCCGGCGACGCTCAGGCCGCGCTGGCGCTCCTATTGCGCCTGGCTGATCGGGGTGCGGCATGAAGTTGCATCGACTTGTCATGACGAACTATCGCGGTGTCTCGCATCGGGAGATCGAATTTCCTGACCAGGGCGTGGTGATCGTCCACGGCGCCAACGAAATCGGCAAGTCGTCGATGATCGAGGCGTTGGACCTGTTGTTGGATTCCAAGGACCGTTCGACCAAGAAGGACGTCAAACAGGTCAAGCCGACGAACGCGGACGTCGGATCGGAGATAACCGCGGAAATCACCAGTGGCCCTAATCGTTTCGTCTATCGGAAACGATTCCACAAACGGCCCGAGACGGAGCTGACGGTGTTGGCGCCGCGCCGCGAACAACTGACCGGCGATGAAGCGCACGACCGCGTCCGGAAGATACTTGCCGAGACGGTCGATACCGAGTTGTGGCGTGCCCAAAGAGTTCTGCAAGCGGCATCCACGGCAGCGGTGAAGCTGTCGGGATGCGATGCGCTGGCGCGGGCGCTGGATGTTGCTGCCGGTGACAACGCGATGGTGTCCGGCACCGAACCGCTGCTTGTCGAGCGCATCGATGCCGAGTACGCGCGATACTTCACCCCCACCGGTCGGCCGACCGGTGAGTGGGCCGCCGCGATGTCTCGGCTGGCAGCCGCGCGCGACAGCATGGACGAGTGCGTGAAGGCCATGACTGAGGTCGATGATCGGGTGCGGCGTCACGCCGACCTGACCCGGCAGGTTTCCAGTTTGTCGCAGGAATGCGCTGCCGCTGCGCCCCGTTTGGCTGCAGCGGAGGCTGCTGCCCGCCGCGTCGCCGCGCTCACCGAACAGGTCAAGGAAGCCAAGCTGGTCGCCGCTGCCGCGGTGGCCACCAGCGCACGTGCCCGTGACGCTCACAACGGGCGGCTGGCGCTGGTCGCCGAGATAGACAGTCGCACAAAGGCTATCGCCGGCATCGATGCCGAGTCGCAGGAAGCCGCTGCTGAGCAGGCGGTGGCGGCCACCACGGCTGCGGCGCATGAGGCCGCCGCCGAAAATGCAGTTCAGGCACTGGCGGCGGCGCAGCACCGTGCTGAATCCGCGCAGCGCGATCTTGACCGCATCGCCGACCGTGAAGAAGCCGACCGGTTACGCGCGCGGCTTGCCAAGATCGACGACGCCCAGCGCGCCATCGAGGGCATCAGCGACGAGTTGTCGGCAATCCTGCTGACCGAGGAGTTGCTGCGCCGCATTGAAACCGCGGCGGCGGCCGTCGATCGCATCGGCGGGCGGTTGGAGTTGCTCTCGTCGGCGGTGCAGTTCACTGCTCTGTCTGACATCGAGTTTGATGTTGCCGGCCAACGGGTCACGCTGTCGTCGGGTCAGAGTTGGTCGATCACGGCTACCGGTCCCACCGATCTCACCGTCCCGGGCGTGTTGGCGGCGCGTATCACTCCGGGCGCGACCGCACTCGACATTCACGCTGAACATGTTGCAGCACAACAAGAATTAGCCGACGCATTGCGTGTCGTCGGAGTCGCGGACGTGGCAGCGGCACGCTCGCTCGACCTGAGGCGTCGTGAATTGCACAACAACCGCGACCGGTTGACAGCGACACTGACCGGATTGTGTGACGACGAGTCACCCGAAGGTCTTCGAGCCAGGCTGGCGCAGCTGCAAGCCGGTCAACCGGCAGAACCCGATCTGTTCGAAACAGATGCCGCCACCGCCCGAGCCGAACGCGACGCGGCTGAGACCGCCCGCGCGGCCGCACAGGTCGACTGTGAAGCCCGCCGCAGCGCCGCCGTAGCTGCCACCCGCCGATATGCCGAGACAGTCACCCGGGCAACGGTTCTGCAGAAGGACGCGGCGACGCAACGCGGCGAACTCGAAGCAGTTGTCGCCCGGCTGGCGGGCGAGCGGGCGTCTGCCATTGACGAGGCCGTCGCATCCGAATACGAAGATGCCCGGCACACGGCGCGGGCCGCCGAGCTACGCGTGAGTGAACTCGCTCAGGCGCTGGCCGCCGACGAGCCCGAGACCATCGCCGCCGAACTGGCCGAGGCAGCGGAGGCATCGCGACTATTAGGGGAGTGCCACGCCGACGCCGCTGCCGCGCTGAGAGAGATCAGCGTCGAACTTGCGGTGTTGCGCAGCGAGGGGCGGAAGGGTCGGCTCGACGCCGCGGAGACCGAACTCGTGCATGCCACCAGCCAGCATGCCCGGGTCGGTGACCGTGCCCGAGCTGCGCAATTGCTGCGTTCGGTAATGGCGCGCCATCGCGACAACACCCGCCTGCGTTATGTCGAGCCGTATCGCGAGGAACTGCAACGGCTTGGCCGCCCGGTCTTTGGGCCGACCTTCGAGGTCGACGTCGACAGCGACCTATGCATCGTGAACCGCACTCTGGACGGCATCACTGTGCCTTACGAGTCGCTGTCGGGTGGGGCCAAGGAGCAACTCGGCATTCTGGCGCGCCTGGCCGGCGCCGGCCTGGTCGCCAAAGAGGATTCCGTGCCTGTCGTCGTCGACGACGCGCTGGGATTCACCGACCCGGATCGGCTGGCCAAGATGAGCCAGGTGTTCGACGCGCTGGGAACCCATGGGCAGGTCATCGTGTTGACGTGCAGTCCCACGAGGTACAGCGGTGTCACGGGCGCGCACCGCATCGATCTCAGTGCTTAGTGCTGCGGGCCGGTAGGCATAAACTCAGCACATG
>NZ_JBVAXK010000005.1:0-271000 GCF_055419285.1 Mycobacterium sp. IDUB_28 | reverse complement strand
TGGTGGCGACCCGCTGCGCCCGGCCCACGCCGCGCTTGCGATCGCCTGTGCTGATGGTGGCGACCCGCTGCGCCCGGCCCACGCCGCGCTTGCGATCGCCTGTGCTGATGGTGGCGACCCGCTGCGCCCGGCTCACGCCGCGCTTGCGATCGCCACGGGCCGAAAACGGGGGTACGCGATGGACATTCAGCGCGACTACGTAGTGATCGGCACCGGCTCGGCCGGTGCCGTCCTGATCGACAGGCTCAGCGCCGATCCGGGCACCGAGGTGGCGGCGCTGGAAGCCGGCCCCGGCAACACCAACAGGTTCATCGGCATACCGGCGGCCTTCTCCAAGCTGTTCCGGACCGAGGTCGACTGGGACTACCTCACCGAGCCGCAGCCCGAGCTCGACGGACGCCAAATCTATTGGCCCCGAGGCAAAGTGCTCGGCGGTAGTTCGTCGATGAATGCCATGATGTGGGTGCGCGGATTCGGAGCGGATTACGACGAGTGGGCCAGGTTGGCCGACTCGCACTGGTCTGCTGCGGAAATCCTCGAGTACTACCGCCGCATCGAGAATGTCACTGCGGCCTGGCACTTCGTCAGCGGTGACGACAGCGGGGTCACCGGCCCGTTGCACATCTCCCGCCAACGCAGCCCGCGCCCGCTGACCGCAGCCTGGCTGGCCGCGGCCCGTGAATGCGGATACCCGGCCGCACGGCCGAATTCCATTGCACCGGAAGGTTTCTGCGAAACAGTTGTGACGCAGCGCCGCGGCGCCCGGTGCAGCACCGCCGACGCTTACCTGACGCCGGCGATGAGCCGCAAGAATCTCACCCTCATCACCGAAGCCACGGCGACGCGGATCGTCTTCGACGGCACCCGGGCGGTGGGTGTCGAGTTCCAGCGCGGTGACCACACCTCCGTGGTGCACGCCCGTAAGGAAGTGCTGCTTTGCGGCGGTGCCGTCAACAGCCCGCAACTGCTCATGCTGTCCGGCATCGGCGACCGCGACCAACTCGCCGAGCACGGCATCGAAACCGTCCACCACGCCCCGCAGGTCGGCCAGAACCTGATCGACCATCTGGTGGCACCCATGGGTTTCGACGTCAACGACGACACGTTGTTCGCCGCCGAAAAACCCAAGCAGCTGATCAATTACCTGCTGCGGCGGCGCGGCATGCTCACCTCCAACGTCGGCGAGGCCTACGGATTCGTCCGCAGCCGGCCCGATCTCGAGTTGCCCGACCTGGAGCTGATCTTCGCACCGGCGCCCTTCTACGACGAGGCGCTGCAACCCGCGGCCGGGCACGGGGTGGTGTTCGGCCCCATCCTGGTGGCCCCGCAGAGCCGGGGGCAGATCACATTGCGCTCCGCCGACCCGCACGACAAGCCTGTCATCGACCCCCGCTACCTCACCGACCCCGCCGGCGCCGACCGCGCCGCGATGCTGGCGGGGCTACGGATGTGCGCCGAGATCGCCCAGGCGCCGTCGCTGCGCGACGTGCTCGGCGCTGTGGTGCGCCCGCGCAGTTGCACCGAGCTTGACGAAGCCACCTTCGCGCTGGCCCTGAACCAGTGCTCGCACACCCTGTACCACCCGATGGGCACCTGCCGAATGGGCCGCGACGATTCCAGCGTGGTAGATCCCCAGCTGCGGGTCCGCGGCGTCGAAGGGCTGCGTGTCGCCGACGCATCGGTGATGCCCAGCACGATCCGCGGCCATACGCACGCGCCGTCGGTGCTGATCGGGGAGAAGGCCGCGGACCTCATTCGCGGCTGAGCAGACCGCCCTTGCGACAATGCATCCATGGTCGAGCAGAGCCTGTGGATGCAAAAGGTCGCAGCCGATCCGGGGCATTCACATTGGTATGTCGAACGTTTCCGCTCCCTGGCGCGCGCCGGCGAGGATCTGCACGGCGAAGCGCGCCTGGTGGATGCGATGGCGCCCCGGGCCGCCCACATTCTCGACGCCGGGTGCGGTCCCGGCCGGTTGGGTGGTCACCTGGCCACGCTCGGCCACCACGTCGTCGGTGTCGACGCCGACCCGGTGCTCATCGAAGCGGCTGAGCAAGACCATCCCGGCCCGCGCTGGATCGTCGGCGACCTCGCCGAGCTCGACCTGCCCGCGCAAGGCATCGCCGAGCCGTTCGACGTGATCGTGTCGGCGGGCAACGTGATGGCGTTCCTGGCCCCCAGCACCCGCGCCCAGGTGCTGCGCCGGCTGCGCGCCCACCTGGCCGGCGACGGCCGATTGGTGGTCGGCTTCGGTGCCGGTCGCGGCTATGAGTTCACCGATTTCTTCGACGACGCGGCAGCCGGCGGGTTGGCCTCCGAACTGCTGCTGTCCACGTGGGATCTCCGCCCGTTCCAGGACGGCGACTCCGACTTTCTGGTCGCGGTCCTTCGGCCCAGTCACCCGGCACCGGTCAGCGCATGAAGCCGATCGCGGTGTAGTCCAGGTCGGCCAACCCGCGAGCGCCGAAGTTGGCCAGATCGCTGCGGGCCGCGACGGTGCCGACGGATTGAATCAGCGGCAGGCTGAAACCTTCTTGCCAGATGAGCCGGTCGACTTCGTTGGCCAGTGCGCGCGCCTTTCCCGGATCGAGTTCGGCCAGCGTCTGCTCGATCACGTCGTCGATCTGCGGACTGCCGATCTTGCCGAAGTTGCTTTCCCCGTGGGAGGCGTAAATCTGGGTCAGCCCGGACAACGGGAACGCATCGCCCTGCCAACCGAACAGGGCGATGTCGAAGTCCCCGACGTTGACGTAGTCGCTGAAGAATCTGCTGCCGGAGCGCGCCTGAAGCTGTAACTTCACGCCGATCTCGGCGAGGCTGTGCTGGGCGACTTGGGTGAAGACCTTGGCGCTCGGTGAGTCGTAGTACAACAACCGGACCACCAGTTGGCGGCCGCCCTTTTCCCGGAACTCGCCGTTGAGCGACCATCCCTGCGCGTCGAGTTCCCGCTTCGCCTGTGCGGGATCGTAAGGGATGCTGTTGTCTTGATAACCCTCTTGCCCTGCCACGAAAATATGGTTGTTCAGAGGTACCGGGGCACCGGTCAACCCGTTCAATGCCACCTTGGCGATGGTCTGCCGATCTATGCTCTTGCATACGGCCAGACGTACGCCGGGATCGTGGAGCATCGAGCCCTTCGAGCCGTTCATGGTGAAGTGGGTCCAGCTCGGTCCGGGCGCGCGCCGGATCGCTATCCCCTTGGTGTGCTCGGCAATGATCAGTTGGTCAAGTGTCCCGACCCCGGTCGCGTCGATCGCATTGTTCTGCAGCGCCGGCAGCGCCGCGGCAGTGTCCAGGACCAAGTAGGTGATCGAGTCCAGACGCGGACGCTTGCCCCACCATTTGGGGTTGCGGGTCAAGGTGATTCGCTGCTTGGCCCGGTCCAATGTGGACAGGATGAACGGGCCTGCGGACGCGCCGGGCGCATCGAGCCATCCCGTGTTGAACGCCTCCGGGGTGGCGGTCACACTGGCCGGCAGCAGCATGCCATTGCCGGCGAACATGCCTTTCCACTCGGCGTACGGCTTCGCAAAGGTCATGACCGCCTGGCGATCGTCGACCCCGCGGGTCACCGAGGCGACACGCTCGGCCCCACCGGTCGAGGCGATCTCGAACGCTTTGTCGGCTCCACTGGTGGCGTGAATCTGACTGGCGATGTCCTGCCAGGTGATCGGTGTGCCGTCTGACCACACCGCTTTGGGGTTGATCGTGTAGGTGACCACCTGCGGGTTGGTGCCGGTCAGTTCGACGCTGGTGAAGTAGTCCGTATTGACCGTCGTCGAGCCGTCGGCGCCGATCCGGAACGCGCTCGGCAGGGTGGCTTTGAGCATGTTTGCGGTTTCGGCGCTGTTGCCGTCGATGTGCAGCACGTTGAAGTTGGCCGGCAGGTCGCTGAGCCCCAGACGTAGGTTGCCGCCCTCGCGCAAAGTCGCGGGATCCTGCGGGTTGAGTTCGCTGCTCGCTCCGACCGCAACGCCTCTTTCGGCGGTGGTCGAGGCACCGGCCGCACATCCGGACACCAACAGTGTCCCGACCAGCAAAACAGCCGCTATTCTGCGTCCAGTCACTGTCCGGCTCCCGGTTGCGGTACCGCGGCGAGCAGACGTCGCGTGTATTCGTGTTGCGGATCGCCGAATACGTCCCGGCTGTCACCCTGCTCGACCACCGCACCGCGATACATCACGACCACCCGGTGCGCAAGATGCTTGATCACCGAAAGGTCGTGGGAGACAAACAAATACGACATTCCGAACTGATCCTGGAGGTCCAGCAGCAGGTTGAGGATTCCAGCCTGGATCGAGACGTCGAGTGCCGAGACCGGTTCGTCGAGGGCAAGGACCTTGGGCCGCAACGCCAATGCCCGCGCGATGCCGATGCGCTGTTTCTGCCCGCCGGAGAATTCAGCCGGATAGCGGCTGGCATCGGCTCGGCGCAGTCCCACCAGATCCAGCAATTCGGCCACTTTGGCGTTGGTGTCGCGCTGGTCGAACCCGTTGGCCTGCAATGGTTCTGCCAGCAAATCGGAGACCGGCAGTCGCGGATCCAGCGATGCCACCGGATCCTGGAAGACCACCTGGATATCGCGTCGCAGCTCCCGTCGGCCGGCGGGACTCAGGGTGGCGACGTCCGAACCGAAGACTTCGATCGAACCGGACTGTGGGGCAACGAGTTCCAGAATCTGGTGCAAGGTTGTGGACTTGCCCGAACCGGATTCGCCGACGATACCCAGTGTCTGACCCTGCGGCAGATCGAAGCTCACACCGTCGACCGCTCGGACCTCGCCGACGGTGCGGCGCAGCAGCACGCCCTTGGTCAGGGGGTAGGTTTTGACCAGGTCACGCACCCGCACCACGACAGTTGAATCGTCGGAAACCCCTGAGCTCCGAGCCGTCTCGACGCCGTAGATGTCGGCGGCGCTACGTCCGACGACCTCGTGGGTGCGAATGCAGGCCGCGCGGTGATCGGGGCCGACTTCGATCAATTCCGGTTCCGCCGCAAGGCATTCGTCGATGGCGAGGGGACAGCGCGGCGCGAACGGGCACCCCGGATCCAGCCCGATCAACGACGGGGGTGCCCCGGGAATCGGGACCAGGCGGGTGCCCTGAGCGGCGTCCAAGCGCGGCACTGAACCCAACAGGCCTATCGTGTACGGCATTTGGCGGTCGCGGTACAGATCGGCCACGGGTGCTGTTTCGGCGACCCGACCCGCGTACATCACCAGTGCCCGGTCGGCGAACTCGGCGACCACGCCGAGGTCATGGGTGATGATCAGCACCCCGGCGCCGGTGACGTCGCGGGCTTTCTTCAGCACGTCGAGGATCTGCGCCTGCACGGTCACATCGAGCGCCGTGGTGGGCTCGTCGCAGATCAGCAGGTCGGGATCGTTGGCGATCGCGATGGCGATGACCACGCGTTGTCGTTCACCGCCGGAGAGCTCGTGCGGGAAGGCGCGGGCACGTTGTTCGGGCTGTGAAATCCCAACCAGGTCAAGTAGTTCCACCGCGCGCACCCGGGCAGCCTTCTTGCCGATGTCCGGGTGGTGCACCCGGATCGCCTCCGCGATCTGGGTACCGACGGTATAGACCGGAGTCAGCGCGGACATCGGGTCCTGGAACACCGTGCCGATCGACTTCCCGCGGAACTGCGACATCGCGGCGTCGTCGAGTCCGAGCAGTTCGGTGCCGTGCAGTCGAACCGATCCACCTACCGTCGCATACTCGGGAAGCAGGCCGATCACCGCCATTGCCGCCGCGGACTTGCCCGAGCCCGATTCGCCGACCATCGCCACCACTTCACCGGGGTCGACGCGATAACTGATGCCTCGCACCGCGGTCACCGGTGCGCCGTCGGTGGGGAAGGAGACTGCCAGGTCGGTCACTTCCAGCAGCGGACTCATGCGGCGCCACGCCGCAAGGTCTTGGCGCCGGGATCGAACGCATCGCGTAGCCCGTCGCCAGTCAGATTGGTGCACAACACAATCAGCACCAGCGCCCCGGCCGGAAACAGGAACACCCACGGGAACGTGGTCGCGGACTGGGTGCCGTCGGCGATCAGCGTGCCCAGCGACACATCCGGAGGCTGAACCCCGAAGCCGAGAAAGCTCAATCCCGTTTCGGCCATGATAGCCGACCCGACGTTGATGGTGGCGTCGATGATCAGAATGGACGCCACATTGGGCAACACATGCCGGGTGATGATGCGACGACTGGATACGCCCATATAGCGTGCGGCCCGGATGAATTCGAGCTCACGCAAGCCCTTGGTCAGACCGCGCACGATGCGGGAGCTGACCATCCAGCCGAACAGCGCCAACAGCACGATCAGCGACGCGATGTTGGCCGAGTTCCTGGTTTTCATCGAGGCGATAGCGATCAGCAGGATGGAGGGCACGACCAGCATCAGATCGACCACCCACATCAGGGCGCGATCTCGCAGGCCGCCGAAATATCCGGCGATCGAGCCAACGGTCGCAGCGATCCCGGTGGAGATCACTGCCACGCAGGCACCGATCAGCATCGACTTCTGCATGCCACGCAAGGTCTGCGCGAGCAGGTCCTGCCCTAACCCGTTGGTGCCCAGCCAGTGTCGCGAATTCGGCGGTTGCATCAGTGCATCGAAATCCAGGTCCTGATACGAATACGGCAGCAACGGGGGCAGCGCGAAGCACCCGACGAACAGCAACACCAAGATCACCAGCGCCGCCACTGCGGATCGGTTACGCAGAAACCGTCGCAGCACCAGGGTGCGACGCGAGGTGAATTCGGCTGCCTCCATCTCGACAGCCGTCACGACACCCGCACCCTAGGGTCCAGCGCAGCGTAGAAAATGTCGGAGAGCAGACCCGCGAGCAACACCACGGTGCCGGAGAACAACGTGATTGCGACCACGATGTTGATGTCCTGGGTAGAGATCCCCCTGAGCACCCATTCGCCCATGCCATGCCAACCGAAGATCTTCTCGACGAAAACCGCCCCGCCGACCAGCCCGGCCACGCTGTACGCGAACAGAGTCGCCATCGGTATCAGCGCCGTGCGCAGGCCGTGCTTGACGAGTGCGCGCCTACGGGTCAGTCCCTTGGCTCGGGCCGTGCGAATGAAGTCCTGGCCCAGGACGTCGAGCATCGCGTTGCGCTGAAAGCGGCTGTACCCCGCGGCTGCCATCAGCGCCAGGGTGAAGGTCGGCAGCACCAGGTGTTTGAGCCGGTCGCCGACCGCGGCCCAGGTCCCGCCCTCAATGCCCGGCGCGGTCTCCCCGGTGTAGTCGAACAGCTGATATCCCAGTGCCCAGTTGACCCGCAGTGCCGCAATGATCAGGAGGTAGGAGATGACGAACGACGGCGTGCTCATGACGAGGAAGGCGAACACCGTGACGACCCGGTCGCTGAGTCGGTACTGACGGATCGCGCCCCACGCCCCCAGTGTCACGCCGAGCAGCGTGCCCACCACCGAACCGATCACCACCAACCGCAGGGTGACGCCGACCCGCCGCCCGAGTTCGGTGCCCACCGGCTGGCCGGTGATCGTCTTCCCGAAATCGCCCTGCACCGCGTGCGAAACCCAGTTTGCATAGCGAATCGGGATGGGCCGGTCCAGGCCCAGATCGTGGGCCTTGGCATCGATGACGGACTGCGGTGGCCGGGGGCTGCGTTGCATCAGGCTCTCCAACGGAGAGAACACCACCGCGGCCAGGCAGTACGTCAGGAAGGACGCCAGCGCCAGTAGCACGATGTAGTTCAGCAACCGACGCAACAGGAACCGCGTCATGCCCGACCACCGTGCCGCATTGGGACAGGGTAGCGAGCAGGACGGGGAAACGCCGGTGGGGCGTTCGATCTTTGCGATCCCGATGATCCGCAGGGGTGTGTTCCCGCGGCTCGATTGTTAGGATCCAGCCCGGCAGCGATCCGCGTAGCAAACTCGAGGAGACGTGCGTGACGGTAACCGACGACTACCTGGCCAACAACGCCAACTATGCAAGCGACTTCAAAGGTCCGCTGCCGCTACCGCCGAGCAAACACGTCGCCGTGTTGGCGTGCATGGATGCGCGGCTGGATGTGTACCGCGTGCTCGGCCTCAAAGAGGGGGAGTCGCACGTCATCCGGAACGCCGGCGGGGTGGCCACCGACGATGCCATCCGGTCGTTGGCGATCAGCCAGCGCCTGCTGGGCACCCGGGAAATCATCCTGATCCATCACACCGACTGCGGGATGCTCACCTTCACCGACGACGAGTTCAAGCGCAGTATCCAGGAGGAAACCGGGGTGAAGCCGCCGTGGGCGGCGGAGGCCTTCGGGGATCTGGCCGAGGATGTGCGGCAATCGCTGCGCCGCATCGAGAACAGTCCGTTCGTCACCAAGCACAACTCGCTGCGCGGGTTCGTCTTCGACGTGGCGACCGGAAAGCTCGAAGAAGTCACCCTGTAGCTGCCGAGTTAACAGCCGCACCGGCCCCTACTTCTTACCGAAATGGGGGCCGGTGCGGCTGTTTGTGCCGGTCGACCCGTTGACACGATGAATTCCGACTGCTTTCATGTCAATTAATACCTTAAATATGGTCAATCCAACCAACTTAACCGGGAAACAACTATGACGACCGATCTGGTTGCCGGGCCCACTGCCGGCCAGTACGAACTGAGCCACCTGCGTTCGCTCGAGGCCGAGGCGATCCACATCATCCGTGAAGTCGCCGCCGAATTCGAGCGTCCCGTGCTGCTGTTCTCCGGAGGCAAAGACTCGATCGTCATGCTGCACCTGGCGCTGAAGGCGTTTCGGCCCGGGCGGTTGCCGTTCCCGGTCATGCATGTCGATACCGGCCACAATTTCGACGAGGTGCTTGCCACCCGTGATGAGCTGGTCGCCGAACACGGGGTGCGTCTGGTAGTGGCCTCGGTCCAGGACGACATCGATGCCGGCCGCGTGGTCGAGACCATCCCGTCCCGGAATCCGCTGCAGACGGTGACGCTGTTGCGCGCCATCCGGGAGAACCGATTCGACGCCGCGTTCGGCGGCGCCCGGCGCGACGAGGAGAAGGCACGCGCCAAGGAACGGGTGTTCAGCTTCCGCGACGAATTCGGCCAGTGGGACCCCAAAGGCCAACGACCTGAGCTGTGGAACCTCTACAACGGCCGCCACCACAAGGGTGAGCACATCCGGGTGTTCCCGTTGTCCAACTGGACCGAGTTCGACATCTGGTCCTACATCGGAGCCGAGCGGATCAAGTTGCCGTCGATCTATTTCGCCCATCGGCGCAAGGTTTTTCAACGCGACGGCATGCTGCTGGCGGTGCATCGGCACCTGCAGCCGCGGGCCGAGGAAAAGGTGTTCGAGGCCTCGGTACGGTTTCGCACCGTCGGCGATGTCACCTGTACCGGCTGCGTGGAGTCCGAGGCGCGCACAGTGTCGGAAGTGATCGCCGAAACTGCGGTGTCGCGACTCACCGAGCGCGGCGCGACCCGGGCCGACGACCGGATCTCGGAGGCAGGCATGGAAGACCGCAAACGGCAGGGGTACTTCTGATGGCGGGATCTTCTACATTGCTACGGCTGGCTACCGCCGGTTCCGTCGATGACGGCAAGTCCACCCTGATCGGTCGCCTGCTCTATGACTCCAAGGCCGTTATGGAGGACCAGTGGGCGGCCGTCGAGCAGACCTCCAAGGACCGCGGCCACGAGTACACCGACCTTGCGCTGGTCACTGACGGCCTACGCGCCGAACGCGAGCAGGGCATCACCATCGACGTCGCTTACCGCTATTTCGCTACGCCCAAGCGCAAATTCATCATCGCCGACACCCCGGGTCACATCCAGTACACCCGCAATATGGTGACGGGTGCGTCAACGGCGCACCTGGTGATCGTGCTCGTCGATGCGCGCCACGGTCTGCTGGAGCAGTCCCGCCGGCATGCCTTCCTGGCATCCCTGCTGGGCATTCAGCACATCGTGCTCGCCGTGAACAAGATGGACCTGATCGGTTGGGACCAAGAGAAATTCGAGGCGATCCGCGACGAGTTCCATGCGTTCGCTGCACGCCTGGACGTGCAGGACGTCGCCACCATACCGATGTCGGCGCTGCACGGGGACAACGTGGTGACCAAATCGGAGAAGACCCCCTGGTACGAGGGACCGGCGCTGCTGTCCCACCTGGAAGAGGTGTTCATCGCCGGCGACCGCAACCTGGTCGACGTGCGGTTCCCGGTGCAGTACGTGATTCGTCCGCACACTCACGAGCATCAGGACCACCGCAGTTACGCGGGCACGGTGGCCAGCGGGGTGATGCGCCCCGGTGACGAAGTGGTGGTGCTGCCCATCGGCAAGACCACCAGGGTCACCGCTATCGACGGACCCAATGGTCCTGTTGCAGAAGCCTTTCCGCCGATGGCTGTCGCGGTGAGCCTGGCCGACGACATCGACATCTCCCGCGGGGACCTGATTGCCCGCACCAACAACCAACCCAGGATCACCCAGCAGTTCGACGCCACCGTGTGTTGGATGGCCGACGGGTCGGCACTCGAACCGGGCCGAGATTACGTCATCAAGCACACCACCCGGACCACGCGCGCCCGGGTCACCGCGCTGGACTACCGGCTCGACGTCAACACGCTCCACCGCGACAAGACGGCAACAGCGTTGAAACTCAACGAACTCGGCCGCGTCACCCTGCGGACCCAGGTGCCGCTGTTGCTCGACGAATACTCCCGCAACGCCAGCACGGGTTCCTTCATCCTGATCGATCCTGATACGAACGGGACCGTAGCGGCCGGCATGGTGTTGCGGGATGTGGCGGCGCAGAAGGCCAGCCCGAACACGGTGCGGCACAAGTCACTGGTCACCGCCGCGGACCGCGCGATCCAGGGCCGCACGGTGTGGCTCACCGGGCTGTCCGGCGCCGGCAAATCTTCGGTGGCGATGCTGGTGGAGCAGAAGCTGCTCGAAAAGGGTGTTCCCGCTTACGTTCTCGACGGCGACAACCTGCGCCACGGACTGAACGCCGATCTGGGTTTCAGCATGGCCGACCGGGCCGAAAACCTGCGCCGCCTGGCGCATGTGGCGACGCTGCTGGCCGATTCCGGCCAGATCGTGCTGGTACCGGCCATCAGTCCGCTGGCCGAACACCGGGAGATGGCGCGAAAGGTACACGTCGACGCGGGATTTGAGTTCTTCGAGGTCTTCTGCGACACCCCGCTACAGGAATGCGAGCGACGCGATCCCAAGGGGTTGTACGCCAAGGCCCGGGCCGGGGAGATCACGCACTTCACCGGCATCGACAGTCCGTATCAGCGACCGAAGAATCCCGACCTACGGCTCGACGCCGATCGCAGCCTCGAAGAACAGGCGCAGAGCGTGATCGACCTGCTCGAGCTGCGCGCCTAGAAAGCCCGTCGCCGCGGCGGATGGCACAATCGGCAAGCATGCGGATGTCGGCCAAAGCGGAGTACGCCGTGCGGGCGATGGTCCAACTCGCCACGGTTGCCCCCGGCACCCTGGTCAAGACCGACGATCTGGCCCAGGCCCAGGGCATCCCGTCGCAGTTTCTGGTCGACATCCTCACCAACCTGCGCACCGACCGCCTGGTGCGTAGCCAGCGGGGTCGCGACGGCGGCTACGAACTCGCCCGTCCGGGCACCGAGATCAGCATCGCCGATGTGTTGCGCTGCATCGACGGACCGCTGGCCAGTGTCCGCGACATCGGGCTCGGCGACCTGCCCTACTCCGGCCCGACCGTCGCCCTCACCGATGTGTGGCGCGCATTGCGGGCCAGCATGCGCTCGGTGCTGGAGGAGACGACGCTGGCCGACGTCGCCGCCGGAGCGCTGCCCGAGCATGTCGCCCAGATGGCCAACGACTATCGCGACCAGGAAAGCCACCGGCACGGCCCGGCGCGTTAGCCGCCCGATCCGTAAGGGCGGGTGAGGATTTCCAGCGAGTGCCCGGCCGGGTCGTTGAAATAGACCCCGCGGCCGCCGTCGCGAGTGTTGATCTCACCGGGTCGTCGCGCGCCGGGATCCGCCCAGTGCGCCAGACCGCCCGACGTGATCTTGCCGTAGATCATGTCGAACTCTTCTTCGGAAACCAGGAATGCGTAATGCTGCGGCCGGATGTCGTCGTTCTCAGCCACGTCGGCGAAGTCAAGCGATGCACCATGTTCAAGCGTGACGACCATAAATGGTCCAAACGGCGACGGACCGGGTAGGCCGAACAAGTCGGTCAGAAACTCCGCGGACTTCCGCTTGTCGCGGGCGGCGACGATGGTGTGGTTGAAACTGATGGCCATAGCTACTCCTGCCTCGCTGAACCCTATTTCGGCGCGGTGAGTTCCAGCGCGATGTTGTCCGGGTCGCGGAACTCCAGAATGTAGGACGGCCCGATATCCTTAACGGGCTCGTGGGCGATGTCCAGCTCATCCAAATGCTCAGCAGCCGCATCGATTTCGGCTTTACTGCCGACCCGGAACGCCACGTGGTCCAAGCCGGTGCGGTCCTCGTCGAACGGGTCGTCGCCTACCGGCCGCAACCCCAGCAACGCACCGCCCATGTCATAGATGACGCCGCCGAACAGGAACCCCAGCCGGCGCCGGGTCGCCACGTCGGCGTTCTCGGGGAGCTCGATCAGCACTGCCCAGCCGAACACGCTCTCGTAGAACTGCCGGGACCGCTCGATGTCGGTGACGGTGAGCCGGACATGCGCAATCGACGTGCTCGCGAAGGCCATCCACCCCATGCTGCCAGAATCGTGGAGTGCAGATAGGGATGACCATGCCGGTGATGGAACCCGACCTCGACGCGGGCGTGCTCACCCGCTGGGCGCAGGCGATCGACCAGGGGCCGTTCTCCTCGCTGTGCTGGGGCGAGCGCATCGCGTTCGACAACCCGGACAGCCTGACCCTGCTCGGAGCCCTGTCGGCGTGGACTGAGCGGGTGCGGCTGGTGACTACCGTGATCGTGCCGCAGCTGCACGACCCGGTCATGCTGGCCAAGGCGCTGGCAACGGGTGACCTGCTCAGCGGCGGCCGCCTGACGGTCGGGCTCGGGGTCGGCGGCCGGCACGAGGATTACCATGCGGTCGGCGCGGATACCGCGACGCAGACGATGCGCGGCATGGCCGATCGGGTCGCGGTGATGAAGCGGGTGTGGGCCGGGGAGAAGACCACCGACTCCCAGCGTCCGGTCGGGCCGTTGCCGGTGCAGGTCGGCGGCCCGCGGCTGCTGGTCGGCACCATCGGGCCCAAGACCATCCGCAGCGCTGCAGCCTGGGCCGACGGGCTGGCCGGGACCACGTTGGACCTCGACGTCGCCCGGCAGAACGAGCTGTTCGACGTCGCGCGCACCTCCTGGGCCGAGGCCGGCAAACCCGCACCGCAGCTGGCGACCTCGTTCTGGTTCGCGTTCGGCGAACCCGATCAGGCCCGCGCGCAGGTGCATAGTCACCTGCGGCGGTACATGAACTGGATTCCCGCCGAATTCGTCGACGCTATGGCGCCGACGACCGGCTGGGCGGGAACCGAGGACGAGTTGATCGCGGTACTGCGCAAGTTCGCCGATGTCGGTACCGACGAAGTGCATCTGATTCCCACCAGCTCGGACATCGAGCAACTCCGCCGTGCGGCCGACGTCGCCGCAGCGCTGTGAGTGTCAGCCTGCGGCCGCCTCAGTGAACGACCCGGGATCGGGCTCGAGGACCTGTCCCTTGCGCAAGGTCGCCAGCAGCTCCCGGTAGGGGGCCACCAGGTAGACGGTATCGCCGCCCTGCAATCGGGCGTCGCGACGCGGATGCAACTTCACTCGTCCGCTCGGCCCGGCGATGGCGATGACGCGGGTCTGGGTGGACAGTTCGCGCCACCCGAATACCGAACGAGCCGAGGCCGACGACGATGACATGGTTGCGCAGGTACCGGACCTTGCGCGGCCCGGCGGAGCTCAGCAGGCGACGGGTGATCATCAGCTCGGCGAGGAAGGCGACCAGCACCGCGGTGGTGATCACTCCGGCGAACATCAGCAGAATGCTGAACAGCCGTAACCAGGTGGGCTGGTTCATGAAGCTGAAGTCCCCGTAGCCAGCGCATCGACCCAGCGCGGCGATACTGAGCGGGTGCCAGACATAGAGTCCGTCGCGTCCCGTGAGATATACCGCAATCAGTGGATGGTGTTACGCGAAGACGACATCCGCCGGTCCGACGGCAGTCCCGGCATCTACGCTGTCGTGGACAAACCGACGTATGCCCTCGTAATGCCCTATGACGGAACGCGTTTCCGCTTGGTCGAGCAGTACCGGTATCCGGTCGGGGCGCGGCGCTGGGAATTCCCGCAGGGCACCGCTCCGGATCTGGCCGACCTCGAACCGGCCACCCTGGCCGCGCGTGAGTTGCGTGAGGAAACCGGTTTGGCGGCATCTGCTTTCGAGCCCCTGGGTCAGCTCGATGTCGCGCCGGGCATGAGTAGCCAGCGCGGGTGGGTTTTTCTCGCGACCGGGATCTCGGAGGGACTGGCCGATCGCGAGCATGAAGAACAGGACATGCACAGCGCCTGGTTCGCTCGGCAGGACGTCGAGGACATGATCCGTGGGGGAGTGATCGTCGACGCCCAGTCGATCGCCGCCTATGGACTGTTTCTGCTGCGGGGCTGATGAGCCTGTCGACGAAACTTCGTGTCCGTCGCGATACCCGGCTGCGTCCTCCGTACGCCATCATCGGCACGATGCGTGCGGGAACTGTGTGGGCCATGCTTGCCGCCGTGGCGCTGGTGGCCGCCCCGGCGACGTCGGCCGCAACGCCGTCGTGGACGGGCAAGTACTCCCTGGTGCGCTACGCCGCCGAGAAATCCGGCACCAGCGCGGCCGCCGAACAGGCCGAGCGTACCTTCAGTGCCGACTACGACTTCGCCACGGCCTGTTCGTCTGTTACCTGCGTCGCAACGGCGAACAACGGTCCCACCCCGAACAACCCGACCATCTCAGTGCCCTCGCACTACACCTGGGATGGATCCAGGTGGGTGGAACGCTTCGACTTCCAGTGGGATTGCTATATGGGAGAAGGGGTTTCAAAGGTGTGGGCGCCGGCCACGTCGTGGGCGTACTACACCCCGCAATCCGACGGGTCGCTGCGTGGCGTGTGGCACACCGACATCACCAGCGGTCCGTGCCAGGGCAGCGTGGAGATGCCGGTAGCGGCGTTCCGGGTGAAACCTTGAGCGCCGCAAGCAAATGCGGGGACCCGCAACGGGACCCCGCACTGTGGCTTCGATATCTACGTGGTGGTGGTCTTGACGTACTGCGGGCAGTAGGCCTTCGCGGCGTCCACGGCGAACGTGTTCGCACCTTTGTTGCTCAGGCCGGTTCGTTGCGCAACATTGGCGATGACCTGCTTGGTCGAGGTTCCGGCGTTGAGTTCGTTGCACACGGTGTGTGCTTCGCTGATGGCGCGCGAGGCGCTCGGCGGCTGAATTCCGTCAGCCTCGATCTGGGCGATGAACGCGTCGTCGACTGCGGTGGCGCCGGCGGTGCCTGCGAAGCCGAGTGCAGCCAGCCCGAGCGCGCCGGCGGTCAGGGTGGTGCCGGCAAGGGACGCAGTGAAGCGGCGAGTGAACATGGGTGACTCCGTGCTGGTGGTGGTGGACGCGGGATTGCGTTAACCCCATCCTCAGCACGCGGTCTTGATGGATTCTCAATAAATTCTTGGCAGATCGGAGACCGCCATCTCAGCTGTACGAGCTCGCAATCACCCAGCGGCGTTGGGCCGCAACGGCGGACACGCACCGCCGTAGTCGGACGCCAGTTCGAAGTGCCAGATCTCGTTGGCGTAGATCTGACAGAGGCCGTACGCGGCGCCGTTGCGAATGAGCCAGCTGTCGGCGGCCGCGGGACCGACATCGACGGCTTTGCCGATCACGTGCTTGGAGACCTGGGGCGAAGCAACGTACTGACTGGCGGCGGCGGCGCTGCCGTAGGTGACGACGGCGTCGTCGAACAGGCGCTGCTGAAACGCCGGTGAGCGCCATCCCGACGTCAGGCCAACGGTGACTCCGTCGGTCGCGGCAGCCCGGGTGGCGCGCTCGAGTGCGTTGAGCAGCGCCGGGTCGAGGCGGTTGACCGCGGGGTCGGACAGATCGAAGGGGCTCAGGCGCTGGCCGTCCGGGATCCAGCCGCCGGCGGTGTCCCCGGACACCGGACCGGCCGGGGTCGGCTCGTCGGAGCCACCCGGGGCGGCCGCGGCCGGTGCGCCGACGGCCACACCGGTCAGCGTCAACGCAACAGCAGCTACCAGGGATCGAGTGAGTGACAGCATCGATCCAGTCTGATCGACGCCTCCGGTAACCGCTCAGGCGGCTGCGGCTGTCGACATCAGCGGACGCAGCGAATCGAACAACGGCTGCCGGTTGCGCAGGTAGAAGTGGCCGCCGCGCAGCATCTGCACCGAGAAGTCGGCCTTGGTGCGCGACCGCCACTCCTGCAGGTCGTTTTCCTTGACGATCGGGTCCTCGCTGCCGCCGAAGACGTGGATCGGGCAGGACAGTTCGGGTGCGTCGCCGTCCTGGTCCGCCGTCTTGAGCAGCTTCAGGTCGTGCCGGGTGATGGTCAGGGCCTGCTCGTGCAGGGACGGCCAGCGCGTCAGACCCGAGGGCATCAACCCCATCTCGGCGAGGAATTCAGCGAGCTGCTTGTTGTCGAGCTGGTCCACGACGTGCAGCGGCAGCTGACGGTTCGGCGGGGCGTAGGCGGACAGGAAGATCGCCCGGGGCTGCTCCCCGCCGGCGGCGGCCCGCACGCAGGCCAACCGGTAGGCGAGCATGGCGCCGAAGCTGTGGCCGAAGAACATGTGCGGCTCGTCGAGCAGCGGGCCGAGTTGCTCGATCACCGCGTCGACGAGGTCGCGCATGGTGGCGAAGCGTTCGCGGTTCGGAATCTCGACGGGAATCACCTCGACAGCGGGCCGCAGCGCCTTCACCCAGGCGTTGAAAACCAGTGCGCCGCCGCCGGCGTGATGAAAGCAGAACAACCGCATGATCTGTGTCGCCTTTCGTATAGGCCCTTTTCCCAGGCCCCCTGTAATGACCACAGTCCCGCAGGGGGCTTGTCGGATCCTTGATGGATTCTTGGCGGATATTCGTTGGTGGGCGGGCGCCGCGCCTCGAGCTGCGCTCTACGCAGGGTGGTGCATCAGACCGGCGGCCGCCTGAGGTCAGGCGAGGTCCTCTTCCGCCTCGTAGTCGGCGTACTGACGGACACCGGTCTGCAATGCCTTCTGCATGAGTTCTGGCTGGTAGGCGAACGGCTCGGTGGAGTCGATGAACTGTTCGACGACCCGCACGAAGCGGTCCGGGTGGTCGTCGTGCGGCATGTGGCCGGACTCCTCGAAGATCTCCAGGCGTGAGCCGGGGATCTGCTGGTGCGCCAGCCGAGCGTGGCTCACCGGGATGATCATGTCGTCCACGCCCCAGATGATCTGCAATGGAAGGTCCTGCATCAGGTACGTGCGGTCCAGCATCGTGACGTACTGGCCGCGGGTGTCGACCACGGCACGCAGCGTGCGGGCGAACGCGGCCACGGCGCCGGGCTTGCTCAAGCCGCGGGCCAGACGCGGCAGACTGGACACGTCGCGGGTGAAACGCGTTGAGCCGACGACGTTTTGGACGGTGCGGCCGACGAGTTCCACTGCGGAGAGCGCACCGGGAAGTTGCAGCATCGAGAGCGCCTCGGCGCCCATCGGCATGGCCGCGAACCGCAGCGCGATGCTGACGTCTTTGGTTACGCCGCCGGCGCTGACCAGCACGACGCGCTCCACGAACTCCGGGTACTGGTAGGTGAACTGCGCCGCGACGCCGCCGCCCAGGGAATGCCCGACGAGGGTGACGCGGTCGATGTCGAGTGCGGTGAGCAGGTCACGCAGGCCGTTGGCGAATGCGGACAGCGAGTAGTCGGCGTTGGGCTTGTCCGATTCGCCGTGGCCCAACATGTCAGGGGCGATGACGGTGAACCGCTGCGCGAGCTTGGCGTGCACCGGGCTCCAGGTCGTGGAGTTGTCGCCGACGCCGTGCAGCAGCACGATGACCGGTCCGGAACCGGCGATCCGGTAGGCGCGACGGTGGCCGTGGATGGTGCGGAACTGCAGCTTCGGCTCGGTGATGTCGCGGACGGGCCGCAGGTGGCGGCGGGTGCGGTTCGACATGGTGTCCCTCCCTGGTGTGCGTCTCCTCCGCCGTAAGCGGGGTATTGCAGAGAAGCGTGCCGGGGGGATCTTGGCGAGTTCTTGGAGATTTCTTGTCAGGACGGTCCGGGGGCCGGCCCTGCTCAGTTGATCCTGGTGAGGGTGAACGAGTCACGCAGGTCATGCAGACCGCACGGCGCCGCAGTTTCCAGGAAGTCCACTTCCCCGGCCAGGGTTGCCGGGTCCCACCACTGGTACACGTGAACGGGATGCTGCGTGCTGCCGAATATGGTTTCGCCAACGATGTAGGGGGGACAGAACGCGCCCTCCGGAACTACGCGTTTCACCGCGTACCGGCCGTTGACCAGCGGTGCATCAAAGCCTTCACCGGGTCCCGTCGACACGTGGGCCACGCACCCCGGCGTGCAGGTGGTCGTGATACTCCACGTCGCTACCACCCCGTCTTCGTCGGTGTAGGCGTAGTGACCATCTGTCATCACCGGATTCTCGGCGCGGGCTGTCGGTGCTGCGGCAAAAAGTCCCAAACCGCACGAGATCGCAAGCACTGCACGTAATGAGACGATCTTCATCTGTGTCTGCCCTTAGTCATCGTTGACTGCGCTCGCTGAGCGTAAACGCAACGCTATCAACCGATTTGCGGGCGGGAAGTCGTGCGCAGCGGATTCATTGCCGACTCAAACAAAACGTCATCGATTCGCGGACGGCGAATCTGAGCGTGCGACCGCGCGGATCAGGTTGGCGGTGCGATGCGGCTGGTCGATCATCACCAGGTGCCTGGCCGGAGCGAGCGTAATATGTTCTGCACCAAGGTTTTCGGCGAGCTTGACCTGTTGGGCGCGCCAGCGCCGGGTGTACCAGCCGGTGTGGGCAGTGGCCACCGTGCAACGCACGTCCGTCAGCGGGTGACTGGCGCGTAGGTCGCACAGCGCCTCCGCGATCTCGTGGTAGGCGGCATATTCGCTGAGCAGCGCGATCTCAATGTCGTTTGTCGATGCGGCGCGGCATATTTCGGACATCATCGGGGCATCGAGTCCGTCAGGACGACGGCGCTGCACCAGCATCAGGCCGGCACGGGCCAGCGGAACCCGCAGGTGCAGCTTGGCGAGCGTCGCGACGGCCCCATCGACGACGGCAAGCTTGGTCCGCAGCGGTAACGTCAGCCGCCGACGGTGAGCGATGCTGGAATCGAGCAGTAGCAGCGCGCGGGTGCGCTCCGGATACAGGCGCGCAAACGCTTCGGCGTAGAAGCCGCCGATCGAGTGCCCCACCACCACAACCGGATCCGATCGCCCCACCACCTCGAGCGCAGCCCCGATCCGGTCCGCCTCTGATCGGAGCATCTGACGGGCATCGGGCGCCGGTATGGTTTCCGCCGTTATGCCCGGCCGGTCGAACCGCACGACGGTGTGGTCCTCGGCCAGGTTCGTGACCGTGTCACGCCAATGCAGTGCCCGGCCCCCCAGGCCGCTGCACAACACCACGACCGGGCCGGTGTTGCCATCCACGCGTACCCGGAGCTGACGGCCGCCGACCTCGACGACGTGGTCGGTCACGGGCCGGATCCGACGCTGCAGCTGCCGGCGGGCTGCGGTGGCGTACTCCATCCGGCCGGGGTGAGGCCCACCAGGACATCATGCCGTGTCCGCCGGTCGGCGCCGATGATCGTTATCCGATACGGGTGAGGGTGAACGTGTCGTGCAGGTCGGGAAGGTTGCACGGAGCCGCGCTCTCCAGGAAATGCGCCTCTCCGGACATCGTGCGCGGGTCCCACCATTGATGAACGGTGACCGGATGCGTGCCGCCGTCCCAGAGGGAGCCGTTGTCTCCCAGGTAGTAGGAGGGGCATGTCACGCCGTCCGGAATCATCCGGGTCACTGTGTGCCGGCCGTTGATCAGTGGAGCGTTGAAGCCATGGCCCGGCTCTGTTGTCACGTGAGCGACGCACTGCGGGGTGCACGTGGTCCTGATCGACCAGGTGCCGACGTCACCGTCTTCATCCAGGTAGCGGTAGGTGCCGTCCATCGCGGGTCCTTCGGCCCGGGCGAGCGGTGTTCCGGTGCTACAGCAAGCGGCGAATGTTAACGCAAGTGCGGCAAGCCGCAAGTCGAGCCTCAAGTCGCCACCTACCTACCTAGAATTAGTTGCCATCGGACAATATCGCCGAAGTGTATCAGCAAAAACGCTGCCCAAGGCACCTGTTCGGGAATCTTCAGGGGAAAATGTCGGGCGGTCGCCACGGCGTGACTCCCGGCCGTGCCGATTTCAACTCATCCAGCGCGAAAATGGCCGGCGCGTGCGGTTGTGTGCAGTTACTCTGCGCGTTCGGGTCGGCTGCGAGCGGTGCGCAGAGCGACGTAGATCAACCAGCCGGCGAAAGCCGTCAGCTCGGCGCGCTGGGCAATGCCGATGACGCCTACGTGGTCGGCGTTGTCCAGGAGCATCGCCAGACCCGTCAGAAGTGCTGTCCCGGTGAGCGCCCCCAGCATGAACAGTCCCAAGCGACGGACCTTCGGTGCAGCACCCTCGCGCACGTCGGCGATGGCGAAGGCCAGAAGCGAGCCAATCGCCGCGGCGAGCACCACGCCACTACTCAGCCAATGCAGTTGGTGGCCGATGGGCACCGTTCCTGAGGCCTCGCGAGCGGCGCAGGTGGGGTTGGAACTCGGGGCGCACACCAGCGTCCAGATGGTGTTATCCAGCACCGTGGCCGCGGAGAAAACCACCACCGCCAACCACCCCTTGATGCTCCAGCGGCTGCCGGGCCGGCTCAGCAGGGCAGCGGTGGCTGCCACGACGAGTGCGGCTGCGGCGCACAGATCGCCGGCCCGGAACCATTCGCCGTAGGGCTGGTCGGCGGCCGCCAGTTCACTGATGTAGAGATCGGGGTCGGGCAGCGTGCGGGTGAAAACAGTCTCCAGCACCCAGTTGGAGTAGAGCATGGCTCCGGCGACGGCCCCGGCCGCCGCGACCCACCGCAGCACCGCGCGCCGCGAGGGGCGCTGTCCCGCGACGTCGTCGTCGCGTTGCCGCAAGGCCATATCGCCATCATGCCGTGCTGATAGGTTCGCCCGCTGCAACTATGCCGCGAATGGTGCATCCGGTGAGGTGTCACAGAGGCCGGCGTCGGCCGACGTGCTCGTTGATGCAAGCGCCCGCGATGGTCAGCCGGTGAAGGTGACGACATTGCCCGGGAACAACTGGTTGCCCGGTTGCGGCGGCCGCGGACCGCAGGATCGGTCCCGACTCGCCCAGCAGGTCACCGAGCTTGTCCACACATCGTTGCCGCCCGCGTCGAACGCGATGTCCATGGTCGCTGTGCCGGCCGGGCTGTCAACGCCGTTGGTGTCGTAGTGGAAGTTGGCCACGATCGTGGTGCGGCCCTTGCTCCGCTTGTCCGACCGGCTGCCCTCCATCTGGAGCAGGGTGAAGTGGAACTTCTGTCCGGGCTTGGCGTGATCGTTGTGATTGGGGCCTGACGCCGGGTATTTCGCTGTACTGCTGTAGTCCCAGAACACGAGTTCGACGTTGGTGTTGTTCACGATGTCGAACGGGCTGGTGTTGGCGGGGTCGGCGCCGGCAGTTCCGGAACCGCCGGTAGTGAACGTGAGGCCGAGGACAGTGGCCAGAACGCCCACTTGCAACACGTGAGTCGCGGCCGATGTCTTCATCGTGGTCCTCCTGGCGAGGCTTTCACCGACAAGCGTCGCATTGCGCCTTCGGGTCACGCTACCAGCAGCCTGCCCGAGCCCCTCAAGTCCTGCTCGCTTGCCGATCAGGTGGACGGCGTCGATCTCTGGCCGGCGAGATGGGCGCTCCGCAAGGTCGTGAATTACATTGCGGGACAGTGGTATTGAGTACCCAATCTGACGAGAGCGCGGCCTGTCGTACCCGCTGACCGCAGCGCAGTGTTACCGGATTCTGGTGAGGGTAAAGCGGTCATGGTGGTCGGCAAGCCCGCACGGACCGGAGTGGTCGTAGAAGTCCACCTCACCGACCAGTGTTTGCGGATCCCACCATTGGGTGACGGTGATCGGATGCGTGCTGGCGGGGATCCATCGACCGTAGTCCCCGGCGGTGAATCCCGGACAGGTCACGGCGTCGGCGATGGTGCGGGTGCTGGTGTAGCGGCCGTCGATCAGTGCGGCATCGAACTCTCGTCCGGTTGCCGTTGTCACGTGGGCGACGCAATCTGGCGCGCAGTTGGTCGTGATTGTCCACCTGCCGGTGTCGCCGTCTTCGTCGTGATAGAGAAATGTCCCGTTCGTGGTCGGGTCCTCCGCCCAGGCCGGTGTAGCCGCACAGATTCCGAGGCCAGAGAAAATAACGATCGCCGCGCTGACTGCTGTGATTTTCATGGTGTGCCTTAGCTCGCGGGTCCCCCCGGACACCAAGAACACTAGAACCGAAAACATCGCTGCCATAGTGTGTTTCGGCGACTCATACCGGACTCCTAGGCAACGCGGCCGACCCTGGCTGCTGCGCGACAGGGTAGCGGTGTCAGGTGTGTCGGCAGTGTTGCACGACGCCCGGATAGATCGCGGATAGGCGATGGTTGGTGCTTCGCACGGGGGTCCCACTCGGGCATAGTTGGCGGCGTCGAATCGGGAGAATGCGATGAGAGCTTGGCAACTAGTCGCCGCCAACGAGCCCCTGCAGCTGGTGGACTGTGACGACCCGGTACCGGGACCCGGGCAGGTCGTCGTCGAGGTCCGTGCCGCGGGCCTCTGTCATAGCGATGTGGGATTTCTGGACGGAACGTTGACCCCGCTGCTGCCCAGGTTGCCGATCATTTTGGGCCATGAGGTGGCCGGAGTGGTGGGGGCGGTGGGTCCCGGTGTCGCGGACTTTCATGTCGGGGACCGCGTAGTGGTCGAGTTGGGCAAGGCCGGCGCGCCGGGTTGGTCAAGCGACGGGGGCTTCGCCGACAAATGCCTCACCTCGGCGGAGGCATTGATCAGACTGCCCGACCGGATCGAGTTCACCCAGGCGGCTACCGCCACCGATGCGGGCCAGACCGCGTACGGCGCGGTGCTGGGTGTCGGCGCCGTGCGCGCCGGTGAGAAGGTCGGCATCGTCGGGTTGGGCGGGCTGGGTCTTACCGGTGCGCGGATCGCCGTGTTGGCCGGAGCGCAGGTGTATGCGGCCGAACCCAAACGCGAGGTGTGGGAACTCGCCAAACGGCAGGGCGTCCTCGATGTCGCTGAGGACGTCCGCGAATTGGCCTCTCTGCAACTCGACGCGATCGTGGATTTCGCCGGATTCGGGACCACCACGGCCGGCGCAATCGGCGCGGTTCGGGTGCAGGGGCGCGTGATCCAAGTGGGTCTCGGACGGAACGAAGCAACGATTCCGACCTCGGAACTGGTGATCAAAGAGGTGACCCTGCGGGGAGCACGAGGCGGTCATACCGGGGCTCTCGAAGCGGTTCTCGCGCACATGGCCGCCGGGGAGCTTGAAATCCACACCGAAACGATCACCTTCGACGACATTCCCGAGGCCATCGAGCGACTCAGACTCGGCAACGTGGTCGGTCGAGTGGTTGCCGAGATGCCCTGACCGCTCGGGCGGTGTTCGGGTCGGCCACCCGGGCGCCCGGTGGTACCACAGCTGGGTGGCTGGGATGCCGGTGCCGTCCGAAATATGCTGAAAGGCAATCGATTTCGCCTGACCAGTGGTTTTCCGTGCTTGATGGGCCGCGGGACTGACTATCGCGATAGTTGGGATCGGTAGCGGGCCCCTGGATGTGTACTGGGCTTCCGACGGACCCAGTGGCGTCCGGATCACGCGGAAGGGACCACCATGAAGAAACTATGCATCGCAGCGTTGGCAACGGCGGCTTTGGTTTCGAGTGCCATCGGTCCGAGCGCGCAGAGTGCCCGCGCCGACAACCAGGGCCCATATCACTGGTGCCCGGGAGAGAGCATGTCGTTCCCGCCGGGACCCGGGCGAGACATGGTGTGGGACATGAGCATCTGTCACACGTTTTACTTCGTCGACTACGGCAAGGGCAATGTGCCGAGCAGCATTCCCGGACCACCCGGGCCGTGGGTGTGGGACGGCGAGAACCCTCCGCCGAGTAACCGGTGTTACCCCTGGTGCTTGTAGTCGCCTTGCCGGCGCCGCACGGTGGGCATTCGCCCATCGGTGACGGTGCTGGTCAGAGGGTGCCCCCGGCAGGATTCGAAAATGCGGCACCGTGACGGGATCCCGTATATTCTGACTTGCGAAAATAGCTCAACGACAAAGTATTTCGGATTTTCGCCTCAAGTCGCGTCGGCTAAATTGGTTCTGCATAGGTAGCGGATAGGTAGGTCCAGCAATCCCGCTGGTCAGCTTGCCAGATCCGCAGGGAATTTGCGGGAGGTACCGATCATGAACCCCGACGAAAGCGTGGCGCAGCGCTTCCAGGAGGTAACGCTGGCCGGAATTGAGGAGGGCAAGCGGCTGGGATATAACCCCACTCGGTATCTACTTATGGTCAGGGAGCGAGGGGCCGTGGGGGCGGCCAAGCATGTTTTGCGCCCAGGCCCGCCCGCCTACGGATTTGTCACACTGGCACATCTGCACCGTCGGCCTGACCTCACCACGGAGTACACGGCGCTGATGCCAGAGTTCCGAGAGCTATTCACCGCGGATGAGTTGGCGGAGGCGGCGAGACGGCTGGGGCACTGATGAGCGGAACCAAAGGGCACCGAGCATGGGGCAACATCAAGAAGCAACGCACCAAAACCCCTAGCTACCAGGCGAGTTACATCGGACCCGACCAACGACGGCACTACGCGCCAACAGTTTTCGCGGCCAAGATGAACGCTGAACGGTGGCTGGCTCGAGAACGTGACTACCGCGATCATTGCCTGGCCACGGGGGAGACGTGGAAGGCTCCCAGCGAGCGCGCTGTGGAAAAGAGAGCCAAGCATCTGACGTTGAGTGAGTACGGCAAGACGGTCATTGACCAGCGGCTATTGAAGCCGCGAACCCGTATCGAGTACGAAGCCAAGTGGTGCCAGTTGATTGAACCGAAACTGGGCAGCCTGGCAGGACGGGACCTGACAACCACGGCGGTGAGGGGCTGGTATTCCGGCCTGGACGCGAAGCTGGCCACGCGCAACGGTCACGCCTACGGCATCCTTAACATGATCTGCAATACGGCGGTCAAGGACGGCCTATTAGATCGCAACCCGTGCCAAATCGTCGGCGCGATGAACCCGAAGCCGAAGAAGAAGGTACGTATCCCTTCCACAGTCGAGCTGCACGCCATCGCGGACAAGCTGGGAGCCGACGACGGCAATTCTCGCTTCAAGGCCCTAGTGCTGCTAGCTGGTTGGTGCGGCCTGCGTTTCGGTGAGGTGTCGGAGCTTCGGCGCAAAGACTTCAACAGCGACTGCAGCGTGCTAACCGTGGCGCGAGCGGTCACACACCGCATGGATGCCAACGGTGATAAGGGCTCGCGGTGCCGCATCGACACGACGAAGAACGGCGAGGAACGTACGGTCACTATCCCTCCGCATATCCGCGACGACGTGAAGGCCCACCTCAAGGCCTACGTGGGCAAAAGTGATGAGGCTCTACTGTTCACGCCTGCGCGCGGCGGCTGTCATCTCGGTGATCGGGTGTTCAACAAGGACGTGTTCAAGAAGGCTGCGAAGGACATAGGCAGAGATGATCTTTCGGCCCATGATCTACGGCGCTTTGCCGGCAGCAAGAATGCTCAGGTGGCGACGCTGACCGAGAACATGGCGCGTCTCGGGCACAAGATAGTGGAGGCGGCTCTGCGCTACCAGCACAGCCAAGACGGTAGGGACGCTATCGTCGCCGCGAACCTGAGCGCGAACGCACTGGCAGAGCTACAGGCGGCCACCGCGAAAGGTCCAGACCCCACATGCACACACATGGCCAACCCTGATTCATATGAGCCGGAGGCCTCGTGACGACCGATAGCGCGAAGCTCGCAACCCTTGCTATTGGAGCGGCTGGGGAGCTGCTAGTGCAGTACAAGCTGCTCAAGCTTGGCATCGACAGCGCACGTCTAACCACAGACTCCGGTATTGACTTGGTGATGTATGTGCCCGGCACGACGACGGCCGCGACCATTCAGGTGAAGACCAAGGCCGCGTCGGACCGTGCTGGCGGCAAAGGCAAACTGCTGCTCGGCTTTCGGTTTCCTGACGCCTGCCCTGCCCAGTGGCTCGCCTTGGTAGATCTATCGCGAGATGCGGTGTGGCTCCTGACAATTGATCAAGCTCGTGATATGGCACAGCAGACGCATCCCAATAACAACCGTCTGCTCTACTGGTACACCGACGAGTCGATAGGCGCAGATAAGCTCCGTGACAGTGACATGATCTCGCACCGGCTGGAGGCGGTCGCAGCTCAGCGACTGCAAGCAGGACTTTGACGCACCCATCTATGGCTATGTCAGGCAGGAGGCAGCCTTTTGAGCAAATCGAATGCAAGTGACTATTTAGAGATTCACCTGTACAACGATCTCCGCTGGCTCCTCTGTGCGGCTGCTGAGTGGCAGTTGCAGAAGACGATCAATCGCGGAATTGATGGGTTGTACATTCAGATCTACGCGATGGACTCGGCCGCACTGCATGCCCGTGCGCTGCTTGAGTTCTTCACGGGCCATGGGTCCAATCGTGGCCGGATGAACGCACTGTATGGGATTCAGTCAATTGCCTCGCAACGTTTTCCTGGTGACTGGGTACGTCCCCTCAACACTCACATAATGCATGTGCAGGATCGCACTGTGGGACAACGGCTTACGGCGGTCGACGGCGTATCAAAGCTTGACCTAAACGACATGCCCGTGGAATTTGGTCAGGAGGTTGTCGGCTGTGGCGACAGTTCATCAAGCACATCAAGCCCAATTCACTACCGACACTGGCTCATACAACCCTGGACCGTGCTACCGCGGAGTCATCACTTGTCTACAACAACGACGTCAATAGGGCCCACGACCTCAACCCGATAGCTTGGTGACGCATAGGTAGCGGATGGGTAACTGGCGGCCTAGGGGCACCATTTGCCTATGTGGCGCGTTTGAGCACCGCAGGTTTGCTACCTGCGGCTTAAGGCCGGCGGCGCCGCCCGTGCTTCGATTCCAGCTGGCGAAGCGGCGGCAATGCGGCGCTGGGACGGTTTGCCTCATTTGCCATTTGTATGGCTGCCATGCCGCTGATGTGCACTACGCGACGCGTCTGGTGGCGCACGCTGCGTTTCGATTCTTGCGGCGGGATCCATCGCTCTCACAAATGGTCGTCCGTCTCTACTGGGCCTGCGCTGGGGTGCGCGCCATGGGAGGCTTGGATGTGGGCAGTGGTGTTTTGTAGAAACGGCCACCCGGCGGCACGGAACGGAATACGATCTGCGACCGTGCGGAAGTCATTAGTGCTGGTAGCCAGCTTCGTCATGGTGCTCGCCTTCGCGCCGACAGCAAGCGCCGATCCGGGCGGCTCGCGATGTGACCCTAACTACTCGGGCGCCTGTGTCCCGATCGCGAGTGATGTTGACTGCGCGGGTGGTAGCGGCAATGGTCCGGCCTTCGTCAAGGGTCCTGTGAGGGTGATCGGCAGGGACATCTACGGCCTGGACCGAGACGGCAATGGAATCGGATGTGAATAAAGCGAGCGTAAGGGTGCGCCGGGTCCGAAGCTGCCGAGCAGACGACTACTTGCGCTTCAGGTGAGCCACCAGGTCGCTCGCGACGAAGGGCCATTGACATGCTGTGACCACCTGCACAACTGTGGGTAGAGCAGACAGGGGGCGACAGATGGGCAAGAAGCTGATCGCGGCGGCAGTGGCGGCAGGTCTCGCGGTAGGGCTTGCGCCTGCGGCAAGCGCTGATGACGTTCAAAGACAGGTCTGCCTGGCCGTGATGGCTGCGGGCGTCAATCCCTACAACCCGAACGACAATTACGCTCTATTCCTCGTGCAGCAGAACCCGAACATGACCTACAACCAAGCGAGCGATCTGGTCAAGAAGGCGTTCGGCTCTGTCCGCTATCACGACAACCCGATGTGCAACGGCGTAACCATCCCCGAGAACTACTAACGGCTACGTGCCGGGAGCCGTTTAGCGCTGGCGGCATTTCTCCGCCGGAGAGTGTCGTACCTGGGGGCTAGGGTGCGTCTCGACACCGGAGGTCACCATGAGCAACCCACCCATTTGGCTTTCGATCGCGCAGGCGGTCGGCGCAATTTCAACCACGGTCGGTGTGCTGATTGCGCTCTACGTAGCCGTTCGTCGGGAACCCAAGAAAGCCGCCGAGGAGCGCCAGCGGCACGAAGCGCAAATGGACGCGCTTAATCGGGCAGAGACAGAACGCGTCGCAGCGCAGGCGCGAAAAATCGTCCCTAGTTGTCTGCGTACACCGATGTTTGGCAATACCTGGTGGACGGTCAAAATCGAAAATGTAAGCAACTCGGCAGCAACGATCCTGACCGTTGACGTGAGTGCTGTAGATACCAACGGCAACATCGTGCCGAATGGTTGCAAGCAGTCCAACAACACCATGCCAGCCGACCAAGCTTTCGAGAAGGCAATTCGAGCTGCGATGTCTGGATCACTACAGGGTGCTTTTCAGCAGTCCGGCATGGGCCGCATGATTCCGCACGCCGCAGCTCAACAACTAACGAACCAACTTGCGCCAGCTGCGAAACAGGCGATGCAAGAAGCCATGGTTGGTCACTTCGTTACGGAGTGGCAACGGACACTTGGCCCCAACCAGAGCGCTCTGATGGCCTACGCGACCACCGACCCAAATTTGAAGTTACGCATTACGATTGATTACGAGGATGAGGCCGGCTACCAATGGCGGCGCGTAGACAGCAGCCAACCGGTGCGGACCGACAAGGTATCGGCATGACTGCCGCACAGAATTGGGCGGCGGTATCTGCTGTAAGCCAAATCGCAACAGTCGTAGTCGCAAGTTGGGCCTTAATCTACGCCCGTGGCCAAGTACACCAAGCTCGTCTAACCCGTGAACGCATTGCACAACCAGATGTCGTTGTGTACGTCGACCGCCACGAAGTACGGCGCTATATGGATCTGGTAATCAAGAACTTTGGACAGACGACGGCCTACAACATTCGGTTGAAAATCCCGCCGTTACAGGTAGCGCCATACACGAACCTGCACACCGGTGAGGAGGTTAAGAATCTCTACGTACCCGAAAGCATTGCGGTGCTAGCTCCTGGCCAAGAGTGGCGGACAGTGTGGGATTCCGCCGCACGGAGAGCAAAGCATAAAGGAGCGCTGCAAGACCAGTTTGTCGGCCACGTGGAGTTTGACGACAAGATGGATCCGGACAAACCCAGCTTCCGCAATCCAATTTCGTTGGACGTCAAGATGTTCTGGAACACAACATGGATCACAGAGAACAAAGGCAAAACGGTCGAGAAGGCATTGTATGAGATTGCGGACACGCTCCAGAGCTACAGCCGCGACGACAAAGGGGTTTGGGTCTATGCGGCTACTGGCGATGAAGAGCGTCGCCGACGGGAACAGGGATACCAAGAGGCTGCAAGAGGGAACGAAGATTTCATGAGGGATCTAGGGGTCATCCAAGATGATCCCGACCCAGACGACTGAGGGCCGCTACTGCGCCTTCCGCTGTAGAGGCACTACGAATGTCCGCTGGAAGCGGCACCGGTCGGGTAGCGGGGCTAAATTTGCGCAGATCTCGGTCTTGAGCACCGCCGCGTAGATGTCCATGGTCGTGCTGATCTTGGCGTGACCCAACCACCGACTCACGTCCCGAGCGTTCTCGGCGGCAATGCGGCGCTGGGACGGTTTGCCTCATTTGCCATTTGTATGGCTGCCATGCCGCTGATGTGCACTACGCGACGCGTCTGAGTGTGGTCACCTGACTTGGCCCCACTTTGGCTGTCGTTCTTCACGAATTTTGGCCCCGGGGTGGTGAGGCGGATTCTAGTAATCGTCGCAACACCGGAGTTGTTTAGAGGTTGTGGTGGGAGGAGTTCTTGTGACTCGGCGTGGCGGAATGCGGGTGGAGAAGCAGGAGTGGTTCGCGCGGCTGATCACTCGGGGGGTGAGTAATTCTGAGGCGTGCCGGATGGTGGGGGTCAACCGCAGGACGGGGACACGCTGGCGCTACGGGCGCATAATCCTCAATACGGCTGGTCAGGCGGTGCACTATCCGCCGGTGAGATTAACTGCGCCGAAGGCGGCGCACCCTCGTTATCTGTCGTTGGCCGAGCGCACGACGATCGCTGACCTGCACCGCGCGGGCGTGGGCGTTCGTGGCATCGCTGGGGAGCTGGGTAGGGCTGCCTCGACGGTGTCGCGGGAGCTGCGCCGCAACGCTGATGACCACGGCCGTTACCTGGCCGCCACCGCTCACCGGGTGAGCACCGAGCGACAGTTCCGGTCCTGGCGTGCGCGGCGCGTGGCCGGTGATGTCACTCTTCATGGTGTCGTCGCCGAGCTATTGGGCAAGCGGTGGAGTCCGGAACAAGTCAGCCACGAACTGCGATTTCGGTTCCCTGAGCAGCCCGAGCGCCACCTATGTACGGAGTCGATCTATCAGGCGATCTACGACCCTAGGACCGATGTGACCCGCCCGGCCAAGCGGCGTCGCCGGCGGCGTCGACGCCGCATTCAGGGCTTGGAGCGGCGGGTTGACCGCGCTCATCGGAAATCCCCGGCTGTGCTTGCCGAAATTCCTCACCTGTGAGCAGCGGTCAGTGTAGTTGTTGGCGGGTGCCGGTGGTTGTTCGGCGCAGGGTTTCCGCGGCGGCGTGGTGATCGCGTAGCCGGTAGGACTGACCGTCGAGGTTGATGACTACGGAGCGGTGCAGCAGGCGGTCGAGCATGGCGGCGGCGACTGTGGTGTCGCCGAGGATCTCTCCCCAGGCTCCCACGCCCCGGTTGGTGGTGATCACGATGCTGGTCTTTAAATACCGTTGGGAGACAACCTGAAACAATGCTGATGCGGCCTCGGCGGGCAACGGTAAGTACCCCAGTTCGTCGATCACCAGCAGCGTCGGACCGGCGAAGAACCGCATGGTGGTCGCCCAGCGCCCCTCGATCGCGGCGCGATGACAGCGGGCGGCCAGATCGGCGGCGGTGGTGAAGTAGGTCCGATAGCCGGCATACGCTGCGGCCCTTGCCAATCCGACCGAGAGGATGCTTCTATGTCTGTCAAGCAGCCTGTTTGACCGTGGTAATTGATGCGGCGTCGGTCTGCATGATCCGGTAGACCTCGCGGGCGATAGCGCGTTTGAGGCAGCGTTTGATTTCTCGGGGCGTCTTGCCTTCTGCAGTGCGTCGGGCGGCGTAGGCCTTTGTCGTAGGCTCGAATCGCAAGCGCGTCAGTGCAACGGTGTGCAGTGCGCGGTTGAGTTGGCGGTCACCGGCGCGGTTGAGCCGGTGGCGTACGGTGGCGCCGCTGCTGGCCGGGATTGGTGCAGCACCAGCCAGGGCCGCGAAAGCCGCCTCGCTGCGGATGCGATCGCGATGTGACCAGGAGATCAAGAACTGCGTGGCAGTGATGACACCGATGCCGGGCCGGTCGAGCAGCTGGGGGCAGGCGGCATTGACGAGGAGTTCGAGCTCGGTTTCGTGTTCTGCGGCTTCAGCTTCGAGCATGAGAGCACGCCGGGCGGTGGCGCGAATCGCGCGGACAGTGGCGCGGTGTTCGACTGAGTGTGACGGCAGGGTACGCAGCCGTGCGCAGCGGTTGAGTTGTTCGTCGGTCGTTCCGCGTCGTAGTTGATCACGCAGCGATTGGGGGGCGTTGACGATCATGGCCTTGAGTTGCCCAATAGCTTTGGTACGGGCCAGTATTGCGCCCTCTCGCGCGGTAAGTAGCACTCGCATGGCTTCTCGGTCGCCGCGAGCGCGCGGCGCGGCCAGGTGCTCGCGAGTCAAAGCTTCGCGTGCGGCTCGGACGGCGTCGAGGTCGTCGGACTTGGCGCCGTCACGTCGTGCAGGGCGTGCGGGGCGATCTATCTCGACGACCCATTCGCCGCGTTCGAGCAAGTGTGTGGTGAGACCAGCGCCGAAGCTGCCGGTGCCCTCGATGGCCCAGACTCGCCGCCCTGTCGCATGTTTGGCGGCAAAGGTGTCGAGCTTGCGGAATCCGAATGCGTCGGTGGCCACGGTTACCCGCTCGACCAATCCTCCGGCGGCGGTGACGATCGCCGCGGTGTGGGAGTCGCGGTGGGTGTCGACGCCGATGACGAAATCGACCTTGTCTGTCAGCATGGGTGTCACGGTGTTCTCCAATCGTTGGGGTGCATCAGGTCGGCGCCGGCCTGGATGGGATCACCGTGCGGCAAGACTGTGATGAGGCACGACCCGGCATGGGGTCGGCCAGGCTTCTGATCAGGCCAGTCGTGGTGGGCCAGGCCGGTGCCGGTCACCGGCGACGACAAATCCAACGCAAGGGCACTACCCGCGTGAGGTGCGGCCAATGAGTCTTTGGGGTCAGTCGCGGTCACCGACACCGACCCTTCCACCGGCGGCGCCGAGACTCTATTGAGTCCGCCCTAAAGACTCACAGTGCGTCTTTCCGGTGCCGGGTGGTCCGATGAGCAGGATATTGGTCGCCGATTCCAGGTAGCGGCAGGTGCCCAGCTCGTCGATGAGCGTGCGGTCGATCCCGGCGGCGGAGTCGACGTCGAAGTCATCGAGGGTGGCCGGGGTGGGCAGGCAGGCGAACCGCAACCGGCCCGCCAACCGTCGGGCGGTGGAGGCCTCGACTTCCACGGCCAGCAGTCGCTCCAACGCGACGGTCAGCGACAGCCCTTCGGCGGTGGCCTGGTCGAGCACCGCGGGGAGTGCTTCGGCGGCCGCGGTCAGTTTGAGTTCGGCCAGGTGCGAGCGCAGCTGCTGATAACGGCTCGCCGCCGCCGATGGCGATTCCTCGGCCGTGGTGGTGGTCTTGATGGTACGTGGAGTGGGGGTCATTGGATGGTCCTGTTCTGGGCGGCCCGCTCGTAAGCGGACAGGTCGATCACGGTGGAATCAGTTGACGGAGTGGGAGAGTCACTAGAAGTGCTGGGCGCATTCTTGAGCCGCAGTAGGTGTGCGGCAGCGGCTTTGGCGGCCGGTCCGGGTGGGATGCGTTCCTTGCGGCGGTGCGGGCGCCCGGTGGCTGCGGTGGCCATCGCCGCAGCGTCCAGGGCGATGACATGACCGCTGTCGCGCACCATCACCCCGAGCCCGTCGGCGGCCATCCGGTGGCGGGCGATCACGATCCCGCTCATGGTGGCGATATCGCAGAACTGGCCCCCGACCGGATGGGACACCACGACGTTGGCGGCGGCCAGTTCCGGAGGCACTGAGTAGCGGTTGCCGCGGTAGGACACCATCGCTTGGCGTGAGGCGGTGCGGGCTTCGGCCACGATCACCGGATACGCCTGTGCCGGCACCGGTTGCAGGGGCTCGGTTGTGGCGACCACGGCGACCGAGGACCGGCCGTCGGCGGTGGCCCGCAGCCGGGTGTCACCCCGCACCCGGGCGAAGCGATCCACGCTGGCCTGGGCCTGCTCAGGGGTGGCTTCGTCGGCCAGGGTGCGCCACCAGCGTTGCGCGGCGGTGTGATTGACCTTCTCCACCACGCCCTTGCGGTTGCCGCGCCGTGCCGGGCAGATCGCCACCGCCACGCCGTAGTGCTTGGCCACCCCGGCGAACGACGCGGTCACCCGTCCCGAGCCGGGGTCACACACCGTAGCCATCCGGTCGAAGCGCCACACCCTGGTCAGCCCGCCCAGGCCGCGGGTGACGCGGTCCAGACCGGCGACCAGGTGTGGCTGATCCTCGCTCGGTGCCAGATAGCCGCGCCACTTCCCGGAATGCGAAAGTGAGCCGACCAGCAGGTGCGCGGTCTTGCCCCAGCCCCACGATGCCGGCGGATCGGGCAATTCCAGCCAGTCCCATTGAGTTTCGTCGCCGGGAGCGTGTGGGATCACCGCGTTCGGGCGCTGTGTGGCGGTCCGGCACGCCTCACAGACCGGGCGCAGATCCCGGGCGCGGATGTTGCGGGTCAGGCTCTGATACGACAGCCCGAACCCCAGGTCCTCCAACTCGTCGAACAGGGTGCGGGCCCACAGGTGTGGGTCCTCGGTCAGCCTCGCGGTGACGTAGTCGACGAACGGGTCGAACGGATCAGGGCCGGGCCGGGCACGCACCCCGGGCGTGCCGCCGCCGGCCAGATACTTGCGGACCGTCTTGCGATCAAAGCCGGTGTGGCGGGCGATCGCCGAGATCGTCCAACCACGCATGCGTAGGGCATGTACTTCCACATCGTCCTCCCATGTGAGCATGAGAAAGCGGGCCTCCTTCGATGGAGCAACTGGCGTCAGACACCAGCAGCTTCGAGGGAGGCCCGCCCTTCTCGGCGGAGCCACACGGGTGGGGAATTTCGATGAGCGTCAGTGGGGAATGTCAGTGAGCGCGGTCACCGTTCCGTTGCCCGCCGACCCGCGGCGTCGGCAAGCCGAGTCGCAGGCTTCAGGCGGCCCGTAGGACAGCCTGAAATGCCCGCAGAGGCCCGAGAACCCGCTGTCCACGGTCGTCGGTCCGAGCTACGAGAATCGCTTGCTTGACAAATTGCCAACGCAAGCCATCGATGGGCCGAGCCTGGAGTACATCGTTCACCAGAGCACGACGGGCGCACCGGCGATTGTCTCCGAAGGTGCGGTAAAGCCGGAGCTGGTGTTCAATACGGCACCTCAGACGGCGACCCCGCAGAAGATCGCGGCTCACTTCGCGCTGTCGTGGGAGACGATGCAGGATTGGTCGAACTTCAGCGAGTATTCGCTGGGGGAGATTACTCGACAAGTTATCAACGTCGAGAACGCCGAGCTGCTCTCCGGTGCGGGAACGACCGGCCACCTTCACGGTTTCTTTTCGACCAGCGGAATTCTCACTCACGACGCCAGCACCGACACCGGCACCAACGTGACAGCGCTGGACAGTATCGAAAAGTCGATTGCTGTGCTGCGATCCGGTGCGGCGCTTGCGGAGGCGAATCTACTGGTGCTGCATCCCAATACGTGGTCTGCGCTGCGCCGCACCAAGGATACGCGAGGCCGCTTCCTAGCGACGGCCGATCCAACCCGCGACGAAGCTAATTCGCTATGGGGAGTCGAAATACTGCCAACGACGCAATGCACGGCAGGCAAGGGACTGCTGCTCGACACCAACAAGTTCGGATTCGTCGTCGTCCGCGAAGCCATCTCACTGCGCACCGGGACAAGCAACGACGACTTTGTCAGGAACTTGCAACGGTGGATTTGCGAGGAACGCTTGGAGCTGTGCGTCGAGCGGCCCGCAGCGGTGTTGTCCATTTCGAACCTGCCAACATCGTAGGGAAGGTGCAACGCGATGACTGTTGAAGTGCAGCAACCATTTCAGGTTTGCTACGGAAGTACCGTCTACGGGCCAGGTGAAGTAGCCGGCGTCCCCGACGCGGTCGCGCAGCAATGGATTCGGTCGGGCTGGGTCGTCGAAGTGGACGAAACCGACGAGCCATCTGCCAGGCCCGCTCCTGGCCGTCGTTCTTACTGAGCGCGAACTCCGCGGTGGTCGGCGGTCTCCCTGCTGAGCAACCGGGCGTCAGCGGAACTGAGTCGGATGACTCAATATCGCGGTTCCATGCTGTCCGTCACGCGGCGTAGTGCCGCGTCAAGCGTCATCTATTGTTCGCTTCTCGAAGAGCGCCGGTTTCAGGAGGGCGGTCGCACAAGGGCCTGCTGCCCGCTTACTCGTCGAAAGTCTCTTCGTCAATCTGTTTCAAGTCGAAGGTTTCACGGATTTGAACTCCCACGTTGTATTGCACCATAAGACGGGACAGTTCCATGCCGTCGATGAGACGTAACCGCATGCCAACGCTCTCCGCGAACTGCATCGCGCCCGCCGAGAACCTGCCCGTTGTCACGAATACTCCACGGCTCGTTTGCGCACCTTGGAGTGCGCCAACGAACGCCTGAATTTCAGGTCTACCTACTGTGTTTAGCTTGTCGTAGCGCTTCGCCTGTACGCCGACTAGGTCGAGCCCGAGCGCGTCCTGGCGAACGATGCCGTCTAAGCCGCTGTCGCCAGGTTTTCCTGTGTGTTCCGTCAGGGATTCTCGTCCGCCGTAGCCCATCGCCTGCAGGAGCTTTAGTGACAACTTCTCCAGAAACAGAGGCGGCTGCGCCAAAATACGATCCAGTAGCTCGGCGGCAAGCGTCTCGTAAGACTCTTCAATAATCGCGTTGACGGCCTCGCTCGGCGATACCTCGTCGGTGGCGATGTCGACCGCAACTTCCGACTGCTTGACCTTCTTTCGGTTCCTGAAGTCGACGTACTCGGGGAACTTGGCCAGGACCGCCATGTCGACTCGGTCGGGATGCGCTTGCAACACGGACCTGCCGCGCTTTGATAGCACGTACCGCCCGCGCTGCGGACGGTCAAGCAACTTCGCTTGCGACATGTGTGTAATCGCCCACGCGACCCTGTTGTCGAACTTGGACTGTTTGCCGCTGGCAAGCATCACCAATCTGTCTTCGTCGGACACCGCGAGGGCTTCAGCCACACATTCGCGGACCTGTGCTTGAGATTTCGGCTCGTCACCCTCAACGGCAATGAGAACGGGACGCATCATTGTCTGGAAGTCGGGAATACCCACGCGCTACGACACTATGCGACTGCCTCTGCCCAGCGATGCCGAACCCACTTTCTATCCGAAGGCCGATCCGTCTGGTACCAGTTAGTGGGGACGATGTCAGTCCCTCAACCGTCATTGCGCGTGGGGGTATCAGTGCCTGAGTACGACTTTCACACTCTGTCGCCGACCGATTTCGAGCTTCTTGCTCGAGATCTTCTCCGGGAGCGCCTCGGCGTAGAACTGCAAGCGTTTGCGACCGGTCCCGACGGAGGTGTCGATCTGCGGGCTCATCAGGACGGACAGACAACCGTCGTTCAGTGCAAGCACTACCGGGGGTCTACGTTCAGCGATCTAAAGAAAGCGGCGAAAGCCGAAAAGAAAAAGATGGATCTATTGAAACCTGGCAGGTATCTATTCGTCACAACGCAAGACCTGACAGTTGGACAAAAGCAAGATCTGCAAAAGCTGCTAGACCCGCATATTACTGATATCCAAGAAGTGCTCGCTCAAAAAGATATTAATCAACTACTTGGTCAATATCCTGCGATTGAGCAGAATCACTTCAAGCTGTGGATGGCTTCCGCGTCGGTTCTAAAGAAAATTATTGAAAGCAATATATGGCGGCGCAGCGAAGCGTTAATGGAGGAAATTCAGGATCGGGTACGACTGTACGTGGCCTCATCGAGCTTCGCGGCGGCACGCGAGATGCTGATTGAGTCAAATGTATGCGTTATCACCGGCGCTCCCGGCGTCGGCAAAAGCATGTTGGCCGACATGCTATCACTTTGGAGATGGGAGTCTAAGTGGCAAATCGTAGAACTGCCGTCACATAAAATCGACGAAGCTTGGAGTGTATGGGATAATGATGTCAAGCAGTTTTTCTACTTCGACGACGTTTTCGGCCAAACGGATATTCGCGAGCGCCTCAGCAATGACAGTGGCACAACGGTCGGGCGGCTTATCAACAGTGTGCGCAGGAGCCAGGGAACGAAAAACCTGGTCGTAACTACCCGTACACATGTTTTGAACGAAGCGGAAGCAATCGACGAAGCCGTGAAACGCGCCGACTTGCATGCGCGCGAATGCGTCCTCGAAGTTACTGAATATACACAAATTCAAAGAGCGAGGATACTGTACAACCACCTTTACTTCAGCGACATGCAGCGCGAAATCATTCGAGAATTTGTGGATAAAGCCCTCTATTGGAAAGTAATTAAACATCCGAATTTCACTCCGCGACTGATAGAACTATCCATCGCGCAACAGGTAGCCGGCCAGTCGGCACAGGACTTGGTTAATCGTATCTTGCATGTTCTTGACCACCCAATTGACTTGTGGGGCAACAGTTTTCGTGAAGCATTGACAGAGCCTGCGCGACTCCTGCTCATGCATCTTGCTGCCTTTCCGCCTCGTGGTGCTGCCGCGAATCGGCTTCGCGCCGCGGCGATACGGGATGCTGGGCCGCTTGACTACACACGGGCGTTGAATCAGCTTGAGGGCAGCTGGATAACTATAGTGGCGGACAATCCCGACTCCGATACAGTGGTTTCGTTTCACAATCCGAGTTGTCGTGATTTTGTACTGTCATTTCTCGATTCAGAACCGGATTACTACCTCGATGTTTTGCTTCACACGACTGATTCGGCGCAACTCACTCAGCTACTTCAATACGCTAATTCAACATCGAGCGGCTCGGAGGCTAAATACCCTTCGCTTCGCGCCAAGGTTCAAGCTGTCGGAGCCACCCATGTCCCAGAGCATCTCAGGAACGTTTGGCTAACAGACCCTGAGACTGTAAGGAACCAATCGGCTGATATTCTTTATGCACTATCAAGAATCGACGCTGTTCATAAACTTGGATTGGCTGACTGGATCGCGGAGAAGACACTTTTGCTTTCTGGTTGTCTAAAAGCGCCGGGTGATATCGGTGGTACTGCAGCTTCCCATCTTGCAGAAATGTTGATGCGCTACGTGAGTGAGCCTACCGCGGGCGAGCAGGTTGAGAGTTGTAAGCTCTTATATCTTGCTTGGAGCAAGGCTGTTGCGGACCACACAGAATGGAATGACGTTTTCGAGTTCCGCGATTGGATTGGCGATGTTGTGTGGTCTAGCGTTGAGGAATCAACGGTCGCGGAATCGTTCGAGTCGTGGCTTGATGCTGAGTTTGAAGCAATACTTGAAAACGCGGAGGACGCAGACACGGCGCGGGCATGGGTCGAAGATGCCCAGTCTGCCGCCAGCACTTACTTTAACGACGGCTACTTTGACCGAAGCTTCGAAGCGTTCGAAGAATCGGTGGCGTCGAAGTATGGTGAAAATTTCGAACCAAGCGCTGAGGACTTGGAGAGCATACGAGCCGGTGACGCTATTGAATCGTCGGGCGACCTGGTCGAGACGATGAGGGCTCGTTTTGAATCGGAGGACGCGAAGGTGCGCGGCCTATTCAATCAACTCGGTTAACGCAATGCGTGGTGCGCGGATGTCCGCGAATCGTTCCAGTTATTGAGTTTCTTTCGCCTGACTGTTGCTGTCATGTTGTTGAAACATTTCTCGCCGGTCGATGGCTCGGTGCCAGCCGATGACAGCCAAGATACTGATAATGCGTCGTAGCCTGACTCGCTCTGGCCTGTGGTAGCAAAAATGCACGGAAGATGCACGCGATTGTTCACAGACTTGCAAAATTGGTGCTGACCTGCGAGAACGTGGGTGCCCCCGGCAGGATTCGAACCTGCGGCCTTCTGCTCCGGAGGCAGACGCTCTATCCCCTGAGCTACGGGGGCGCATAACACCATGTGCGCCATAGGGCATAAACAAGCCCCGCCAGACTAGCGCATCCCGGTGACCGCCCGACCACCGGTAATGGATTCGAGGCGAACGCGCCCGAGCCAATAGGATGGACGCTCGTGACCCCCGCCGACCTCGCTGAGCTGCTCAGAATCACCGCCACCGCGGTGCTGGCCGAGCATGATCTCGACGTGTCGGTGTTGCCGCAGACGGTCACCGTGGAACGACCGCGTAACCCAGAGCACGGCGACTACGCTTCCAACCTGGCGCTGCAGCTGGGCAAGAAGGTCGGCGCCAATCCGCGTGAGCTGGCCGGATGGCTTGCGGACGCGCTGGTCCGGGCCGACGGCATCGCCGCCGCCGAGGTGGCCGGCCCCGGCTTCATCAACATGCGCCTGGAGACTTCTGCGCAGGCCAAGATCATCAACGACGTGACCGACGCCGGGGCCGGGTTCGGGCACTCCGACGTGCTCACCGGGCAGAAGATCAACCTGGAGTTCGTCTCGGCCAACCCCACCGGCCCCATCCACATCGGTGGCACCCGCTGGGCAGCCGTCGGTGATGCATTGGGTCGGTTGCTCGCCACCCAGGGCGCCGAGGTGGTCCGCGAGTACTACTTCAACGACCACGGCGCACAGATCGACCGCTTCGCCGACTCCCTGGTGGCTGCCGCCACCGGGCAGCCCACTCCCGCGGACGGCTACGCGGGCACCTACATCGTCGATATCGCCGCCCAGGTGCTGCAGAAACAACCGGATGCCCTCAGCCTGCCCGAGGCGCAGCGGCGCGAGACGTTCCGCGAGATCGGGGTGGACCTGATGTTCGCCCACATCAAAGAGTCGCTGCACGAATTCGGCACCGACTTCGACGTCTACACGCATGAAGACTCGATGCACACCAGCGGCCGCGTCGACGAGGCCGTCGAGAAACTGCGCGACACCGGCAGCATCTACGAGAAGGACGGCGCAACGTGGTTGCGCAGCAGTGCCTTTGGCGACGATAAAGACCGCGTTGTGATCAAGAGTGACGGCAAGCCCGCCTACGTGGCCGGTGACCTGGCCTATTACCTGGACAAGCGGGAGCGTGGCTTCGACCTGTGCATCTACATGCTCGGTGCCGACCACCACGGTTACATCGCCCGGCTCAAGGCCGCCGCCGCGGCGTTCGGTGAGGACCCGGCCACCGTCGAGGTGCTGATCGGGCAGATGGTCAACCTGGTTCGCGACGGCCAGCCGGTGAAGATGAGCAAGCGGGCGGGCACCGTGATCACCTTGGACGACCTGGTCGAGGCCCTGGGGGTCGACGCCGCGCGTTACAGTCTGATCCGTTCGTCGGTGGACACTCCCATCGACATCGACCTGGCATTGTGGTCGTCGGCGTCCAACGAAAACCCGGTCTATTACGTGCAATACGCGCACGCTCGGCTTTCGGCGCTGGCGCGGAATGCCGCCGAGCTCGGCCTGATCGCCGACACCGGGCATCTCGAGCTGCTCAGCCACGACAAAGAGGGCACGCTGCTGCGCACCATCGGCGAATTCCCGCGGGTGCTGAAAACTGCAGCCTCCCTGCGGGAACCGCACCGTGTGTGCCGCTACCTCGAAGACCTCGCCGGTGACTACCACCGCTTCTACGACGCCTGCCGGATCCTGCCGCAGGGTGACGAACAACCAACCGACTTGAACACGGCCCGGCTCGCGCTGTGCCAGGCCGCTCGCCAGGTCATCGCCAACGGATTGGCCATCCTCGGAGTCAGCGCCCCGGAGAGAATGTGAACGTTCATCCCGCCGGACCCCGGCACGCCGAGGACGCCCGGCAAGCCGGCAGCCCGCCCCGTCCGCAGTCTGCCGAAGAGCTGTTGCGGTTGGCGCCGAACGTGTGGCCGCGCAGTACCTCTCGTGATGAGAGCGGGGTGGCCGCGATAGCCGGGGTGACGGTCACCGACCTGGCTCAGCAGTACGGCACGCCGCTGTTCGTCGTCGACGAGGACGATTTCCGATCGCGCTGCCGCGAGACCGCCGCGGCCTTCGGCGGCGGAGCCAACGTGCACTACGCCGCCAAAGCGTTCCTGTGCAGCGAGATCGCCCGCTGGATCGGCGAAGAGGGCCTGTGTCTGGACGTGTGCACGGGCGGAGAACTGGCCGTAGCCCTGCACGCTAACTTCCCGCCCGAGCGAATCACGTTGCACGGCAACAACAAATCGGTGGCCGAACTGACTACCGCGGTGAAATCCGGTGTCGGCCACATCGTGTTGGATTCGATGACCGAGATCGAGCGACTCGACGCCATCGCCGGCGAGGCGGGCATCGTGCAGGACGTGCTGGTGCGCCTCACCGTCGGTGTGGAGGCGCACACCCACGAATTCATCTCCACCGCACACGAAGACCAGAAGTTCGGGTTGTCGGTGGCCAGTGGTGCGGCGATGGCCGCGGTCCGGCGGGTCTTCGCCACCGACCACCTGCGAATGGTCGGTTTGCACAGCCACATCGGGTCGCAGATCTTCGACGTCGCGGGCTTCGAGATCGCCGCACACCGGGTGATCGGCCTGCTGCGGGAAATCGTCGCCGAATTCGGGGTCGACAAGACCTCGCAGGTGTCCACCATAGACCTCGGTGGCGGCCTTGGCATTTCGTACCAGCCGTCCGACGATCCACCGCCGATCGCCGATCTGGCGGCCAAGCTGAGCGTGATCGTGGGCAACGAGTCGGCTGCCGTCGGGTTGCCCACACCCAGGCTGGTGGTCGAACCCGGCCGTGCCATCGCCGGGCCGGGCACGATCACGCTGTATGAGGTGGGCACCGTCAAGGATGTCGATGTCAGCTCGACTGCGAACCGGCGCTACGTCAGCGTCGACGGCGGTATGAGCGACAACATCCGCACCGCGCTCTACGACGCGCAGTACGACGTACGGTTGGTTTCGCGCCTGTCCGACGCCCCCGCCGCGCAGGCCCGCCTCGTCGGAAAGCATTGCGAGAGCGGCGATATCATCGTGCGTGATACCTGGGTGCCCGATGACATCCGGCCCGGCGATCTGGTCGCGGTGGCCGCGACCGGCGCCTACTGCTATTCACTGTCGAGCCGTTACAACATGGTGGGCCGTCCCGCCGTGGTAGCCGTGCGCGAGGGACAGTCCCGGTTGATCCTGCGCCGCGAAACGGTCGACGATCTGTTGAGTCTGGAGGTGAGGTGACCGTGCCCGATAACGTCAAGGACGAAAAGGCCGTCGGCGTAGCGGTACTCGGGTTGGGTGTGGTCGGCAGCGAGGTCGTGCGCATCATTGAGGAGAGCGCCGAGGATCTGGCGGGTCGCATCGGCGCACCGTTGGTGCTGCGCGGCGTCGGGGTACGGCGGGTGGCGGCGGACCGCGGGGTGCCGATCGAACTGCTGACCGACGACATCGAGGAACTCGTTTCGCGCGACGACGTGGACATCGTGGTCGAGGTGATGGGACCGGTCGAACCGGCCCGCAAGGCGATCCTGGCCGCAATCGAGCACGGCAAGTCCGTGGTCACCGCTAATAAGGCCCTGCTCTCCACCTACACCGGCGAGTTGGCCAAGGCGGCCGAAAACGCCGTCGTCGACCTCTATTTCGAGGCCGCGGTAGCCGGCGCAATCCCGGTGATCCGCCCGCTCACCCAGTCATTGGCGGGGGACACCGTGTTGCGGGTCGCCGGCATCGTCAACGGCACCACCAACTACATCCTTTCCGAGATGGGCAGCACCGGAGCCGATTACGAACAGGCGCTGGCCGATGCCAGTGCGCTCGGCTACGCCGAGGCCGACCCGACCGCCGACGTCGAGGGTTACGACGCCGCCGCCAAAGCCGCGATCCTGGCATCCATCGCTTTCCACACCCGGGTGACCGGCGACGATGTGTACCGCGAGGGCATCACCAAGATCACTCCGGCCGACTTCGAGTCCGCGAAATCCTTGGGCTGTACCATCAAACTGCTGTCCATCTGCGAGCGCATCACCACCGACGAAGGCCAACAACGCGTTTCGGCCCGGGTGTATCCGGCGTTGGTGCCGCTGTCGCATCCGCTCGCTTCGGTCAACGGCGCCTTCAACGCGGTAGTCGTGGAGGCAAAGGCGGCCGGTCGGCTGATGTTCTACGGGCAGGGCGCCGGCGGTGCCCCGACCGCGTCGGCGGTCACCGGTGACCTGGTGATGGCTGCGCGTAACCGGGTGCTCGGCAGTCGCGGTCCGCGCGAGTCCAAGTATGCGCAACTCCCGGTCGCGCCGATGGGTTTCATCGAGACCCGCTACTACGTGAGCATGAACGTCGCGGACAAGCCGGGCGTGTTGTCAGCGGTGGCAGCGGAATTCGCGAAACGCGAGGTGAGCATCGCCGAGGTCCGGCAGGAAGGTGTGACCGGGGAAGGCGGCCAACGGGTCGGCGCCCGCATCGTGGTGGTGACACACCAGGCAACCGACGCCGCTCTGGCGGAAACCGTTGACGCTCTTGCCGACCTGGACGTGGTGTTGGGTGTGGCGAGCGTGCTGCGACTGGAAGGAACCGATCTATGAGTGCCCCGAAGACAGCCGTGCACCAGCCCTGGCTGGGTCTGATCGCGGCATATCGGGACCGGCTGCCGGTGGGTGACGACTGGACCCCGGTCACCCTGTTCGAGGGTGGCACGCCGCTGATCCCCGCGCCGCGGCTGTCCGAAAAGACCGGTTGCACAATTCATCTGAAGGTAGAGGGACTCAACCCCACCGGTTCCTTCAAGGACCGGGGCATGACGATGGCCGTCACCGACGCTCTGGCCCGCGGGCAGCAGGCGGTGTTGTGCGCATCGACCGGAAACACCTCGGCCTCGGCCGCGGCGTACGCCGCCCGGGCCGGCATCACCTGCGCGGTGTTGATTCCGCAGGGCAAGATCGCGATGGGCAAGCTGGCCCAGGCGGTTATGCATGGCGCCAAGATCATCCAGATCGACGGCAACTTCGACGACTGCCTGGAACTGGCCCGCAAGATGACCGCCGACTTCCCGACGATCTCGCTGGTCAATTCGGTCAACCCGGTCCGCATCGAAGGCCAGAAGACGGCGGCGTTCGAAATCGTCGACGCCCTCGGCTTCGCCCCGGACGTGCACGCGCTCCCCGTCGGCAATGCCGGCAATATCACCGCGTACTGGAAGGGTTACAGCGAATATCACCGCGACGGGCTGATCGACAAGCTGCCCCGGATGCTGGGCACCCAGGCCGCCGGCGCCGCGCCGCTGGTGCACGGCGAACCGGTGAAGAATCCGGAGACCATCGCCACCGCGATCCGTATCGGCGCACCCGCCTCCTGGACGGCCGCCGTCGAGGCCCAGCAGCAGTCCAACGGCCGGTTCCTGGCGGCCACCGACGACGAGATCCTGGCCGCATACCGGTTGGTGGCCAGCCTGGAAGGGGTCTTCGTCGAACCGGCGTCGGCGGCCAGCATCGCTGGTCTGCTCAAATCCGTCGAGGACGGCTTCGTGCAGCGCGGCTCGACGGTGGTGTGCACGGTGACCGGTAACGGTCTCAAGGATCCCGACACCGCACTCAAAGGTATGCCGGAAGTCGCTGCGCTGCCGGTCGATCCGGTGCTGGTGGTCGAACAACTAGGCCTCGGTTAAGTTGCGTTCGCCAGCGCAGCGGGGCGCTACCGGACGGCCGTGACACGGTGACTCAGTCGCTGCCCGCCGGCCTGGCCGCCACTGCCGTGGTCTCGGCGTCCAGCGCCAACCTCGGCCCGGGCTTCGACAGCCTCGGAATGGCGCTGCAGCTGTGTGACGAGGTCGCAGTACAGACAACGGATTCCGGCTTGGTCGTCATAGTCGAGGGTGAAGGCGCCGGACAAGTGCCGCTGGGCCCCGAGCATCTGGTGGTGCGGGCGATCCAGCGCGGTCTGCAGGCGGCGGATGTGCGGGCCGCCGGTCTGTTGGTGCGCTGCCGCAACGACATTCCGCACTCCCGCGGTCTGGGCTCCTCGGCGGCAGCCGTGGTGGGCGGCCTTGCCGCGGCGAATGGTCTTGTCGCGCAGACGGATTCAGTGCCGCTGAGCGAAGCCCAGCTGATTCAACTGGCTTCAGAGTTCGAGGGTCACCCGGACAATGCTGCGGCCGCTGTGCTGGGCGGCGCGGTGGTTTCCTGGGTGGATCACCACGGTGGTCAGCCGGTCTACTCCGCAGTCCCGCTGCACCTGCATCCCGACATCCAGTTGTTCGCCGCGATTCCCGACGAGCGATCGTTGACGGCGGAAACGCGCGTGCTGCTACCCGCGCAGGTCAGTCATGCGGATGCACGGTTCAACATCAGTCGCGCTGCGCTGCTGGTGGTCGCCCTCACCGAACGACCCGATCTGCTGATGGCTGCCACCGCAGATGTTCTGCATCAACCGCAACGCGCTGCGGCGATGCCGTCGTCGGCGGAATATTTGCGGCTCCTGCGGCGTCTTAATGTTGCGACAACGCTTTCCGGAGCCGGGCCGTCGCTGATCATGGTCGGCACGGACCCGGAGTTGCCAGGTGAAGCAGTGGAATACGGGAATGCGAACGGATTCGCCATCAAGAAGATGACGCCGGGCGAGGGAGTTCGCTGGCGGCCGGGGGTTGCCGCCGCAGGATGATCCACAGGGTGGCGGCGAGGTTTCTTGCTTCCCGTCAGGAAGCGGGTTATTCTCGGAGCCGTCCAGCAATCGCAGCATCTGCATCTGCATAGACTGCCTTGACGCTAAGACAACACCAATTCTTCTCGCAGACGAGGTTCGCAGTTTCGTCGCCCAGGCGATCACCGTTTCAGAGTCGATGATTGGGCGCCCTCGGCATTTTGCCTGAATATTCGTCCATGCAGGAACCCCCGTTTGACCTGATCAGCGGGGCAAGAAAGGAAATCCGTGACTGATACGGACCTCATCACGGCTGGCGAAAGCACCGACGGCGAGAAGCTGTCGAACGCCGTGACCACAGACTCTCCCGCCGGCTCCGACGTCAAGACCGACGTCCCGAGCGCGAAAAGTAACGCGCCGGCGGGTTCGTTGGCCACCATGGTGCTGCCCGAATTGCGGGCCCTGGCCAACCAGGCCGGAGTCAAGGGCACCTCGGGGATGCGCAAGAGCGAGCTGATCGCCGCGATCCAGGAAAGCCGCGGACGGGCCAACGGCGCGTCGGGCAAGGCTACGGCGCAGGCGGACGGCGAGAAGGCTCCAGCAGCAGCAGAGAACACGGCGCCGGCAGCGGCCGATAAGGCCGACGCACCGCCGCAGCAGGACGCACAGAGCGACCGGGCGCCGGAGGCCGCCGCGCAGAGCGCACCCGCCCAGGACGCACCGCCCGCCGACGGCGCTGCTCAGGACAACCAGAAGAACGACGCCCCGCGCCGGGAGCGTCGCGGTGCTTCCCGGGAATCCGGTGCGGCCGACACCAAGGACAGTGCTGACGACACCGCCAACCAACGGCGTGACCAGAAGTCAGCCAAGAACGATGAGCGTTCCGCGGACTCGGGCAACGACCAGGGCGGCGACCAGCAGGGCGGCGGCGGTCAGCAGCGCGGCGGCTCGAACCAGAACTCGAACCAGAACTCCAATCAGCAGGACGACGACGGCGACCGGCAGGGTCGCCGGGGCCGCCGGTTCCGCGACCGCAGGCGCCGCGGTGAGCGGACTGGCGACGGTGGCACCGAAACCGAACTGCGCGAAGACGACGTCGTCCAGCCGGTAGCCGGCATCCTCGACGTGCTGGACAACTACGCGTTCGTGCGCACCTCCGGCTACCTGGCCGGACCGCACGACGTCTACGTCTCGATGAACATGGTCCGCAAGAACGGCCTGCGGCGCGGCGACGCGGTCACCGGTGCCGTCCGGGTGCCCCGCGAGGGTGAAGGCGGCGACAAGAACCCGCGGCAGAAGTTCAACCCGCTGGTGCGGCTGGACACCATCAACGGCGGCTCGATCGAAGACGCCAAGAAGCGACCCGACTTCAGCAAGCTGACGCCGTTGTACCCCAACCAGCGACTGCGTCTGGAAACGACCCCGGATCGGTTGACCACGCGCGTGATCGACCTGATCATGCCGATCGGCAAGGGCCAGCGCGCGCTGATCGTGTCACCGCCCAAGGCCGGTAAGACGACGATCCTGCAGGACATCGCCAACGCGATCACCCGCAACAACCCGGAATGCCACCTGATGGTCGTGCTGGTCGACGAGCGGCCCGAAGAGGTCACCGACATGACCCGCTCGGTCAAGGGCGAGGTCATCGCCTCGACGTTCGACCGGCCGCCCACCGACCACACCGCGGTCGCGGAGCTGGCGATCGAGCGGGCCAAGCGCCTCGTCGAACAGGGCAAAGACGTCGTGGTACTGCTCGACTCCATCACCCGGCTGGGCCGCGCGTACAACAACGCCTCGCCCGCGTCCGGCCGGATCCTGTCCGGTGGTGTCGACTCCACCGCGTTGTACCCGCCGAAGCGCTTCCTGGGAGCCGCCCGCAACATCGAGGGCGGCGGATCGCTGACGATCATCGCCACCGCGATGGTGGAGACCGGCTCGACCGGTGACACGGTCATCTTCGAGGAATTCAAGGGCACCGGTAACGCGGAGCTCAAGCTGGACCGCAAGATCTCCGAGCGTCGGGTGTTCCCCGCGGTCGACGTGAACCCGTCGGGCACCCGCAAGGACGAGCTGCTGTTGTCACCCGACGAGTTCGCGATCGTGCACAAACTGCGCCGGGTGCTGTCCGGTCTGGATTCCCACCAGGCCATCGACCTGCTGATGTCGCAGCTGCGCAAGACGAAGACCAACTACGAATTCCTGGTCCAGGTGTCCAAGACGACACCGGGCGGCATGGACAACGACTAGCGCACCGGGAATGCCCACGCGCACCTGGTTGTTTTGGGGTGATAGTGGTTGACCTGGCATAATGGCCGCGGCCGACGATCGAAGAGGACAGCATGAAAACTGACATCCATCCCGCCTATGAAGAAACCACCGTCGTGTGTGGTTGCGGGAATTCCTTCACTACCCGCAGCACCAAGCCGGGCGGCCGCATCGTCGCCGAGGTCTGCTCGCAATGCCACCCGTTCTACACCGGCAAGCAGAAGATCCTCGACAGCGGTGGCCGCGTGGCCCGCTTCGAGAAGCGGTACGGCAAGCGCACCAAGACCGAGACCGGCGACAAGTAGCTGGATCACCGACGCCCGTCACCTGTGCACTATCGGCACAGGCCGGGCGTCGGTTCGCGTTTGGGGTAAAGCCCGCGACAGGGAGGTGAGATGACGCAGCCGGTGCAGACGATCGACGTCCTGCTCGCCGAGCACGCGGAGCTCGAACAGGCGCTCGCCGACCCCGAACTGCACAGCAAAGCCGACGAGGCGCGCAGAGTGGGCCGCCGATTCGCCCGGTTGGCCCCGATCGTCGCGACCCACCGCAAGTTGGTGTCGGCGCGCGAAGATCTCGAGACCGCGCGCGAGTTGGCCGCGGACGACGCGTCGTTCGCCGACGAGGTCCCCGAACTGGAGGCCCGGGTCGCCGAGCTGGACACCCAACTCACCGACATGCTGGCGCCGCGCGACCCGCACGACGCCGACGACATCGTGCTCGAGGTGAAATCCGGTGAAGGCGGCGAGGAATCGGCGCTGTTCGCCGCAGACCTGGCCAGGATGTACATCCGCTACGCCGAACGGCATGGCTGGACGGTCACGGTGCTGGGGGAGACCACCTCGGATCTGGGCGGCTACAAGGACGCGACGCTGGCCATCGCCAGCAAGGGCGACAGCGCCGACGGGGTGTGGTCGCGGCTGAAGTTCGAGGGCGGCGTGCACCGCGTGCAGCGGGTGCCGGTGACCGAATCGCAAGGGCGGGTGCATACTTCGGCGGCCGGCGTGCTGGTCTATCCCGAGCCCGAGGAAGTCGGGGAAGTGCAGATCGACGAGTCTGACCTGCGCATCGACGTCTACCGGTCTTCAGGCAAGGGCGGGCAGGGAGTCAACACCACCGACTCCGCGGTGCGCATCACTCACCTGCCCACCGGGATCGTCGTCACCTGCCAGAACGAGCGTTCCCAGCTGCAGAACAAGACCCGCGCGCTGCAGGTGCTGGCCGCACGGCTGCAGGTGCTGGCCGAGGAGCAGGCACTCGCCGACGCCTCAGCCGACCGCGCCAGCCAGATCCGCACGGTGGACCGCAGCGAACGCATCCGCACCTACAACTTCCCCGAGAACCGGATCACCGATCACCGGATCGGTTTCAAATCGCACAATCTGGACCAGGTGCTCGACGGCGACCTCGACGCACTGTTCGATGCGCTCAGCGAAGCCGACAAACAGTCCCGGCTGCAACAGGCGACATGATTTTGCGCAACGCGATCAACTCCGCCGCGGCGCTGTTGGCCGAAGCGGGAATCGATTCCGCGCGTTGGGATGCCGAGCAACTCGCCGCGCACGTGGCCGGTACCGACCGCGGCCGGTTGGCCTTGCTCGATGCCCCTGACGCGGACTTCTTAGGGCGTTATCGCGAGGTGGTCGCGATGCGTGCGCACCGGGTGCCGTTGCAGCATCTGCTCGGGACAGCCGCGTTCGGACCGGTGCTGCTGCACGTCGGCCCGGGTGTGTTCATCCCGCGTCCGGAGACCGAAGCGATGTTGGAATGGGCTATGGCGCAACCACTTTCGGCCCAGCCGCTGATCGTCGACGGGTGCACCGGGTCGGGGGCACTGGCCGTCGCTCTGGCCCGGCACCGCCCGGACGCCCGGGTTGTCGGCATCGACGATTCCGAGATCGCCCTGAGCTATGCGCGCCGCAACTCCGCGGACGTGCAATGGGTGCTGGCCGACGTCGGCACTCCCGGCCTGCTCACCGAACTCGACGCGCGGGTGGACCTGATGGTGGCCAACCCGCCGTATGTTCCCGACGCCGCTGTGCTGGATCCGGAAGTGACCCAGCACGATCCGCCGCACGCAGTGTTCGGCGGCCCGGACGGTATGGCACTGATCCCTGCTGTCGCCGGACTGGCCGGCCGGTGGCTGCGTCCCGGTGGCCTGTTCGCGATGGAGCATGACGACACCACGTCGGCCCTGACGGTTGAATGTGTCCATCGCACAGGCCTTTTCGACGACATCGTGGCTCGCAACGACCTGGCCGGGCGGCCCCGGTTCGTGACGGCCCGCAGGAGGCAGCATGACTGACGTCTTCGATTGCGCCGACCCCGACCGGCGCGCCCGCGGACTCACAGCCGCGGTCGGGGCGCTCAAAGCCGGCCGACTCGTGGTGATGCCGACCGACACCGTCTACGGCATCGGGGCAGATGCCTTCGACCGCGAGGCGGTGGACGCGCTGCTCGCAGCCAAGGGTCGGGGCCGCGATATGCCGGTGGGTGTCCTGGTCGGCTCCTGGCACACGATCGAGGGTTTGGTGTACGGGATGCCCGACGGCGCGCGCGACCTGGTTCGCGCGTTCTGGCCGGGGGCACTGAGTCTGGTGGTCACCCAAGCGCCGTCGCTGCAGTGGGATCTCGGCGATGCGTACGGGACGGTGATGCTGCGGATGCCGTTGCATCCCGTCGCGATCGAGCTGCTGCGCGAGGTCGGGCCGATGGCGGTGTCCAGCGCCAATATCTCGGGCCAGCCCGCCGCCGTCGACGCCGCGGAAGCGCGCCGCCAACTCGGCGATCTGGTCGACGTCTACCTCGACGGCGGGCCGGCCGCGCGCCAAGCCGCCTCCACGATCCTCGACCTGAGCGGCAACAGCCCGCGCATCCTGCGCGAGGGACCGATCAGCATCCAGCGCATCGCGGAGGTGCTGGGGGTGGACGCGGCGAGCCTGACCGCGTAGCGCACGTGAGGCACTCAGGTTGGTGACGTACGGTCTCGTGGTGTCCAGCGACGTAGCCAGCCTTGCCGGTGGTTTGTTCGCCCTTTCACCGCGCAGTGCCGGCGTCCCGCTGCGCGAGCTCGCGCTCGTGGGACTCACCGCGGCGATCATCACGTATTTCGCGACCGGACCGGTGCGTGTGCTGGCCACCCGGCTGGGTGCGGTGGCCTACCCGCGGGAGCGCGACGTGCACGTGACCCCGACCCCCCGGATGGGCGGGCTGGCGATGTTCCTCGGCGTGGTCGCCGCAGTGTTCCTGGCCTCCCAACTGCCGGCGCTGACCCGCGGCTTCGTCTATTCCACCGGCATGCCCGCCGTGCTGGTGGCCGGTGCGGCGATCATGGGCATCGGGTTGATCGACGACCGTTGGGGCCTGGATGCGCTGACCAAGTTCGCCGGCCAGATCACCGCGGCCAGCGTCATGGTCACCATGGGGGTGGCCTGGAGCGTGCTCTACATCCCGGTCGGCGGGGTCGGGACGATCGTGCTGGACCAGGCGTCGTCCATCCTGCTCACGCTGGCGCTGACGGTGTCGATCGTCAACGCGATGAACTTCGTCGACGGACTGGACGGGTTGGCCGCCGGCCTGGGTCTGATCACCGCGCTGGCGATCTGCGTGTTCTCGGTGGGACTGCTGCGGGACCACGGCGGCGATGTCCTCTATTACCCACCGGCGGTGATCTCGGTGGTCCTGGCCGGTGCCTGTCTGGGCTTTCTGCCGCACAACTTCCACCGGGCCCGGATCTTCATGGGCGATTCCGGATCGATGCTGATCGGCTTGATGCTCGCCGCGGCGTCCACCACGGCTGCTGGCCCGATCTCGCAGAACGCTTACGGCGCCCGCGATGTGTTTGCTCTGCTGTCGCCGTTCCTGCTGGTGGTGGCCGTCATGTTCGTGCCGATGCTCGACCTGCTGTTGGCGATCGTCCGTCGCACCCGGGCGGGTCGCAGCGCTTTCACCCCGGACAAGATGCACCTGCATCATCGGCTCCTGCAGATCGGTCACTCGCACCGGCGGGTGGTCCTGCTCATCTACTTATGGGTGGGGATCGTGGCGTTCGGCGCGGCCAGCACGATCTTCTTCGACCCGCGCCACACCGCTGCGGTGATGTTGGGCGCGATCGTGTTCGCCGGCATCGCGACCGCGATTCCGTTGCTGCGGCGGCGCGACGACTACTGGGACGAGGACTGACGGGGAACTACGACAGTTGGTAGTAGTTACCGCTGACTTGTGATACGGTCCTGGTAGAGCCCCGAAATGAACCTCGCGGGCTACCGCACCACCGGCCCGTCGGAGCCGTTTTCCTGTGGGCCGACCGATGACCGATACAGGGAGCTACCCCTTGGGTAATTCCAGCATGACCGTTGCGATACGCTCGGCGGGCCACCGATCAGTAGGTGATGTGGTTCACGCTCTAACAATCTGGGATTGAGGTGCTGCAGTGACGACACCAGCGCAGGACGCGCCGTTGGTGTTTCCCGCTGTTGCTTTCCGACCCGTCCGTCTGTTCGTCATCAGCCTGGTGCTGACCGCGGTCGTGACGGCCGTCGCCGGTTACGCCGGCCACCCGATGATCGGGGTGTTATTCGGTGTCGGGTTGCTGTTGGGTTTGCTCAACGCTCTGCTGGTCCGGCATTCGGTGGAGTCGATCACCGCGCGCGAACACCCCTTGAAGAGCTCGATGGCACTCAATTCCGCCTCGCGCGTCGCGGTGATCACCATCCTGGCGTTGATCATCGCGTACGTGTTCCGGCCGCAGGGTCTGGGCGTGGTGTTCGGCCTGGCGCTGTTCCAGGTGTTACTGGTGTTGTCGACAGCACTCCCGGTCTGGAAGAAACTGCGGGCCGGTGGGTCGCAAATTCCGGAAAACGGGGTATTGACCGGTTCGGAGGGGACGGAAGGGAGAGCAGCCGGCGATGAATGAGTCGATCCTTGCTGCCGCCAAAATCGAGGTCGGCGAACACCACGAGGCCACCTGGTTCGGTCTCACGGTCAACACTGACACGATCTATTCCACCGCCATCGCCGCGGTGATCGTGCTCGCGCTGGCCTTCTGGCTGAAATCGAAGGTCACTTCGTCGGACGTGCCGGGCGGCGTGCAACTGTTCTTCGAAGCCGTCACCATTCAGATGCGCAACCAGGTCGAAAGTGCCATCGGGATGCGCATCGCACCCTTTGTGCTGCCGCTCGCGGTGACCATCTTCGTATTCATCCTGATTTCCAACTGGCTGTCAGTCCTGCCGTTGCAGTACAAGGACGAAAAGACCGGCAAGACAAGCGAATTTCTCTCCTCGGCAGCGGCGGACATCAACTACGTACTGGCGCTGGCCCTGTTCGTATTCGTCTGCTACCACGCGGCCGGCATCTGGCGGCGCGGCATCATCGGACACCCGATGAAGGTGGTCAAGGGCCACGTCGCCATCCTGGCGCCGATCAACATCGTCGAAGAACTGGCCAAGCCGATCTCGCTGTCGCTGCGTCTGTTCGGCAACATCTTCGCCGGCGGCATCCTGGTCGGGCTGATCGCAATGTTCCCGCCCTACATCTTGTGGCTGCCGAATGCGATCTGGAAATCATTCGACTTGTTCGTCGGCGCGATCCAGGCCTTCATCTTCGCGCTGCTGACCGTCTTGTACTTCAGCCAGTCGATGGAACTCGACGAAGACCACCACTAGAAAAATCCTGGTAGACCGCTACCAGTTATCAAGGAGGATAAGAAATGCCAGCAGCTCCCGAAATTCTTCAAGGCGCTCTCATCGGCGGCGGACTCATCATGGCCGGCGGCGCGATCGGCGCGGGTATCGGTGACGGTATCGCCGGTAACGCACTGATCGCCGGTGTTGCCCGCCAGCCCGAGGCGCAGGGACGGCTGTTCACGCCGTTCTTCATCACCGTCGGTCTGGTCGAAGCGGCCTACTTCATCAACCTGGCGTTCATGGCGCTGTTCGTCTTCGCCACTCCGGGTGCCCAGTAATCCGCTGTGATGGGTCCTGAAGGCGATGGGCGCCTTCTTGCTTCGGCTGTCGACCTCGTAGCAGAAGGCCAAAAGAACTTCCTCATCCCCAACGGCACGTTCTTCTTCGTGCTGGCCATCTTCCTGGTGGTGCTGGGGGTGATCAGCACCTGGGTCGTGCCGCCGATCCTGAAGGTGCTCAAGGAACGCGACGCCATGGTCGCCAAGACGCAGTCCGACAACAAGAAGTCGTCGGAGCAGTTCGCCGCTGCGGAGGCCGACTACGAGGAAGCCTTGAAGGAAGCCCGGGTCAAAGCGGGCTCCTACCGCGACGACGCGCGCAACGAAGGCCGCAAGGTCATCGAGGAGGCGCGGGCCGAGGCGGACCGGGACGTGGCGGACACCCTCGCTAAGGCCAACGAGCAACTGAAGCGGGAACGTGACGCCGTGGAGTTGGACCTGCGCGCCAACATCAGCGCTATGTCGGCCACGCTGGCCAGCCGGATCCTCGGCGTCGACGTCACCCCCACCGCGACGACTTCGGAAGCGACTAGTAGGTAGCCACCCTATGGAGACATTTATCGGTCAGCTGGTCGGATTCGCGGTCATCGTGCTGCTGGTCTGGCGGTACGTCGTGCCCCCGGTGCGCCGGATGATGACCGCTCGACAAGAGATGGTGCGTCAGCAACTCGCGGACGCCAAAGAGGCGGCCGAGCGGGTCGAGCGGTCCGAACGGGCGCACAGCAGGGCCGTGGAATCCGCCAAGGACGAGTCCGAACGTCTCATCGAAGAGGCCAAGGCCGACTCCGCGCGCATCGCCGAACAGTTGCAGGCGCAGGCCGAGTCCGACGCCGAGCGCGTCAGAGCGCAGGGCACGCGTCAGATCGGGGTGCTGCGGGCGCAGCTGATCCGGCAGCTCCGTTTCGAACTCGGCCACGAATCGGTGCGCCAGGCCGGGGAACTGGTGCGCACGTTCGTCGCCGACAAGGAACAACAGTCGGCCACCGTCGACCGCTTCCTCGACGAACTCGACGACATGGCTCCTGAGCCGGCCGACGTCGAGTCCCCGGTGGCGGCCAAGATGCGGTCGGCGAGCCGGTTGGCACTGAAAAACTCGGTGGAGAAGTTCGACTCGCTGGCTGAGGACCTCGACACGGAGGGTCTGACGACGCTGGCCGACGAGCTCGTCTCGGTCGCCAAGGTGCTCGACAGCGAAGTCGTCGTCACCCGGTATCTGACTGTGCCATCGGAAGATTCGACGCCGCGGGTCAAGCTGGTCGAGCGCCTGTTCGACGGCAAGGTGGGCGATCCCACGCTGGAACTGCTGCGCACCGCGGTGTCGGAACGGTGGTCGGCCAACGGCGATCTCGTCGACGCGATCCAGCATGTATCCCGGCAGGCGTTGCTGGCCGTCGCCGAAAACGACGACAACATCGACGAAGTCGAAGACCAGCTGTTCCGGTTCTCCCGGATCCTGGACACCCAACCCCGGCTGGCCATCACGCTCGGTGATCAGCGCACGCCGGTCGAAGGCCGGGTCGACCTGCTGCGCAAGGTGCTTGACGGCGCCAGCGGCAGCGTCAACCCCGTCACCATCGCGCTGCTCTCGCACACCATCGAGTTGCTGAGGGGCAAGCCGGCCGACGAGGCGGTGCTGTTCCTGGCCGAGGTGGCAGTGGCGCGCCGCGGCGAATTGGTTGCGAAAGTCAGTGCCGCGGCCGAGCTCACCGACGCCCAGCACGAACGCCTGGTCGAGATACTCGGCCGCATCTACGGACATCCGGTGGCCGCACAGGTCCAGACCGATTCCGGGTTGCTCGGCGGACTGTTGATCACCGTCGGCGACGAGGTGATCGACGGCACGCTCAAGTCTCGTCTGGCAGCCGCCGAAGCTCAGCTCCCCGACTGACCGCCAAGCCTGACCGAAACCACGAACTAGCCAGCAGAACCCGAACGAGGAAGACGAAAAGCTATGGCCGACTTGACAATCTCCGCTGATGACATTCAGAGCGCAATCGAGGAGTACGTAAGTTCCTTTACGTCCGACACGTCCCGGGAGGAAGTCGGCACCGTGGTCGACGCCGGCGACGGTATCGCCCACGTCGAGGGATTGCCGTCCACGATGACCCAGGAACTCCTCGAGTTCGAGGGTGGCGTCCTCGGCGTCGCGCTGAACCTCGACGAGCACGAGATCGGTGCGGTGGTGCTGGGTGACTTCGACCGGATCCAAGAGGGCCAGCAGGTAAAGCGCACCGGTGAGGTGCTGTCGGTTCCGGTCGGCGACGCTTTCCTGGGTCGCGTCGTCAACCCCCTCGGACATCCCATCGACGGCGGCGGCGAGATCGAGACCGACGATCGGCGTGCCCTCGAGCTGCAGGCGCCTTCGGTGGTGCAGCGGCAGGGGGTGAAGGAACCGCTGCAGACCGGCATCAAGGCCATCGACGCGATGACCCCCATCGGTCGCGGACAGCGTCAGCTCATCATCGGCGACCGCAAGACCGGCAAGACCGCGGTGTGCGTCGACACGATTCTCAACCAGCGCAAGAACTGGGAGACCGACGACGACAAGCAGCAGGTTCGCTGCGTGTACGTGGCGATCGGGCAGAAGGGCACCACCATCGCCGCGGTGCACAAGGCCCTCGAAGAGGGTGGGGCGATGGATTACACCACCATCGTCGCGGCCCCGGCCTCCGAATCCGCCGGCTTCAAATGGCTTGCCCCGTACACGGGTTCGGCGATCGCGCAGCACTGGATGTACGCCGGCAAACACGTGCTGATCGTGTTCGACGACCTGACCAAGCACGCCGACGCCTACCGTGCCATCTCGCTGCTGCTGCGTCGTCCGCCCGGCCGCGAGGCGTTCCCGGGTGACGTGTTTTACCTGCACTCCCGGCTGCTCGAACGCTGCGCGAAGCTCTCCGACGATCTCGGTGGGGGTTCGCTGACCGCGCTGCCGGTCATCGAGACCAAGGCCAACGACATCTCGGCCTACATTCCCACCAACGTCATCTCGATCACCGACGGTCAGTGCTTCCTGGAGTCCGACCTGTTCAACCAGGGTGTGCGCCCGGCCATCAACGTCGGATCCTCGGTGTCCCGCGTCGGTGGCGCGGCGCAGATCAAGGCCATGAAAGAGGTGGCCGGGTCGTTGCGTCTGGATCTGTCGCAGTACCGCGAGCTGGAATCCTTCGCGGCCTTCGCCTCAGACCTCGACGACACCTCGAAGAAGCAGCTGGCCCGTGGCGAGCGCCTGGTGGAGTTGCTCAAGCAACCGCAGTACGAGCCGATGCCCGTTGAGCAGCAGGTGGTTTCGATCTTCCTGGGCACCGGCGGTCAACTCGACTCCGTGCCGGTAGAGGACGTGAAGCGTTTCGAGGCCGAGTTGCTGGACCACATGCGGGCTTCGGAGGAGTCGTTCCTCGAGACCATCCGTTCGAGCGGGAAGTTCGGGGACGACGAAGAAGAGAAGCTCACCAGCATCATCAACAAGTTCAAGAAGGGTTTCGCGGCCAGCAGCGGCGAGTCGGTGGTGCCCGACGAGCACGTCGAGGCCATGGACGAGGACGACGTCGAGAAGGAGTCGGTGAAGGTCCGGAAGGAAAAGCCGAAGGATGAGAAGAAGGACTCCAAGAAGAGCGCCAAGAAGAACGAGAAGTAGCTAGCCATGGCTGCCACTCTTCGTGAACTACGTGGCCGGATCCGCTCGGCCGGGTCGATCAAGAAGATCACCAAGGCCCAGGAACTGATCGCCACGTCGCGCATCGGCAAGGCGCAGACCCGGCTGCAGGCCGCACGGCCCTATGCGTTCCAGATCACCACGACGCTGCTCACGCTGTCCGCCGAAGCCGCGCTGGACCACCCGCTGTTGGTCGAGCGGGAGAACCCGAAGCGGGCCGGCGTGTTGGTGTTGTCGTCGGACCGCGGACTGTGCGGCGCCTACAACTCCAGCATCTTCCGTCGCTCCGAGGAACTGTTCTCGCTGCTCCGGGAAGAAGGTAAGGAGCCGATCCTGTACACGGTCGGCCGGAAAGCGCAGAACTACTACTCGTTCCGCAACTGGGACATCAAGGCTTCCTGGACGGGCTTCTCCGAGCAGCCGCAGTACGAGAATGCCGCCGAGATCGGCGACACGCTGGTGGACGCCTTCATGAAAGGCGCCGGTGACGACGACGATTCCGACATCGACAGTGACGTGCAAGGCGTCGACGAATTGCACATCGTCTATTCGGAATTCAAGTCGATGATGTCGCAACAGGCTGCGGCACACCGGATTGCGCCGTTGGTGGTGGAATACGTCGAAGATGACGACGACGAACCGCACACGCTGTACACCTTCGAGCCCGACGCCACGACGCTGTTCGACGCGCTGCTGCCGCGGTACCTGACCACTCGGGTGTACGCGGCGCTGCTGGAATCGGCGGCCTCCGAGCTCGCTTCGCGACAACGTGCGATGAAGTCGGCCACCGACAATGCCGACGACCTGATCAAGGACCTGACGCTGCAGGCGAACCGCGAGCGGCAGGCCCAGATCACCCAAGAGATCAGCGAAATCGTCGGTGGCGCAAACGCGCTCGCCGACGCCGCCAAGTAAGCCCCCACGAGGAAGCGATAGAAGTTATGACCGCAACAGACGAAAAGAACGACACCAAGTCGGGCGGCTCCGACACCAACGGACGCGTGGTCCGGATCACCGGTCCTGTGGTCGACGTCGAATTCCCGCGCGGTTCGGTCCCGGAGCTCTTCAACGCGCTGCACGCCGACATCGAGTACGAGGCGATGAAGAAGACGCTCACCCTCGAGGTGGCCCAGCACCTGGGGGACAACCTGGTGCGCACCATTTCGATGCAACCCACCGACGGCCTGGTGCGCGGCGTCGACGTCACCGACACCGGCAAGTCGATCTCGGTGCCGGTCGGTGAGGAAGTCAAGGGTCACGTCTTCAACGCCCTCGGCGTCTGCCTGGACGAGGAGGGGTACGGAGAAGACTTCGACCACTGGTCGATTCACCGCAAGCCACCGTCCTTCGAGGACCTCGAACCGCGCACCGAGATGCTCGAGACCGGCCTGAAAGTGGTCGACCTGCTCACCCCGTACGTGCGCGGCGGCAAGATCGCACTGTTCGGCGGTGCCGGCGTGGGCAAGACGGTTCTGATCCAGGAGATGATCAACCGTATTGCCCGAAACTTCGGTGGCACTTCGGTTTTCGCCGGGGTGGGGGAGCGGACCCGCGAGGGTAACGACCTGTGGGTCGAGCTCCAGGAAGCCGACGTCCTCAAGGACACCGCGCTGGTGTTCGGTCAGATGGACGAGCCGCCCGGCACCCGTATGCGGGTGGCGCTGTCCGCTCTCACCATGGCCGAGTGGTTCCGTGACGAGGCCGGTCAGGACGTGCTGCTGTTCATCGACAACATCTTCCGGTTCACCCAGGCCGGTTCGGAGGTGTCCACGCTGCTCGGTCGGATGCCGTCCGCGGTGGGATACCAGCCCACCCTGGCTGACGAAATGGGCGAGCTGCAGGAGCGCATCACCTCGACCCGAGGCAAGTCCATCACGTCCATGCAGGCGGTGTACGTGCCCGCCGACGACTACACCGACCCGGCGCCGGCGACCACCTTCGCCCACCTGGACGCCACCACGGAGTTGTCGCGTTCGGTCTTCTCCAAGGGCATCTTCCCGGCGGTGGACCCGCTGGCCTCCAGCTCGACCATCCTGGACCCCAGCGTGGTGGGCGACGAGCACTACCGCGTGGCCCAAGAAGTGATTCGAATCCTGCAGCGTTACAAGGACCTTCAGGACATCATCGCCATCCTCGGTGTCGACGAGCTCTCCGAGGAAGACAAGCAGCTGGTCAACCGGGCCCGGCGTATCGAGCGGTTCCTCTCGCAGAACATGATGGCTGCCGAGCAGTTCACCGGACAGCCGGGTTCGACGGTGCCGGTGAAGGAGACCATCGAGGCCTTCGACAAGCTGACCAAGGGCGATTTCGACCACGTGCCCGAGCAGGCCTTCTTCCTGATCGGCGGACTCGAGGACCTGGCCAAGAAGGCCGAGAAGTTCGACGTCAAGCTGTGATCGTGCAACGGCCAACTCGAAAGGTGGTGTGACATGGCGGATCTGAACGTTCAGATCGTCGCTGTCGACCGAGAGATCTGGTCGGGCGAGGCGACGTTCCTGTTCACCCGCACCACCGTCGGCGAGATCGGCATCCTGCCGCACCACATTCCGTTGGTGGCGCAACTGGTCGACGACGCCATGGTCCGGGTGGAACGGGAAGGCGAAGACGACCTGCGGATTGCGGTGGACGGTGGCTTCCTGACCGTGACCGAGGACGGCGTCAGCGTCCTGGCCGAATCGGCGGAGTTCGAGAAAGACATCGACGAGAGCGCCGCCAGACAGGATTCGGAATCAGACGATCCCCAAACGGCCGCCAGGGGGCGCGCCAGATTGCGCGCCATCGGCGCGATCGACTGACCCACACGATGAGCGCGCCCATGGTCGGCATGGTCGTGCTCGTCGTCCTGCTGGGGACGGCCGTCCTGGCTTTGAGTTTCCGGCTGTGGAAACTGCGTCAGGGCGGCACCGCGGCCATCATGCGGGACATCCCGGCAGCGGGCGGGCACGGTTGGCGCCACGGGGTGATCCGTTACCGCGGTGGCGAAGCCGCGTTCTACCGGTTGTCCAGTTTGCGGCTGTGGCCGGACCGTCGGTTGAGCAGACGCGGTGTGGAAGTGGTTGCCCGACGAGCCCCACGCGGCGACGAATTCGACATCATGTCCGACGAGATCGTGGTGCTGGAGCTGCGCGATACTACCCAGGAGCGTCGGCTGGGTTACGAAATCGCCTTGGACAGAGGTGCTTTGACGGCATTTCAGTCGTGGCTGGAGTCCCGGCCGTCGCCGCGTGCGCGTCGCCGCGACGCCTGACCCTGGCCGGCGCCGTTACTGCTGTTCGCCACCCTGGCCGCCGCCCGGACGCCATAGGACGTCGCCGCCCGGGTTGGCCACCCGCGACAGGATGAACAGCAGATCCGAGAGCCGGTTCAGGTACTTCGCCGGTAGGACGCTGACATCGTCGGGATGAGCATTCACCGCTGCCCACGCCGACCGCTCGGCGCGCCGGGCGACCGTCCGGGCGACGTGCAGTAACGCCGACAGCGGTGAACCGCCCGGCAGCACAAAGGAATTCAGGGCCGGCAGGCCCTCGTTGTAGCTGTCGCACCAACTTTCGAGCCGGTCGATGTAGGCCTGGGTGATGCGCAGCGGCGGATACTTCGGGTTGTCCACCACCGGAGTCGACAGGTCGGCGCCGGCGTCGAACAGGTCGTTCTGGATCTGCCGCAGCACATCGCCCAGCTGCTGGTCGGGCGCACCCACCGCCACCGCGACACCGATCGCGGCGTTGGCTTCGTCACAGTCGGCGTAGGCGACCAGCCGCGCATCGGTCTTGGCGACCCGTGAGAAATCGCTCAATCCCGTCGTGCCGTCGTCGCCGGTGCGGGTATATATGCGGGTCAGATGGACTGCCATGGGCCAAACCGTACCGGGCTGGCCGGGTCGGCCGACTGACAAGGGGCATACCCCTTCACTAGACTGACCCGGTGGCGGAGCGATTCGTGGTGACCGGCGGCAACCGGTTGTCGGGTGAAGTCGCCGTCGGAGGCGCCAAGAACAGCGTGCTCAAGCTGATGGCCGCCGCCCTGCTGGCCGAAGGCACCAGCACCATCACCAACTGCCCGGACATCCTGGACGTGCCGCTGATGGCCGAAGTGTTACGGGGCCTGGGTGCCACCGTCGAACTCGACGGCGACGTCGCGCGGATCACCTCACCGGACGAACCGAAGTACGACGCGGACTTCGCGGCGGTCCGTCAGTTCCGGGCCTCGGTCTGCGTGCTGGGACCGCTGGTGGGCCGGTGCAAAAAGGCCAGAGTCGCGCTGCCGGGCGGAGACGCGATCGGGTCGCGCCCCCTGGACATGCACCAGGCGGGCCTGCGCCAACTCGGCGCGCAGTGCAACATCGAGCACGGATGTGTTGTCGCACAAGCAGATACGCTGCGGGGCGCGGAGATTCAGCTCGAATTTCCCTCGGTCGGGGCGACCGAGAACATCCTGATGGCCGCTGTGGTGGCCGAAGGCGTCACCACCATCCACAACGCGGCACGCGAACCCGACGTGGTGGACCTGTGCACGATGTTGAACCAGATGGGCGCGCAAGTCGAAGGCGCCGGTTCGCCGACCATGACCATCACCGGGGTGCCCCGGCTGCATCCGACCGAGCACCGAGTCATCGGTGACCGGATCGTGGCGGCCACCTGGGGGATCGCCGCCGCGATGACCCGCGGCGACATCACGGTGACGGGAATAGATCCGTCCCATCTGCAGTTGGTGCTGCACAAGTTGCATGATGCGGGCGCGACGGTCACCCAGACCGACAGCAGTTTCCGTATCGCGCAGTACGAGAGGCCGAAGGCGGTCAACGTCGCGACGTTGCCCTTTCCCGGCTTCCCGACCGACCTGCAGCCGATGGCGATCGCGCTGGCCTCGATCGCCGACGGCACCTCGATGATCACGGAGAACGTCTTCGAGGCGCGGTTCCGGTTCGTCGAAGAGATGATCCGACTCGGGGCGGACGCCCGCACCGACGGGCACCACGCCGTGGTGCGCGGGCTGCCCCAACTGTCCAGTGCTCCGGTGTGGTGCTCGGACATCCGGGCCGGCGCGGGCCTGGTGCTGGCCGGCCTTGTGGCAGACGGGGATACCGAGGTCCACGACGTGTTTCACATCGATCGCGGCTACCCGTTATTCGTCGAGAACCTGGCGATTTTGGGAGCAGAGATCGAGCGGGTACAGTAGCCAACGTTCACGCCCAACGGCGAGATCACCTCCCAAAAGATGATCGAAACCAGGGCTTGACTCTCCAGCCGGATGTGTATTAAGCTGGCAGGGTTGCCCCGAATCGGGCAGAACATGCAGTAAAAAGTGTTGTTTGAGAACTCAATAGTGTGTTTGGTGTTTTTGTTTGTTGTTGTTTTTTGACTACATTCCGCACCCCCCGTGTGTGGGTGTAGTCGTTTTTTCAGATGCCAGTTCATGGTGTCTTTTTGTTAGGTCAGATTTTCTCTGATTGTGAATTCACCTCGGTTTCCGAGGAGTTTTTGTTTGGAGAGTTTGATCCTGGCTCAGGACGAACGCTGGCGGCGTGCTTAACACATGCAAGTCGAACGGAAAGGCCCTTCGGGGTACTCGAGTGGCGAACGGGTGAGTAACACGTGGGTGATCTGCCCTGCACATCGGGATAAGCCTGGGAAACTGGGTCTAATACCGGATAGGACCACGGGATGCATGTCCTGTGGTGGAAAGCTTTTGCGGTGTGGGATGGGCCCGCGGCCTATCAGCTTGTTGGTGGGGTGACGGCCTACCAAGGCGACGACGGGTAGCCGGCCTGAGAGGGTGTCCGGCCACACTGGGACTGAGATACGGCCCAGACTCCTACGGGAGGCAGCAGTGGGGAATATTGCACAATGGGCGCAAGCCTGATGCAGCGACGCCGCGTGGGGGATGACGGCCTTCGGGTTGTAAACCTCTTTCACCATCGACGAAGGTTCGGGTTTTCCCGGATTGACGGTAGGTGGAGAAGAAGCACCGGCCAACTACGTGCCAGCAGCCGCGGTAATACGTAGGGTGCGAGCGTTGTCCGGAATTACTGGGCGTAAAGAGCTCGTAGGTGGTTTGTCGCGTTGTTCGTGAAATCTCACGGCTTAACTGTGAGCGTGCGAGCGATACGGGCAGACTTGAGTACTGCAGGGGAGACTGGAATTCCTGGTGTAGCGGTGGAATGCGCAGATATCAGGAGGAACACCGGTGGCGAAGGCGGGTCTCTGGGCAGTAACTGACGCTGAGGAGCGAAAGCGTGGGGAGCGAACAGGATTAGATACCCTGGTAGTCCACGCCGTAAACGGTGGGTACTAGGTGTGGGTTTCCTTCCTTGGGATCCGTGCCGTAGCTAACGCATTAAGTACCCCGCCTGGGGAGTACGGCCGCAAGGCTAAAACTCAAAGGAATTGACGGGGGCCCGCACAAGCGGCGGAGCATGTGGATTAATTCGATGCAACGCGAAGAACCTTACCTGGGTTTGACATGCACAGGACGCCGGCAGAGATGTCGGTTCCCTTGTGGCCTGTGTGCAGGTGGTGCATGGCTGTCGTCAGCTCGTGTCGTGAGATGTTGGGTTAAGTCCCGCAACGAGCGCAACCCTTGTCTCATGTTGCCAGCGGGTAATGCCGGGGACTCGTGAGAGACTGCCGGGGTCAACTCGGAGGAAGGTGGGGATGACGTCAAGTCATCATGCCCCTTATGTCCAGGGCTTCACACATGCTACAATGGCCGGTACAAAGGGCTGCGATGCCGCGAGGTTAAGCGAATCCTTTTAAAGCCGGTCTCAGTTCGGATCGGGGTCTGCAACTCGACCCCGTGAAGTCGGAGTCGCTAGTAATCGCAGATCAGCAACGCTGCGGTGAATACGTTCCCGGGCCTTGTACACACCGCCCGTCACGTCATGAAAGTCGGTAACACCCGAAGCCAGTGGCCTAACCCTTTGGGAGGGAGCTGTCGAAGGTGGGATCGGCGATTGGGACGAAGTCGTAACAAGGTAGCCGTACCGGAAGGTGCGGCTGGATCACCTCCTTTCTAAGGAGCACCACGAAAAGCACTCCAATTGGTGGGGTGCGAGCCGTGAGGGGTTCTCGTCTGTAGTGGACGGGACTCGGGTGCACAACAACAAGCAAGCCAGACACACTATTGGGTCCTGAGGCAACACTCGGGGTATCACCCGGCTGTTGTCCCACCATCTTGGTGGTGGGGTGTGGTGTTTGAGAATTGGATAGTGGTTGCGAGCATCAAACGAAGACGTCGCCGTTCACGGTGGCGTGTTCTTTTGTGCAATTTTATTCTTGGTTTTGTAGTGTTTGTAAGTGTCTAAGGGCGCATGGTGGATGCCTTGGCATCGAGAGCCGATGAAGGACGTGGGAGGCTGCGATATGCCTCGGGGAGCTGTCAACCGAGCTTTGATCCGAGGATTTCCGAATGGGGAAACCCAGCACGAGTGATGTCGTGTTACCCGTACCTGAATATATAGGGTACGGGGGGGAACGCGGGGAAGTGAAACATCTCAGTACCCGTAGGAAAAGAAAACAATTGTGATTCCGCTAGTAGTGGCGAGCGAACGCGGAAAATGGCTAAACCGTATGCATGTGATACCGGGTAGGGGTTGTGTGTGCGGGGTTGTGGGAATGATCTTCTTGGTTCTACCTGACCAGGAGGCAGTCAGAAAGTGTCGTAGTTAGCGGAAGTGGCCTGGGATGGTCTGCCATAGACGGTGAGAGCCCGGTACGCGAAAACTTGGCACCTGCCTTGATCAATCTCCCGAGTAGCAGCGAGCCCGTGGAATTTGCTGTGAATCTGCCGGGACCACCCGGTAAGCCTAAATACTTCTCGATGACCGATAGCGGATTAGTACCGTGAGGGAATGGTGAAAAGTACCCCGGGAGGGGAGTGAAAGAGTACCTGAAACCGTGCGCCTACAATCCGTCAGAGCCTCCTTGTGGGGTGATGGCGTGCCTTTTGAAGAATGAGCCTGCGAGTCAGGGACATGTCGCAAGGTTAACCCGTGTGGGGTAGCCGCAGCGAAAGCGAGTCTGAATAGGGCGCATCCCCGTAAGGGGTGTAGTGGCATGTTCTGGACCCGAAGCGGAGTGATCTACCCATGGCCAGGGTGAAGCGCGGGTAAGACCGCGTGGAGGCCCGAACCCACTTAGGTTGAAGACTGAGGGGATGAGCTGTGGGTAGGGGTGAAAGGCCAATCAAACTCCGTGATAGCTGGTTCTCCCCGAAATGCATTTAGGTGCAGCGTTGCGTGGTTCACCACGGAGGTAGAGCTACTGGATGGCCGATGGGCCCTACTAGGTTACTGACGTCAGCCAAACTCCGAATGCCGTGGTGTCAAGCGTGGCAGTGAGACGGCGGGGGATAAGCTCCGTACGTCGAAAGGGAAACAGCCCAGATCGCCGGCTAAGGCCCCAAAGCGTGTGCTAAGTGGAAAAGGATGTGCAGTCGCAGAGACAACCAGGAGGTTGGCTTAGAAGCAGCCACCCTTGAAAGAGTGCGTAATAGCTCACTGGTCAAGTGATTGTGCGCCGATAATGTAGCGGGGCTCAAGCACACCGCCGAAGCCGCGGCACATCTACTTTTGTAGGTGTGGGTAGGGGAGCGTCCCTCATTCAGCGAAGCCATCTGGTAACGGGTGGTGGAGGGTGGGGGAGTGAGAATGCAGGCATGAGTAGCGAATAGGCAAGTGAGAACCTTGCCCGCCGAAAGACCAAGGGTTCCTGGGCCAGGCCAGTCCGCCCAGGGTGAGTCGGGACCTAAGGCGAGGCCGACAGGCGTAGTCGATGGACAACGGGTTGATATTCCCGTACCCGTGTGTGCGCGCCCGTGATGAATCAATTGTGCTAACCACCCAAATGGTCGCTGATCAATCCCTTCGGGGTGCGACGGTGACCGGCTGCGTGGGACCCCGGTTGGTAGTAGTCAAGCGAAGGGGTGACGCAGGAAGGTAGCCGTACCAGTCAGTGGTAATACTGGGGCAAGCCCGTAGGGAGAGCGATAGGCAAATCCGTCGCTCATTAATCCTGAGAGGTGACGCATAGCCGATTGAGGCGAATTCGGTGATCCTCTGCTGCCAAGAAAAGCCTCTAGCGAGTTCACACACGGCCCGTACCCCAAACCAACACAGGTGGTCAGGTAGAGAATACCAAGGCGTACGAGATAACTATGGTTAAGGAACTCGGCAAAATACCCCCGTAACTTCGGGAGAAGGGGGACCGGCATGCCGTGAACACCCTTGCGGTGGGAGCGGAAACCGGTCGCAGAAACCAGTGAGAAGCGACTGTTTACTAAAAACACAGGTCCGTGCGAAGTCGCAAGACGATGTATACGGACTGACGCCTGCCCGGTGCTGGAAGGTTAAGAGGACCCGTTAACTCGTAAGGGTGAAGCGGAGAATTTAAGCCCCAGTAAACGGCGGTGGTAACTATAACCATCCTAAGGTAGCGAAATTCCTTGTCGGGTAAGTTCCGACCTGCACGAATGGCGTAACGACTTCTCAACTGTCTCAACCATAGACTCGGCGAAATTGCACTACGAGTAAAGATGCTCGTTACGCGCGGCAGGACGAAAAGACCCCGGGACCTTCACTATAGCTTGGTATTGTTGTTCGGTACGGTTTGTGTAGGATAGGTGGGAGACTGTGAAACTCTAACGCTAGTTAGGGCGGAGTCGTTGTTGAAATACCACTCTGATCGTATTGGACACCTAACGTCGAACCGTATATCCGGTTCACGGACAGTGCCTGGTGGGTAGTTTAACTGGGGCGGTTGCCTCCTAAAATGTAACGGAGGCGCCCAAAGGTTCCCTCAACCTGGACGGCAATCAGGTGTTGAGTGTAAATGCACAAGGGAGCTTGACTGCGAGACTTACAAGTCAAGCAGGGACGAAAGTCGGGATTAGTGATCCGGCACCTCTGAGTGGAAGGGGTGTCGCTCAACGGATAAAAGGTACCCCGGGGATAACAGGCTGATCTTCCCCAAGAGTCCATATCGACGGGATGGTTTGGCACCTCGATGTCGGCTCGTCGCATCCTGGGGCTGGAGCAGGTCCCAAGGGTTGGGCTGTTCGCCCATTAAAGCGGCACGCGAGCTGGGTTTAGAACGTCGTGAGACAGTTCGGTCTCTATCCGCCGCGCGCGTCAGAAACTTGAGGAAACCTGTCCCTAGTACGAGAGGACCGGGACGGACGAACCTCTAGTGCACCAGTTGTTCCACCAGGAGCACTGCTGGATAGCTACGTTCGGACAGGATAACCGCTGAAAGCATCTAAGCGGGAAACCTTCTCCAAGATCAGGTTTCTCACCCTCTAGGAGGGATAAGGCCCCCAGCAGACCACTGGATTGATAGGCCAGACCTGGAAGCTCAGTAATGAGTGCAGGGAACTGGCACTAACCGGCCGAAAACTTACCAACACAACCAATCGCAACCACTATCTGTTCCCCGGCTTGATTGCCGTGGACACCACACCCCCCATCAACACAACTTGCACGTGCGAATTAAATAGAGTTACGGCGGCCACAGCGACAGGGAAACGCCCGGTCCCATCCCGAACCCGGAAGCTAAGCCTGTCAGCGCCGATGATACTGCCCTTTTCGGGTGGAAAAGTAGGACACCGCCGAACATACACAAAAACACCCCCATTCATTTGGGGGTGTTTTTGTATTTCCGGAAATGGTTCACCATGGATATCTGGGAGCGTATCGCCAGCGCGCGGAATGGCCGTTGAGTTCGCCGTGCGGTTGAGACTTTCGGCCGCCCGGTTCCCGGGGCGGCTCAGTCGAACAGTGTCGGCTCGGCCGGCACCCGCCGGCGCTCCAATTCGAGCAGCGTCTGCTTGCGGTCGAGTCCACCGCCGTACCCGGTCAACTTCCCGCCGGCTCCGATGACCCGATGGCACGGCACGATGACGGCGATCGGATTGTGGCCGTTGGCCAGCCCGACCGCACGCGCGGCGCCGGGAGCGCCGATCTGCCGAGCGATTTCCCCATAGGACCGGGTTTCGCCGTAGGGAATCGTGGTCAATGCCGTCCAGACCCGGCGCTGGAATTCGGTGCCGCACAATTCCATCTCGACATCGAAATCGCTGAGGTCGCCGGTGAAATAGGCATCCAACTGTTTGACCGCGTCATCGAACGCGCTGTCGTCCAGATGCCAATCGGCGCGACTGGGCTCATACGTCTGGTCCACCATGCGCAGATTGGTCAGCACCCCGTCCCGGCCGGCCAGCGTCAGCGGGCCGATCGGGCTCTCGATAGTGCGATAGACGATCATGCGATTTCCTTTGACGAATTCTGGGACGACGAATTCCGGGGCGGCGAGTCCTGAAGCGGCCACACATTGACCGGATGTTCGAGCGTGGTCCACAGATGCTGGGTGGCATAGGAGCGCCACGGCCGCCAGCGTGCGCTGTGGGCCACCAGGGCCCGCTCCTGCTCGGGCAGTCCCAGTGTTCTGGCTGCCGTCCGCAAGCCGAGGTCGCTGGCCGGAAAGGCGTCGGGATCACCCAGGCCGCGCATGGCGATCACCTCCGCAGTCCACGGACCGATACCGGGCAGATCGAGCAGTCGTCGTCGCGCGCGGGCCCAGTCGCAGCCGGGGTCGAGGATGACACGGCCCGCGGCCAACGCGTCGATCAGTCCGGTCACCGTCCGGCGCCGCGTTTGCGGCACGGCCAGATGGACTGGGTCGATGTCGGCGAGTTGCTCGACGGACGGGAAGGTGTGGGTCAACCCGCCGGCGGGATCCTGCACCGGGTCGCCGTAGGCCGCCACCAACCGTGCGGCGTGGGTGCGGGCGGCTTTGGTCGATACCTGCTGCCCGAGCACCGTCCGAATTGCCAGTTCGGACTCGTCGACCGTGCGCGGGATGCGTTGTCCCGGCGCCTTGGCAACCGCTGCGGCCAACTCCGGGTCGCTGCTCAGCGCTTCGACCACCGCTTCGGGATCGGCGTCGAGGTCCAGCAGCCGTCGGCACCTGGCAGTGGCGCTGGCCAGGTCGCGAAAGTCATCCAGCACCAGCAGGCAGCGGACGTGGTCGGGGGCAGGTGTCAAGGTCACCACACCGTTGCCGTGGGCGAGTCGCAACGTCCGACGCAGCGAGCCGGCGCGGACCTCCTCGCACCCCGGCACCGCGGTGGCCGCCAGGTGGCCGAACACGCCCTCGTAGGCGAACGGGGTGCGGGCCGGAAGGCGCAATGTGAGCGTTCCGGCGGTGGGGAGCGCTGGACGACGCCCCGCCGCCCGGGCGCGCAGCGCCGTCGGCGTGCTGTCGCACGTCAGTCGCACCGTGTCGTTGAACTGCCGGATGCTGGAAAATCCGGCGGCAAACGCGACGTCGCCGAAGGGCAGGTTCGTGGTCTCGATCAGCACCCGGGCGGCCTGCATCCGTTGGGCGCGGGCCAGGGCGAGCGGGCCGGCGCCCACCTCAGCCTGCAGCAACCGCTCCAGCTGCCGGGTGGTGTAACCGAGGCGGATGGCCAGTCCGGTGACGCCTTCGCGGTCCACCGTGCCGTCGGCGATGAGTCGCATCGCCCGCGCCACGACGTCGCCGCGCACGTTCCACTCCGGCGAACCCGGGGAAGCGTCCGGACGACACCGCTTACAGGCTCGGAAGCCTTCGCGCTGGGCGGCCGCCGCCGTCGGGAGGAACCGCACGTTGCGGGCCAGTGGCGGCGGCACCGGGCAGCTGGGCCGGCAGTAGATCCGGGTGGTCAGCACCGCGATGACGAACCAGCCGTCGAACCGGGCGTCCTTGGCCTGGACCGCCCGATAGCAGCGTTCGAAATCGTCGTGCACCCTTCAACAGTTACACCGTCGGGCCGACATGACTGGCGGAAAAACGACATCAGGGTGCAGCGGATCAGTCCCCGCCGCCGCACCCGCCCCCGCAACCGCTGTCGCCGCTGCAACCGTCGCCGCCACCGCCGCAACCTCCGTCGCCGTCGTTGCGCCGGGAGCGGCGCCCGGCGTCCCAGTCGTCGCTGCGTGGATCTCGCAGGGCGCTGATCGCGGCCCTCGCGCCCAGCAGAACGAGGGATGCCAGCACCCCGCAGATTATCCAGCCGGCGCTGTCCATGGGCACAGGCTACTCGCGTCAGCAAACACTGCAAGGGCGTATACCTGGCGCTTGCGCCCACTACCGCAACCGTCGGCGCCGCAACTGCCTGCGCCGTACAGCGGCAGCACTACTTCTTTTGTTCAGCCTGCTTTGCGGGTTCAGCCGGCTCAGCGGGCGAGGCCAGCCGGGTGCGGTGATCGTGGCCACGCAGTTTGACGTGTCTGCCCAGCGTCCACCGCGCCTGCTCTTCCTCGCTGGCGTCTTCCACCGTCTGCGCCGACGCCAGCAACCGTCCCGGTTTGGATTTCGCCAACTCGCACAGCCGTGCGGCCTCGTTGACCGGCTCGCCGATCACCGTGTACTCGAAGCGCTCCTTGGCGCCGACATTGCCGGCGACCACCTGCCCGGCCGCCACGCCGATACCCGCTTTGCATTCGGGCATTTCCTTGGCCAGCCGGTCGGCGATCGACCGGGCCGCGGCCAGCGCCGAGTCCTCGGGGGAATCGAGATGATTCGGGGCTCCGAAGATCGCCAGCGAGGCGTCGCCCTCGAATTTGTTGACCAGGCCGCAGTGTGCGTCGACCTCCTCGACGACGATCGTGAAGAACCCGTTCAGCATCTGCACGACCTCAGCGGGCGGGCGTTTGCTCACCAACTGCGTCGAGCCGACGATGTCGATGAAGACGACGGCGACGTGGCGTTCCTCGCCGCCGAGCTTGGGTTTTTCGCGTTCGGCGGCCAACGCCACTTCACGCCCGACGTGGCGACCGAACAGATCGCGCACCCGCTCGCGCTCGCGCAGCCCGTCGACCATCGTGTTGAATCCCCGCTGCAGCTCACCGAGCTCGGTGCCGTCGAACACAACCAGGTCGCCGCGCAGGTCGCCCTGCTCGACGCGCCTGAGCGCTGATCGCACCACCCGCACCGGGGTGGCCGTCAGCCACGCCAGGATCCACATCAACGTGAAACCGAAGATCAGCGTGACCGTCGAGATGATCAGCACTCCGACCGCGAACTGGGTCTGAGTCAGGTTGCGCAGCACCATCTCGAAGACCGCCATCAGGCCGATGCCGACGACGGGCACACCCGAACCGAGCAGCCACACCAGGATGGTGCGTCCCATGATGCCCGAGGACAGTCGCCGGGGCGGGGGTCCGGCCTCGAGTGCTTTTGCGGCAACCGGCCGCAGGGCGAACTCGGTGAGCAGATAGCTGCTGGTGGTCACCAACAGCCCGCAAAAGCCAACCGCCACCAGGAATCTCGGGACGAACATGGTGTTGGCGATCCCGTAGAGGATGGTCAGCAGTGCGGTGCCGATGCCCCACAAGATCAGATGGCCGACCGCGACACGCCACGGGGCCATGAAGGTGTTGCGTTCATCCTTCTCGGTGGGTGCGCGGTCCTCGATCGCCCAGCGCAACGACTCCACGGTGCCGCGGGTGATCCCGTAAGTGCCTACCGCCAGTGCGACGACGATGTAGCTCGGGTTGACGATGAACGTGAGCCAGATCGGTGCGTCGTCGAAAATGCTCGGCACCGGCACGGCGACGGTCACCAGCAACACGGCGACGGCGATGCCGATCAGATTCGCCCCCAGAATGAGGACGGTCATGATCACCTGGATGCGGACCCGTCGGCGGTGCGGGTCTTCTGCGACACGTCCGAGCAGCCAGGAGCCGTACGCGGGGGTATCCGGTCGTCCGCTCTGCCGGGTCAGCTTCTCCAGCAAGCGGCCCAACCGCTGGGCAAAGGTCGGCTTGGACGGCATCGTGGCGCCAGCCTAGTTTGTCGAGACGTTGCAGGCTCGCTCGGGTTTCGCGGGCAGGCTCTAAGGTGGTCGGGTGCGTCTCGTCATCGCCCAGTGCACCGTGGACTACATCGGCCGGCTCACCGCACACCTGCCGTCCGCGCGACGGCTGCTGTTGTTCAAGGCCGACGGCTCGGTCAGCGTGCACGCCGACGATCGTGCCTACAAGCCGCTCAACTGGATGAGCCCGCCGTGCTGGCTGAGCGAGGAGCCGGGGCCGGTGTGGGTGGTGACGAACAAGTCCGGTGAGCAGTTGCGCATTACCGTCGAGGCGATCGAACACGACTCCAGCCACGAGCTGGGCATCGATCCGGGACTGGTCAAGGACGGCGTCGAAGCTCACCTGCAGGCGCTGCTCGCTGAGCACGTCCAGCTACTCGGCGAGGGCTATACGTTGGTGCGTCGCGAGTACATGACCGCGATCGGCCCGGTGGACCTGCTGTGCCGGGACGAGAAGGGCGGCTCGGTCGCGGTGGAGATCAAGCGCCGCGGCGAGATCGACGGTGTGGAGCAGCTCACCCGTTATCTGGAACTGCTGAACCGCGACAGCGTGCTGGCTCCCGTGCAGGGGGTGTTCGCCGCCCAGCAGATCAAGCCGCAGGCCCGCACCCTGGCCATTGATCGTGGGATCCGTTGTCTGACATTGGATTACGACAAGATGCGGGGTATGGACAGCGACGAGTATCGGCTGTTCTGATGACGCGGCGCCGCAAACCGCCACTTAGGGCGCCGTCGCTGGCGCCGCGCCGGCTGGAGACCGGGCCGGACGGCTACGAGTACGAGGTGCGCCCGATCGCCGCGGCGCGGGCCGTCAAGACCTATCGCTGTCCCGGATGTGATCACGAAATACGTTCCGGCACAGCACATGTGGTGGTGTGGCCAGCTGACTCACCAGCTGCGGTGGAAGACCGGAGGCATTGGCACACGCCGTGCTGGACCAATCGGGCCAACCGCGGGCCGACCCGCAAGTGGTCCTAGCGCTCGGCCGGCTCCACCAACTCGATCAACACCCCACCGGCGTCCTTGGGGTGGATGAAGTTGATCCGGGAGTTTGCGGTGCCGCGCCGGGGCGCGTCGTAGACCAGGCGCACGCCCTGGGCCCGCAGCTGCTCGCACATCGCGTCGAGGTCCCTGATCCGGCAGGCCAGCTGCTGGATGCCGGGGCCGCGCTTGTCGATGAACTTCGCGATCACCGAGGTCTCGTCGAGCGGGGCCATCAGCTGGATCTGTGCGCTGGTGCCGGGCACGGCCAGCATCGCCTCACGAATGCCCTGGTCGTCGTTGATTTCCTCGTGCACCAGGATCATGCCCAGGTGGTCGTTGTACCACTCGATGGCGGCGTCGAGGTCGGCGACTGCGATGCCGACGTGATCGAGGCCGGTAACCAGTGAGGTAGCCAGACTCTGACGGGCGTCAACTTGATCGGTCGTCATCTCCTAAAGGTAACCTCATAGAGACAAAACCACACTTCCGGGTTGGCGCGGCCAGCCCTTCGGTGTGCGCTGAGGAGGATTCATGACGACGTCGGTGATCGTTGCTGGAGCGCGGACACCTATCGGCAAGTTGATGGGGTCGCTGAAGGATTTCAGCGGCAGCGATCTGGGTGCCATCGCGATCAAAGGTGCCCTGGAGAAGGCGAACGTGCCGGCTTCCGCGGTCCAGTACGTGATCATGGGCCAGGTCTTGACCGCCGGGGCCGGGCAGATGCCCGCGCGGCAGGCTGCGGTGGCCGCCGGTATCGGCTGGGACGTGCCGTCGCTGACGATCAACAAGATGTGTTTGTCCGGGATCGACGCGATCGCCCTGGCCGACCAGCTCATTCGTGCCGGTGAGTTCGATGTCGTGGTCGCCGGTGGTCAGGAGTCCATGACCAGGGCGCCGCACCTGCTGATGGACAGCCGATCGGGCTACAAGTACGGCGACGTCACGGTGCGCGACCACATGGCCTACGACGGGCTGCACGACGTGTTCACCGATCAGCCGATGGGTGCGCTGACCGAGCAGCGCAACGACGTCGACAAGTTCACCCGTCAGCAGCAGGACGAATACGCGGCGCAGTCCCACCAGAAAGCGGCCGCGGCCTGGAAGGACGGTGTGTTCGCCGAGGAGGTCGTACCGGTGGAAATCCCGCAGCGCAAGGGTGATCCGCTGCAGTTCGCCGAGGATGAGGGCATCCGCGCGAACACCACCGCCGACTCGCTCGCCGGCCTCAAACCGGCGTTCCGCAAGGACGGCACGATCACCGCGGGATCCGCGTCGCAGATCTCCGACGGCGCGGCCGCGGTCGTGGTGATGAACAAGGCAAAAGCCCAGGAACTCGGGTTGTCCTGGCTGGTCGAGATCGGTGCGCACGGCGTGGTCGCCGGACCGGACTCGACCCTGCAGTCCCAGCCCGCCAACGCCATCAAGAAGGCGCTGGACCGCGAGGGTATCTCGGTCGAGGATCTCGACGTCGTGGAAATCAACGAGGCCTTCGCCGCGGTGGCCCTGGCCTCCACACAGGAGCTGGGGATCGACCCGGAGAAGGTCAACGTCAACGGCGGTGCGATCGCCGTCGGACACCCGATCGGGATGTCCGGGGCACGCATCACGCTGCACGTGGCGCTGGAGCTGGCCCGCCGCGGATCGGGCTACGGGGTGGCAGCACTGTGTGGTGCCGGCGGCCAGGGCGACGCGCTGATCCTGCGGGCCGGCTAGCGCGCCGACGAGTTTGCTGGCGGACCACCGATCCGACACCTTTACAGTTTCTGTGAGATTTGTCATATGAGCTCCCGAAAGCCCCGGAGGGCGCCGTCGGTGGTGCGAAGCGGCGTGACAGACTTGACGGCGTGACACGTCCACGGCCCTCGATCGGGCCAGCGTTGGCCGGTGCGGTCGACCTGTCCGGTCTCAAGCAACGCGCGCAACAGAAGGCGGCGACCCCCTCCGCCGCTCCGCAGTCCGGCGACCGAAGCGACCCCGGTGACGTAGCGGTCATTCAGGTCACCGAGGCCAACTTTGAAGACGAGGTGATCAACCGGTCCGACGAAGTCCCCGTCGTGGTGCTGCTGTGGTCACCGCGCAGCGAGGTCTGCGTCGAGTTGCTCGAGACGCTGGCGGGTCTGGCCGCCGCGGACAACGGCAAGTGGGCGCTGGCTGCGGCCAACGTCGACGCCGCGCCCGGGATGGCCCGGGTGTTCGGGGTGCAAGCGGTCCCGACGGTGGTGGCTCTGGCCGCGGCGCAACCGATTTCGAGTTTCCAGGGTCCGCAGCCGGCGGATCAGTTGCGCAGCTGGATCGACAAGCTGCTGGACGCGACCGCGGGTAAGTTGCGGGGGCCGGGAACTGTGGGAGAGCCGGCGCAGGTCGACCCGGCGCTGGCCCAGGCCCGGGCGGAATTGGAAGCCGGCGATTTCGCCGCGGCCAAAGCGTCCTACCAGGCGATCCTGGACGCCAACCCGGGCAGCGTCGAAGCCAAGGGCGCCATCCGCCAGATCGACTTCCTCACCCGCGCCACCGCGCAGCGACCGGACGCCGTCCTGGTTGCCGACGCCGTGCCCGAGGACATCGACGCCGCGTTCGCCGCGGCCGACGTGCAGATCCTGAACCAGGACGTCGCCGGGGCGTTCCAGCGACTGACCGCCCTGGTGCGGCGTACCTCCGGAGACGAGCGCGGTAAGGTGCGCACGCGGCTGATCGAGTTGTTCGAGCTGTTCGACCCGGCCGACCCCGAGGTCGTGGCCGGGCGGCGCAACCTCGCCAACGCGCTGTACTGAGACCTGCGCCGGTTACTCGGGTTCCAGCCACAACGCCGACATCGGCGGCAGCACCATCACCGCCGACGCGGGGCGTCCGTGCCAGGGGTCCTCGGTGGCATCCACGCCACCGAGATTGCCGATCCCCGAGCCGTTGTAGACCGTCGCATCGGTGTTGAGCACCTCGCGCCAGCGGCCGGCGGCGGGCAGGCCCATCCGGTAGTTGGCGTGCTCGGCACCGGCGAAGTTGAACACACACGCCAGCACCGAACCGTCGCTGCCGTAACGCAGGAAACTCAACACGTTGTTGGCCGAGTCATTGGCATCGATCCAGGAGTAGCCCTCCGGGGTGGTGTCCTGACTCCACAGCGCCGGGTGGCTGGTGTAGATGCCGTTCAGGTCGCGCACCAATCGCAGTGTCCCGTTGGAGAATCCCTGCTCGTCGAGCTGCCACCAGTCCAGGCCGCGTTCCTCGGACCACTCGGCACGTTGCCCGAACTCCTGACCCATGAACAGCAGTTGCTTGCCCGGGTGGGCCCACTGGTAGGCGAGCAGGCTGCGCAACCCGGCCGCTTTGGCGTGGTTGTCGCCCGGCATCCGGCCCCACAGCGTGCCCTTGCCGTGCACCACCTCGTCGTGACTCAGTGGCAGCACGTAGTTCTCGCTGAAGGCATACAACAGCGAGAACGTCATCTCGTGGTGGTGATAGTTGCGATAGATGGGATCACGGCTGAGGTAGTCGAGCGTGTCGTGCATCCAGCCCATATTCCACTTCATCGAAAAGCCAAGGCCACCAAGGTTCGTCGGGCGGGTGACACCCGGCCACGACGTCGACTCCTCGGCAATGGTGACGATGCCCGGCGCGGCCTTGTGTGCGGTGGCGTTCATCTCCTGCAGGAACTGCACCGCCTCCAGATTCTCCCGCCCGCCGTAGATGTTCGGCGTCCAACCGTCGGCCGGACGCGAATAATCCAGGTAGAGCATCGAAGCCACCGCATCCACCCGCAGCCCGTCGATGTGGAACTGGTCGAGCCAGTACAACGCGTTGGCCACCAGGAAGTTTCGTACCTCTGGTCGGCCGAAGTCGAAAACGTAGGTGCCCCAATCCAGTTGCTCGCCGCGCTTGGGGTCGGAGTGCTCGTAGAGTGGCGTTCCGTCGAACCGGCCCAGCGCCCACGAGTCCTTGGGGAAGTGGGCCGGCACCCAGTCCACGATGACGCCGATACCCGCTCGGTGCAGGGCGTCCACCACCGCTCGGAACTCGTCGGGTGTGCCGAACCGGGAGGACGGCGCATAGTACGAGGTGACCTGGTACCCCCACGACCCGCCGAACGGATGCTCGGCCACGGGCAACAGCTCCACGTGGGTGAAACCCTGTTCGACAACGTATTCGGTCAGCTCATGGGCGAGCTGCCGATAGGTCAGGCCGGGCCGCCACGAGCCCAGATGCACTTCCAGGGTGCTCATCGGCTCGAACACCGGGTTGCGTTGCGCGCGGCGGGCGATCCACTCGTCGTCGGTCCAGGTGTACTGGCTCACCGTCACTCGCGACGCGGTCTGCGGCGGCACCTCGGTGCCGAAGGCGAACGGGTCGGCGCGGTCGGACACCACTCCGTCGGCGCCGTGCACGCGGAACTTGTAGAGGCCGTCGACGGGAAAGTCCGGCCAGAACAATTCCCATACGCCCGAGGAGCCCAGCGTGCGCATCGGGGCGTCGTTGCCCGTCCATCCGTTGAACTCACCAATCAGACTGACTCCGTTGGCATTCGGCGCCCACACTGCGAAGGACACCCCGTCGACCACCCCGTCGGGCGTGGTGAAAGATCGGGGATGAGCGCCGAGCACTTCCCAGAGCCGTTCGTGGCGGCCCTCGGCGAACAGGTGCAGGTCCACTTCGCCGAGGGTGGGCAGGAACCGGTAGGCGTCGGCAACAACATGTGGGGCGGCGCCTCGAGGATCTCCGTAGGTCACTTCCAACCGGTAGTCGACCAGGTCGACGAAGGGCAGCACGACCGCGAACAATCCGGAACCGATGTGCTGCAACGGGAATCGCTGGTCGCCGACCAACGCGACCACGCTGGTCGCGTGCGGGCGGAAGGTCCGGACCACCGTGTGATCGCCGTATTCGTGGGCGCCCAGGACACTGTGCGGATTGTGATGCACGCCTGCCGTCAACCGGTCCAACTCGGCGGGGTCGGGCGCCAGGTGTGCCGTGGCGAGATCAGTTCGATTCATTTCCTGTCACCTCCTGCGCAGCAGGGTGCGTCGGGCCTCGTCGGGTATGACCGGCATGTTCACGATGTGCGCCACTGTCCGGCCCGGATCGAGGCGGACGTAATTGGCTTGCCCCCATTGATATTCCTCACCGGTGATCTCGTCGCGCACCCAGAACCGTTCGTAGGGCTCCATACCCAACGCCTCCATGTCCAACCACAGCGTCGACTCCTCGGGTCCGAACGCGTTGAGCGTCACCACCACCAGCACGCAGTCACCGGTAGCCGCGTCGAACTTGCTGAAGGCCAGCAGGGCGTCGTTGTCCAAGTGGTGGAAATGGATGGTGCGCAGCTGCTGCAGCGCAGGATGCAGGCGGCGGATCTCGTTGAGCCGGGTGATGAACGGCTCCAGCGAATTCCCTTCGGCCAGCGCAGCCGCGAAGTCGCGCGGACGCAATTCGTATTTCTCCGAATCCAGGTACTCCTCGCTGCCTTCGCGCACCGCGCGGTGCTCGAACAGCTCGTATCCCGAGTACACCCCCCACGCCGGGCTCATCGTCGCGGCCAGCACCGCACGGATGGCGAACATGCCCGGCCCGTTGTGTTGCAGGATCGCATGCAGGATGTCCGGCGTGTTGACGAACAGGTTGGGGGTGCGGAAGTCGGCGAGTCTGGCGATGTCGTTGCCGAACTCGGTGAGTTCCCACTTGGCCGTGCGCCAGGTGAAATAGCTGTAGGACTGGGTGAAGCCCAGCTTGGCCAGGCCGTACTGGCGAGCCGGCGGAGTGAACGCCTCGGACAGGAACAACACGTCGGGGTCGACCGACTTGACCTGGCCGATCAACCAGGCCCAGAAGTTCGGCGGCTTGGTGTGCGGGTTGTCGACCCGAAAGAACTTGACGCCGTGGTCGATCCAGTACCGCACCACGCGCAGCACCTCGTCGTAGAGGCCGGCCGGGTCATTGTCGAAGTTGATCGGATAGATGTCCTGGTACTTCTTGGGCGGGTTCTCCGCGTATGCGATGGTGCCGTCGGGCAGCTCGGTGAACCAGTTGCGGTGGTCGCGGGCCCACGGATGGTCCGGCGCGCACTGCAGCGCCAGGTCCAGAGCAACTTCCAGGCCCAGGTCGCGGGCGGCGGCGACGAAGTCATCGAAATCGTCGATGGTCCCGAGCTCTGGATGCACTGCGTCGTGGCCGCCTTCGTCGCTGCCGATCGCCCACGGCGACCCGACGTCTCCGGGCGCGGCGGTGGGATTGTTGTTGCGGCCCTTGCGGTGCACCTTGCCGATCGGGTGGATCGGCGGCAGGTAGACGATGTCGAAACCCATCGCGGCGATCCGGGGCAGCGCGGCCGCCGCGGTGGCGAAGGTGCCGTGCACCGGGTTGCCCTCAGCGTCCCAGCCGCCGGTCGAGCGCGGGAACATCTCGTACCACGAACCGAAACGGGCCAGCGGCCGGTCCACCCAGACGCCGAACTGCTCTCCGCGAGTGACCAACTCCCGCAACGGGAACGCGTCGAGCAGGTCTTCGATCTCAGGAGCGAGCGCCAACGCGGTGCGGGTGATCGGGTCACCTGGCGTCCGCAGCGCCGCCGCCGCGGCCAACAGCGGTTCCCGTTGCTGGCGGGGCACCCCCGCGGCCGCGCGGTCGAACAGCGCGGCGCCGACCAGTAAGTCGTTGGACAGTTCGCTCTCGCCTTGGCCTGCATCGAGTTTCGCCGTCAACCCGTGCCGCCAGGTGTGGATCGGATCACCCCAGCCCTCGACCCGGAACGCCCACAAGCCAACCCGGTCGGGCGCAAACTGGCCGTGGAAGACATATGGTTCCAGGCCGAGCGCCATCGGCAGGCGCAGCGGGCTATCGCGCTCGGACCCCTCGCTATCCGGGGCGGACTTGACCCCGCGCCCTTCGGTCACTTGCGGGTAGCGCGTCCCCAGATAGCGCACCACCAGCGTGGCTGCCACCGCGTCATGGCCCTCTCGCCACACCGCGGCACTGACCGGGATCACCTCGCCGACCACCGCTTTGGCGGGGTACGTACCACACGAGACCACGGGCTGGACGTCGTCGATCTCGACACGACCGGGCACCAATCACTCCCATCCGATGTGCGGCCCCTGCTGCGCTGCATTGTCGCTGGAGGGTCCGGCTGCCCGGCTGCGTGGCGGCCCGGCCCTGGGCCGCATCGTGGCCGGAATATTCCTGAGCTGTTCACCCCGGTCGGCGCGTCGGTCGGTCATCGGGGTGTCGTTCTGGGTCGGTCTGTTGGCCTCTTTGCGCCCATACCCACCCTAGTGTCGGACTACACCGAAGGTGTCGAAGCCGACTGTCGAGGCGTTCCCGGCGGAAGGCTGCAGCCTGGCAAAACCTCAGTAAGGTTGAAATGCGTGAAAGCCCTCCGCCGCTTTACCGTCCGTGCTCACCTTCCCGACCGACTCGCCGCGCTGGACCAGCTGTCGACGAACCTGCGCTGGTCGTGGGAGAAATCCACCCAGGATCTGTTCGCGTCCATCGACGCTGAGCTGTGGTCCAGGTGCGGCAACGATCCGGTGGCGGTGCTCGGCGCCGTCAAGCCCGCGCGTCTAGACGAATTGGCGCTCGATGAGGATTTCCTGCGTCGACTGGACGCACTCGCCGCCGACTTGAACGACTATCTGACCAGGCCGCTGTGGTATCAGCAACAGGGAGACGAGGCAGCCCTGCCCACTGGGATCGCGTATTTCTCGATGGAGTTCGGTGTCGCCGAAGTGCTGCCCAATTACTCCGGCGGTCTCGGAATTCTGGCCGGCGACCACCTGAAATCCGCATCCGATCTGGGGCTGCCGCTGATCGCGGTCGGGTTGTACTACCGCTCCGGGTACTTCCGCCAGTCGTTGACCGCGGACGGTTGGCAGCAGGAGACCTACCCGTCGCTGGACCCGCAGGGACTGCCGTTGCGGTTGCTCACCGACGCCGCCGGCAGTCCGGTGCTGGTCGAGCTGGCCTTACCGGATTCCGCACAGCTGCGGGCGCGGGTCTGGGTCGCGCAGGTCGGCCGGGTGCCGCTGTTGCTGCTGGACTCCGACGTCCCGGAGAACGAGCACGAGTTGCGCGGCGTGACAGACCGGCTGTACGGCGGCGACCAGGAACACCGCATGGTCCAGGAGCTCCTGGCCGGGATCGGCGGGGTCCGCGCGATTCGCGCCTTCACCGCCGTCGAGGGGCTGCCGGCCCCGGAGGTCTTCCACATGAACGAGGGTCACGCCGGCTTCCTCGGGGTCGAGCGTATCCGCGAGCTGGTCACCGAATCGGGCCTGGACTACGACACCGCGCTGACGGTGGTGCGGTCGAGCACGGTGTTCACCACCCACACCCCGGTCCCGGCGGGCATCGACCGGTTCCCGGTGGACCTGGTGCGGCGCTACTTCGACGACCAGGGCGACGGCGTCCCGAAACTGCTGCCCGGGGTGCCCACCGCCCGGGTCCTGGCGCTGGGCGCCGAGGACGACCCGACCAAGTTCAACATGGCGCATATGGGCCTGCGGCTGGCGCAGCGCGCCAACGGCGTATCGCTGCTGCACGGTCAGGTCAGTCGCGCCATGTTCAACGAACTGTGGCCCGGATTCGACGCCGGTGAGGTGCCGATCGGGTCGATCACCAACGGGGTGCACGCCCGCACCTGGGCGGCGCCGCAGTGGTTACAGCTGGGCCGCGAGCTGGCCGGATCGGATTCGTTCAGCGGACCGGCCGTCTGGTTGCGGCTACAGCAGGTCGACCCGGGGCACCTGTGGTGGATCCGATGCGAACTGCGGGCGCTGCTGGTCGAGGACGTCCGGGCTCGGCTGCGCAGGTCGTGGCTGGAGCGCGGCGCATCAGAAGCCGAATTGAGTTGGATCGCAACCGCATTCGATCCGGATGTGCTTACCATGGGCTTCGCCCGACGGGTTCCGACCTACAAGCGGTTGACCCTGATGCTGCGCGATCCGGCTCGGCTGGAGCGGCTGCTGCTTGACGAGCACCGGCCGATCCAGCTGATCGTCGCCGGCAAGTCGCACCCGGCGGACGACGGCGGCAAGGCGCTGATCCAGCAGGTGGTGCGGTTCGCCGATCGACCGGAGGTGCGCCACCGCATCGCTTTCCTGCCGAACTACGACATGTCGATGGCCCGGCTGCTCTATTGGGGCTGCGATGTCTGGCTGAACAATCCGCTGCGGCCGCTGGAGGCCTGTGGCACCTCCGGCATGAAAAGCGCCCTCAACGGCGGCCTGAATCTGTCCATCCGCGACGGTTGGTGGGACGAGTGGTACGACGGCGAAAACGGTTGGGAGATACCGTCTGCCGACGGCGTGGCCGATGAACACCGGCGCGACGACCTGGAGGCGACCGCGCTGTACAACCTGCTCGAGCAGGCGGTGGCACCGAAATTCTACGAACGTGACGAGCACGGCACGCCGCCGCGCTGGATCGAGATGGTGCGGCACACGTTGCAGACCCTCGGACCCAAGGTGCTGGCATCGCGGATGGTCACCGACTACGTCGAGCAGTACTACACCCCGGCGGCCCAGTCGCTGCGCCGCACGGTCGCCGCTCCCGACGGCGGCCACGAGTTCGACGCGGCGCGCGAGCTCGCCGCGTACCGGCGCCGCGCCGAAGCGGCTTGGCCGAAAATCCACATCACCGACGTGGACAGCACCGGATTGCCCGACAGCCCGCTGCTCGGGTCGAAGCTGACGCTGACCGCGACTGTGCAACTGGCCGGACTGTCGCCCGACGAGGTAGCGGTGCAGGCGCTGCTGGGCCGGGTCGATGCCGGCGACGTGCTGCAGGATCCGATCGTGCTGGGAATGACCTACGCCGGCAGCGCCGACGGGGGCAACCAGGTGTTCTCCACCACGACGCCGCTGCCGATGGCCGGTGCGCTGGGCTACACCGTGCGGGTGCTGCCGCGGCATCCGATGCTGGCCGATAGCAGCGAACTAGGGCTGGTCACGCTCGCGTAGCTGTCGGCGAGCAGACGCAAAGGCCCCGGAAAAACGGCGTTTTAGGGTGCTTTTGCGTCTGCTCGCGCCAGGCGGGTGAGCGCCGCGCGGACCTGCCCGGCGTTGGTGGTCTGCCAGAACGGCGGCAGCGAGGCACGCAGGTACTCGCCGTAGCGTGCGGTGGCCATGCGCGAGTCCAGCACCGCCACCACGCCGCGGTCGCTGACCCGGCGCAGCAGCCGGCCCGACCCCTGCGCCAGCAGCAGCGCCGCATGGCTGGCCGCGACGGCCATGAAGCCGTTGCCGCCGCGGGCGGCGACCGCGCGCTGACGTGCGCTCAGCAGCGGATCGTCCGGCCGCGGAAACGGGATGCGGTCGATCAGCACCAACGACAGCGACGGCCCCGGCACATCGACGCCCTGCCACAACGACAACGTGCCGAACAGCGACGTGGCCGGATCGGCGCTGAACTGCTCCACCAACGCTGAGGTGCTGTCGTCACCCTGGCACAGCACCGGGGTGGACAACCGGTCGCGCATCACCTCGGCGGTGGCCCGGGCCGCGCGCATCGAGGAGAACAACCCCAGCGTGCGGCCACCGGCGGCGGTGATCAGATCGGCGATCTCGGCCAGCTGCTCAGCCGATCCGGTGCCGTCCCGGCCTGGCGGCGGGAGATGCGCGGCGATATAGAGGATGCCGGATTTCGCATGCTGGAACGGCGATCCGACGTCAAGGCCGCGCCAGGACGACTCGCCGCTCAGTCCCCAGGCCGCGGCCATCGCATCGAATGTCCCGCCGACCGTCAGCGTCGCCGACGTCAACACCGTCGTCGACCGGGTGAACACGTGGCTGGCCAGCAACCCGGCCACCGACAGGGGAGCCACCCGCAGCACTGCGCGCGGTGCACCGCGGTTGTCCTCGTGGTCGAGCCAGACAATGTCGGTGCGGTCGACCAGGGCCGGGCCGAACGAGACGAGGACTCGAGCGGCGGTGTCGGAGATCTCGAGCAACGCTGCCGCGGCCTCCGCGCGCGCCGCGGCCGCCCTTGCATCGCTGGTGCCTTCGATCGCCGAGCGGGCCGCGGCAGCGGCGTCGCGCAGCGCGGTCAGGTAGGTCGCCAACTCGTCGTCGAGGTGGTCGATACGGCCGGGCCGGGCTTCGTGGATCGCTGACGCGAAAGTCGTCGAAGCCGCTTCCAGGCGCTGGACCAGCTCGGGAGCCACCAGGCGGGCGATGCGTCGGGTGGCCACTCCCAGCGTCGCCGACGTCAGTTCCGCGGTCGCCACCGAGGTCACGCGATCGGCCAGCTCGTGCGCCTCGTCGACGACCAGCAACTGGTGTTCGGGCAGTACGGCCGAGTCGGACACCGCGTCGATGGCCAGCAGTGCGTGATTGGTGACGACGACATCGGCCCCGCCGGCGCGCCCCCGGGCCCGTTCCGAGAAGCATTCGGTGCCGAACGGGCACCGGGCCACGCCGATGCATTCCCGCGCCGAAACGCTGACCTGTGCCCAGGACCGGTCCGGTACACCGGGTTTGAGGTCGTCGCGGTCACCGGACTCGGTTGTCTCCGCCCATTCGGTGAGGCGTTGCACGTCGCGGCCCAGCGCGCTGACCGCCATCGGATTGAACAGTTCCTCCTGCGGTGCATCGGAATCCTCGGTATGCAGAGAACCATGGATCTTGTTCAGACACAGGTAGTTTCGTCGTCCCTTGAGTAGGGCGAACGTCGGCCGGCGCGGCAGCGCGTCGGCCAGCGCGTCGGTCAACCGGGGCAGGTCGCGGTCGACGAGCTGGCGCTGTAGCGCGATCGTCGCTGTCGACACCACCACGGGTTCGTCGTCGCTCACCGCCCGCAGGATCGACGGGACCAGATATGCCAGCGACTTGCCGGTGCCGGTGCCGGCCTGCACCACCAGGTGCTCACCCGTGGCGAAGGCCTGCGCGACCGCAGCCGCCATCTCCTGCTGGCCGCGGCGCGCACTGCCGCCGAGCGCCGCCACGGCGGTGGCCAGCAGCGCCCCGACCGCTTCGGCCTCAGACACCGTCAGGCCGGGATGATCTGGGTCGGTATCGCCGGTTCGCCGGGCGACAAACTCAGGCCCTCCCAGGGCAGGCTACGCAACCCCGCGGCCACCCGCTCACGGACCGCGGCGAGGTCCTCGGCGGCGACCACCCGACCCGCGCGGACCAGCGGGGTGGTCAACACCCGGTGCGGCTCGTCGATGCCGGGTGCGCGCCCCGCCGGATGCACGATCTCCTCGGTGATGGTGCCGGTCGGCCGCGCCAACCGCAGCGCCGCCTTGCGACCGCCGTGCGACTGCTTCTGGCTGCTGCGCTTCTGCACCGGAATGCCGTCCACCTCAACGAGTTTGTAGACCATGCTGGCCGTCGGCGCCCCCGAACCGGTAACCAGCGAGGTGCCCACGCCGTAGCTGTCGACCGGTGCGGCGAGCAGGCCGGCGATGGAGAATTCGTCGAGGTCGCCGGTCAACACGATGCGGGTCCGCGGGGCGCCGAGATCGTCGAGTTGAGCGCGCACCTGGTGGGCAAGCACCGCGAGATCGCCCGAATCGATACGGACCGCACCCAACTCCGGTCCCGCGGCTGCTACCGCGTTGGCCACCCCCGTCGTCACGTCATAGGTGTCGACCAGCAGCGTGGTGCCGGGCCCCAGCGCATCGACCTGCGCCCGGAAAGCGCCCAACTCTTGGGGCCCGTCCCGCCCGGTATGAACCATGGTGAACGCGTGCGCGGCGGTCCCCACCGCGGGCACGCCGTACCGTCGGTGGGCCTCCAGATTGGAGCTGCCGGCGAAGCCGGCCAGGTAGGCGGCACGGGCCGCCGCGACCGCGGCGCGTTCGTGGGTACGCCGGGTGCCCATCTCGATCACCGGCCGGTTGCCCGCCGCGCAGACCATGCGCGCTGCGGCCGACGCGATCGCCGTGTCGTGATTGAAGATGGACAGCGCCAGGGTCTCCAGCAGCACGCATTCGGCGAAGCTGCCGTGCACCGACAACACCGGAGAGTGCGGGAAATACAGCTCGCCCTCGGCGTAACCGTCGATGTCGCCACCGAAGCGGAAGTCCCGCAGATAGTCCACCGTGTCGGGATCGAGGAACCCGGCCAGCAGATCGCAGGCGTCGTCATCGAATCTGAACTGCGGCAAGACTTCCAGCAGGCGGCCGGTTCCGGCTACCACGCCGTAGCGGCGGCCCGCCGGCAACCGGCGGGCGAACAGGTCCCAACTGGTCCGGCGGTGGGCGGTGCCGTCGCGCAGCGCCGCCGCCAGCATGGTCAATTCGTATTTGTCGGTCAGCAGCCCAGCTAATGCCGAGTCATTCACGTCGCCAACGGTATCGGCTGACTGCCCCGGTGTGCTCTCGGTATCCTTGCCCCATGGTGGTTGCGATAGCGCCGGCCAAGCCGGGTAGCACCGGGCAGCGCGAATCCGCGCCGGTCGAGGCTACGACGAGCCCGTGGGTCACCATCGTCTGGGACGATCCCGTCAATCTGATGACCTACGTGACGTATGTGTTCCAGAAGCTGTTCGGCTACAGCGAGCCCCATGCCACCAAGTTGATGCTGCAGGTGCACAACGAGGGCAAGGCCGTGGTGTCGTCGGGTAGCCGGGAGTCCATGGAAGTCGACGTATCCAAGCTGCATGCCGCCGGATTGTGGGCGACGATGCAGCAGGACCGCTGAGACCCGGGGCGGCCGGAACACATCGTGCGCAAATGGAAGCGCGTCGAGACGCGCAGCGGTCCCCGTTTTCGGTCGTCGCTCGCCCCGCACGAGGCGGCGCTGTTGAAGAATCTGGTGGGCGCGATGATCGGGTTGCTCGACGAGCGCCAATCCACCTCGCCGTCCGACGAGCTCGAGGAGATCACCGGCATCAAGACCGGGCATTCCGAGCGCCCGGGCGATCCGACGCTCGGGCGGTTGCTGCCGGACTTCTATCGGCGCGACGGGGCCGACCCGCTGACTCTCGAAGCCTCCGAGACGCTGAACGCGGCGTTGCGAAGTGTGCACGAGCCGGAGATCATCGACGCCAAACGTGTTGCCGCCCAACAGTTGTTGGACACTCTGCCGGGCAACGGCGGCCGGTTCGAGCTGACCGAGGAGGGCGCCAACGCCTGGATCGCGGCCGTCAACGATCTGCGGCTGACCCTGGGCGTGATGCTCGAAATCGGCCCGCAGGGTCCCGAACGCCTACCGGCCGACCACCCGCTGGCCGCGCACTACGACGTCTACCAGTGGCTGACGGTGTTGCAGGAATACCTGGTGCTGGTGTTGATGGGGCCGCGATGAGCTCCATCACCGACGTGGGCGGTATCCGCGTCGGACATCACCACCGGCTGGACCCCGACGCATCGCTGGGCTCCGGGTGGGCCTGCGGTTGCACCGTGGTGTTGACGCCGCCGGGCACCGTCGGCGCGGTCGACTGTCGCGGTGGTGCGCCCGGTACCCGCGAGACCGATCTGTTGGACCCGGTCAACAGCGTGCGCTACGTGGATGCGGTGTTGCTGTCCGGTGGCAGCGCCTACGGTCTGGCCGCCGCCGACGGCGTGATGCGCTGGCTGGAGGAACAGCAACGCGGCGTGGCGATGGACGGGGGAGTGGTACCGATCGTGCCGGCAGCGGTGATCTTCGATCTGCCGGTGGGCGGCTGGGATTGCCGGCCGACGGCCGAGTTCGGTTACCAGGCCTGCCAGGCGGCCGACGACGCGTCGCCGCCGGTCGGGATTGTCGGCGCCGGAGTCGGGGCCCGGGTCGGTGTGCTCAAAGGCGGCGTGGGGACGGCGTCGGTGAGCCTGCCGTCGGGGGTGACGGTGGGCGCGCTGGTGGTGGTGAACGCTACGGGCGAAGCCGTCGACCCGGCCACCGGTCTGCCGTGGCCGAGCGAACTGATCAGCGAGTTCGCGCTGTGCCCGCCACCGCCCGAGCAGGTCGATGCGCTGGCGCAGTTGCCGTCGCCGTTGAGCGAGTTGAATACGACGATCGCGGTGGTCGCGACCGACGCCGCGCTGAGCCCCGCCGCGTGCCGGCGGGTCGCGATCGCCGCGCACGACGGCCTGGCACGTACGCTGCGCCCGGCGCACACCCCGCTGGACGGCGACACGGTTTTCGCGTTGGCCACCGGTGCGGTCGAGGTGCCGCCCTCGGCGAACACCCCGGCCGCCATGTCGCCGGAAACCGGCCTGCTCACCGCGGTGGGGGCGGCGGCCGCGGACTGTCTGGCGCGCGCAGTGCTTGACGGGGTGATCGCGGCCGAATCGGTCGCCGGCGTCCCGGCCTACCGCGACGTGCTGCCCGGAGCGTTCCGGAGATGACAGCGTGCTGGTGATCAGGGCCGATCTCGTCGACGCCATGGTCGCGCACGCCCGCCGGGACCATCCCGACGAAGCCTGTGGCCTGCTGGCCGGTCCGGAATCCCGCGACCGTCCCGAGCGGCACATCCCGATGGCCAACGCCGAGCACTCGCCGACCTTCTACCGATTCGACTCCGGCGAGCAGCTCCGGGTGTGGCGCGAACTCGAAGCGTGCAACGAGGCGCCGATCGTCATCTATCACTCGCACACCGCGACCGAGGCGTATCCCAGCCGGACCGACATCGACCTGGCCGCCGAACCCGACGCGCACTACGTGCTGGTGTCCACCCGCGATCCGGACTGTCACGAGCTGCGCAGCTACCGGATTGTGGACGGCGTCGTCACCGAAGAACCCGTCGACATCGTTGCGCAATACTGATCCCGTCCACGTCACGAAAGGCCCGCATGACCGTCCACGTGTCCATCCCGACCATCCTGCGTCCGCACACCGGCGGCCAGAAGCGCGTCTCGGCGACCGGTGACACGCTCGGCGCGGTCATCCGGGATCTGGAAGCCAACTATTCGGGCATCTCCGATCGCCTGATCGACGGGGACAAGCTGCACCGGTTCGTCAACATCTACGTCAACGACGAGGACGTGCGGTTCTCCGGAGGACTGGACACCCCAATCGCCGACGGCGACTCGATCACCATCCTGCCCGCCGTCGCCGGGGGCTGAGCGCCACGCATGACGCGACAGGTGGCCGGCGCCGGTAGCCTGGTGATGCCGAAAACGCTCTGAAAGGGCAGCTATGGGCATGAGTTCGAAGGTTCCGGCCAGACAGCAGAAGCCCGGCTGGGTGGTCGGTGCGACCACAATCATCACGTTCGTCGCCCTGTTGTACGTGGTCGAGTTGATCGACCAGCTCAGCGGAGGTCGGCTGGACCATAACGGCATCAGGCCGCAGACCACCGACGGTCTGTGGGGCATCCTGTTCGCGCCGCTGCTGCACGCGAACTGGCAGCACCTCATCGCCAACACGGTGCCGATGCTGGTGTTGGGTTTCCTGATGACGCTGGCCGGGCTGTCGCGGTTCGTCTGGGCCACCGCGGTCGTGTGGATCCTGGGTGGCTTCGGCACCTGGCTGATCGGCAACGTCGGGAGTAGCTGCGGGCCGACCGACCACATCGGGGCTTCCGGCCTGATCTTCGGCTGGCTGTCCTTCCTGCTGGTGTTCGGGTTCTTCGTGCGTCGGATGCGGGACATTCTGATCGGGGTGGCGGTGTTGTTCGTCTACGGCGGCGTGCTGCTCGGCGCCCTGCCGCGGCTGCACATGTGCGGTGGCGTGTCGTGGCAGGCGCACCTGTGTGGCGCGGTCGCCGGCGTCATCGCGGCGTATCTGTTGTCGGCCCCGGAGCGCAAGGCCCGCGAGCGCAAGCGATCCCAGCGGGCGCCGCATATGAAGTCATGAGTTCGCCGCTGTCGCCGGTCGGAATCTTCGACTCCGGCGTGGGCGGGCTGACGGTCGCGCGCGCGATCATCGACCAGTTGCCCGACGAGGACATCATCTACGTGGGGGACACCGGCAACGGCCCGTACGGTCCGCTGCCCATTCCGGAGATCCGCGCGCACGCACTGGCCATCGGAGACGATCTGGTCAGCCGCGGCGTCAAGGTGTTGGTGATCGCCTGCAACTCGGCTTCGGCGGCTTGTCTGCGGGACGCGCGGGAACGCTACGACGTGCCCGTCGTCGAAGTGATCCTGCCGGCGGTGCGCCGCGCGGTGGCCACCACGCGCAACGGCCGCATCGGGGTGATCGGCACCCGTGCGACGATCACCTCGCACGCCTACCAGGACGCGTTCGCCGCGGCCCGCGACACCGAGATCACCGCGGTGGCCTGCCCGCGGTTCGTCGACTTCGTCGAGCGCGGCGTCACCAGCGGTCGTCAGGTGCTGGGCCTGGCCGAGGGCTATCTGGAGCCGCTGCAGCGCGCCGAGGTCGACACGCTGGTGCTGGGCTGCACCCACTATCCGTTGCTGTCGGGACTGATCCAGCTGGTGATGGGGGACAACGTCACCCTGGTCTCGAGCGCCGAGGAGACCGCCAAGCAGGTGCTGCGCGTGCTGACCGAGTTGGACCTGTTGCGCGAGCACCCGGACGGTCCGGGCGTCCCCGGGCCATCGCGGATGTTCGAAGCCACCGGTGATCCCGAGGCGTTCGTTGCGCTGGCGGCCCGCTTCCTGGGTCCCGCCGTCACCGGCGTCGACCCGGCCCGTCCCACACGCGTTCACTAGGCGGTATGCCGATGATTCTGGTCGAACAATGCGGCGATGTTTTCCCCATCGTGGTATCGGGCATGGCACAGTGGTGTCCGTGCGATTAACCGTGCTCGGATGCTCCGGTAGCGTCGTGGGTCCGGATTCGCCCGCGTCGGGTTATCTACTTCGGGCACCGGACACCCCGCCGCTTGTCATCGACTTCGGCGGAGGTGTTCTCGGCGCGCTGCAGCGCCACGCTGATCCCGGATCGGTGCACGTCCTGCTCTCGCATCTGCACGCGGACCACTGCCTGGACCTGCCCGGCCTGTTCGTATGGCGCCGCTATCACCCGACATCGCGGCCCGCCGGCAAGGCGTTGCTGTACGGGCCCAGCGACACCTGGTCGCGGCTGGGAGCGGCGTCGTCGCCCTACGGCGGCGAGATCGACGACTGCTCGGACATCTTCGAGGTACGCCACTGGGTGGACCGGGAACCGGCGTCGATCGGCGCGCTCACCGTGACGCCGCGCCTGGTGGCGCATCCGACGGAGTCGTTCGGTCTGCGTTTCACCGACCCGTCCGGGGCGTCGCTGGTGTACAGCGGTGACACCGGGGAATGCGACCAACTCGTCGAACTGGCGCGCGACGCCGACGTCTTTCTGTGCGAGGCGTCCTGGACGCACTCGCCCAAACACCCGCCGGCACTGCATCTGTCCGGCACCGAGGCCGGCCGGGCCGCAGCCCGCGCCGGGGTCCGCGAGTTGCTGCTGACGCACATCCCGCCGTGGACGTCGCGGGAGGACGTGATCAGCGAGGCCAAGGCCGAGTTCGACGGTCCGGTGCACGCGGTGGTACCCGGAGAGACGTTCGAGATCCGGCAGGCTGGCTAGCGATTCCGGCACCCGCGGCCCGTCTCTGACCGCCAACGCTGACGGCTAGTCTGGGCATCGTGTCCAAACGAGAAGACGGCCGCCTTGACGACGAGCTTCGTCCGGTGGTCATCACCAGGGGATTCACCGAGAATCCAGCGGGTTCGGTGCTCATTGAATTCGGCCACACCAAGGTGTTGTGCACCGCCAGCGTGACCGAAGGCGTGCCGCGCTGGCGTAAGGGATCGGGGCTGGGCTGGCTCACCGCCGAATACGCGATGTTGCCCTCGGCCACCCACACCCGCTCCGACCGCGAATCGGTGAAGGGGCGCATCGGCGGGCGCACCCAGGAGATCAGTCGCCTGGTCGGCCGATCACTGCGTGCGTGTATCGACCTGGCCGCGCTCGGGGAGAACACCATCGCCGTCGACTGCGACGTGCTGCAGGCCGACGGCGGCACCCGCACGGCTGCGATCACCGGCGCCTACGTGGCGCTGGCCGACGCGGTCACCTACCTGTCCGCCGCCGGCAAGCTCTCCGATCCCCGGCCGCTGTCGTGCGCGATCGCGGCAGTGAGCGTCGGGGTGGTCGATGGCCGGGTGCGCGTCGACCTGCCCTATGAGGAAGACTCACGCGCCGAGGTGGACATGAACGTCGTCGCTACCGACACCGGGACACTGGTGGAAGTGCAGGGCACCGGCGAAGGTGCGACATTCCCCCGGTCGACCCTGGACAAGCTGCTCGACCTGGCGCTCAGCGCCTGTGACGAGTTGTTCAACGCCCAGCGCGAGGCGTTGGCGCTGCCGTATCCCAAGGAGCTGCCCGGAGGCGCGCAGCAGCCGAAGGCGTTCGGCAGCTGAGCGTGCCGGACGGTGATGAGCCGCTGCGCCCGGCTTCGCCGCGCTTGCGCACATCGGAGCCGGACGGTGATGAGCCGCTGCGCCGGGCTTCGCCGCGCTTGCGCACATCGGAGCCGGACGGTGATGAGCCGCTGCGCCCGGCTTCGCCGCGCTTGCGCACATCACGGTTACTGGTGGCCAGCCGCAACCGCAAGAAGCTGGCCGAGTTGCAACGGGTGCTGGACGGCGCCGGGCTGTCCGGGGTGACGCTGGTGTCGCTGGACGAGGTGGCGCCGTTCGACGAGGCCCCCGAGACCGGCGCGACCTTCGAGGACAACGCACTGGCCAAGGCCCGCGACGCATTCACCGCGACCGGCTTGCCCAGCGTCGCCGACGACTCCGGGCTGGAGGTCGCCGCGCTGAATGGGATGCCCGGTGTGCTGTCGGCCCGGTGGTCCGGAACCCACGGCGACGACGCCGCCAACACCGCGTTGCTGCTCGCGCAACTCGGCGACGTGCCCGACGAGCGGCGCGGTGCGGTGTTCGTCTCCGCGTGCGCCCTGGTCTCGGAATCCGATGAAGTGGTGGTGCGCGGCGAGTGGCCCGGCGTCATCGCCCGGGAGCCCCGGGGGGACGGCGGGTTCGGCTACGACCCGGTCTTCGTCCCCGATGGCTCGGACGGGCGCACCGCCGCACAACTGACCCCGGCCGAGAAAGACGCATCCTCGCACCGCGGACGTGCGCTGGCTCAGTTGTTGCCCGCGTTGCAGCGGTTGGCTTAGTCGCGGTCAGATGTTGAACTGCGCCTTGACTTCGCGGCTCTGACGACGCTCGACGATGATTCCCAGGATCGGGACGGTGCCGGCCAGCAGCACACCGATCGTCTTGCCGATCGGCCAGCGAACCTTGATGGCGAGATTGAACGCCGCCAGCATGTAGACGAAGTACATCCAGCCGTGCACGACCTCGATCCAGCGGATCTCGTGTTTGAACACCAGGTGCGAGACGATCTCGCCGCACAATGCGATCAGCCAGATACCGGTGATCCACGCCATGATCCGGTACGCCGTCAACGCGGTGCGGATCTTCGCGACGGGGAAGATCGACGCGCTGCGTTCGGCCGGCGGAGTCTCGGGTGTGCTCATGCAGTGGTCCTGTTCTGCTTGTCAGCGTCGTGCTCGGCCAACTCGGCCAGGTATGCGTTGTACTCGCGCAAGGCGGGATCATCGGGCTGCTGCGGTTCGGGTCTGGGACGCTCGGGCAGCAGGCCGGGCGGGATCTCGGTGGCCGCGTTGCGCGGCTCGGGCGGCGCATCTTCGTAGCGGACGAAGTTGCGATACGCATAGACCCAGAACCAGGCGAAAAGCGGCCACTGCAGGGCGTAGCCGAGGTTCTGGTAGCTACCGGACACCGACTGGAATCTGGTCCACTGCCACCACCCCAATGCCAGGCAGCCGCACGCCGCAAGGATCACCAGTGCGATCAACGCGGGACGGTGGCGCCGTCGACGAGGAGCCTGGATGGACACCCCATGACGGTACCGCGCGGCACCCTGTCGGCCGGTTCGTCGGTAGGGGGAGCGGTACGATCGGCGTCGTCGCGGGCGTGATGAAATTGGCAGACATGCCGGCTTTAGGTGCCGGTGCTCGGAAGAGCGTGTGGGTTCGAGTCCCTCCGCCCGCACCAGAACGGAGGCACACATGTCGGTTGCCCAGCGAGAGCGCGCTGCTCTGGTCGAGACCATTCGAAGCACCGGGCCCGATGCGCCGACGCTGTGCGAGGGGTGGGCCACCCGGGATCTGGCGGCCCACCTGGTGATCCGCGAATACCGGGCAGATGCCGCACCAGGCATCCTGATCCCGTTCTTCGCCGGTCACACCGAGCGGTTGCAGAACAAGGTCGCGCAGGAGACGGACTGGGAAGACCTGGTGGACAAGATCGCAGCCGGTCCACCCAAGTACTCGCCGTTCAAGCTCATCGACGCGGTGGCCAACGTCGCCGAATATTTTATTCACCACGAGGATGTGCGGCGTGCCAGCGCGGACTGGGAGCCCCGCGATCTGGAACCGAAACTGGTCGCCGGCCTGCGCCGGACCCTGCCGTTGATGGGCCGGCTGACGTTGGCCAAGGTGCCCGGTCGGGTCGCGCTGCGCACCGACGACGGCAAGACGGTGCTGATCGCGGGTCACGGTCCCGCTGTCACAGTGACCGGCGACCCTGCAGAACTGCTGTTGTTCGCGGTCGGTCGGCAGGCTCGCGTCGACTTCGACGGTGACGAGGCGGCGGTTGCGGCTGTCCGGGACGCGCCCAAGGGGCTGTAGCGCGCCTCAGTTTGACCATCGGTAAGGTAACCCTTAGTTTGTGGGGGTAACTTACTAGCTCGGGGTGGCAGCTGATGAAGACCGCGACAGCGCGGGTGGGTGGCCGTCCACCACTCATCACGGTGAACGACGTGATTCGTGTCGGACGCGAGCTGGGGATGCAACGGCTGAGCATCAACGCCGTCGCCGCGCAGTTGAACGTGTCGGCCACCGCCTTGTATCGGCATGTGGAAAGCCGTTGGGCGCTCGAGCGCCTGGTGGGTGAGAGTCTGCTCGCCGAACTCGAGCTGATCGACGATCCGAGTCACGGCATCGAGCAGCACCTGCTCGCATTCGGGCTGCAGCTGTGGCACTTCACTGTGGACCATCCCGGGCTGGCGTCTTACCTGCAGGTCCTGTTCCCCCGCGGTGACGCCGGGGTCGAGCTGCTGGTCGCCGAAGTCAACTCGTTGCAGCGGCGCGGGTACACCACGGATGCGGCCATGGTGCTGGGCAGCGCCGTGGCGACGCTGGCGCTCAGTCTGGCGGCCCGCGAGGTGAGCAACACCAGCAGCACCGGCGGCGAACAGGCCATGCGGTTCGCGCAGGAACGCGACGCCGTTGCCGAACGGTTGACAGGTCACCCGCGGTTGGGTTCGGCATACCGCGGGTTGCCGGAGCTGTCGAGTACGCAGTACGTGCGGCTGTTGCTGGCCGCGTCGATTCGGGGTCTGGTGGCCGAAATTCCGCCCGGCCGGCCAATAGTGGAAGTCGCGGCGGATCACGCCGTCGCGGGAGAGGACCGTTGATGGCACGCGGTTTATCCGGCGTCGTAATGAAAAGCTATGGGGCGCGCGATCATTCGGCAACGGTTCGCGAGACCGTAATGATCGCACCGCATTTCGTCCGAGTGCGGATGGAATCAGAGACCTTGTTCGACGAGGTCGAGCCCGAGCCGGCCGCCTGGCTGCGATTCTGGTTTCCCGACCCGAAGGGCTCCAAGACCGAATTCCAGCGCGCCTACACACTTTCCGAGGCCGACCCGTCCACCGGTCGTTTCGCCGTCGATATGGTGTTGCACGAACCGGCCGGCCCCGCCTCGAGTTGGGCCCGCGATGTGCAGCCCGGCGCGAGCATCGCCGTCATGGTGCTGATGGGCTCCACGCGTTTCGACCGCCCTGAGGAACAGCCGGCCGGTTATCTGCTGGTCGGCGACTCGGCGTCCATTCCCGGGATGAACGGGATCATCGGGACCGTTCCGGACGAGGTGCCGATCGAGATGTACCTCGAGCAGCACGACGACAACGATCGGCTCATCCCGATCGCGCCGCACCCCCGGCTGCGGGTGCACTGGGTGCCCCGACGCGACGAGAGGTCGCTGGCCAACGCGATCGAAAGCCGGGACTGGTCGAACTGGTACTGCTGGGCCACGCCGGAAGCCAACGCGCTCAAGAACGTCCGCAAACGGTTGCGCGACGATTTCGGCTTCCCCAAGTCCGAGATCCACGCACAGGCGTACTGGAGCGCGGGCAAGGAGATGGGCAAACGCCGCGGCGACCAGCAGGACGTCGTCGACACACCGGAGCTTGCGACCCGCACTGAATCCGAAGATGTTGTGACACAGCCGGAAACGCCGCGGCGAGGTCGCTGGCGTGCGCAGGCCGCCGGTGAGCTGCTGGCTCCGCTGCGCTCGGCGTTGATCGCCTCCGGGGTATTGCAGGGCATTGTCACGCTGGTGCAGCTGGCGCCCTTCGTGCTGCTGGTCGAGCTGGCCCGGCTGCTGGTCGCCGGCGCCGACGAATCCCGGCTGTGGAACCTCGGCCTGTGGGCGGTCTCCCTGCTGGGCCTGGGTGTCCTGCTCGGTGCCGCGCTGACGTTGTGGCTGCACGTCGTCGACGCACGGTTCGCCACCGAGCTGCGGTCGCGGTTGCTGGCCAAGCTGTCCCGGCTGCCGCTGGGCTGGTTCACCGCGCGTGGGTCGGGGTCGATCAAGCAACTGGTCCAGGACGACACCCTGTCGCTGCACTACCTGGTCACCCACGCGATCCCTGATGCGGTCAACGCAGTCGTGGCGCCGGTGGCGGTGCTGATCTATCTGTTCGTGGTCGACTGGCGCGTGGCGCTGGTGCTGTTCATTCCCGTTCTGGTCTACCTGGTGACCATGTCGGTGATGCTGGTCCAATCCGGGCCGCGGATCGCCCAGGCCCAGCGGTGGGCGGAGCGGATGAACACCGAAGCGGGCGCGTATCTGGAGGGCCAGCCGGTCATCCGGGTTTTCGGTGGCGCTGCGGCATCCAGCTTTCGGCGTCTGCTGGACCAGTACGTTGGTTTCCTCGTCGCCTGGCAGCGCCCGTTCACCGGCAAGAAGACGCTGATGGATCTGGCCACCCGACCCGCGACGTTCCTGTGGCTCATCGCGACCACCGGCACGCTGCTGGTGGTCACCAATCAGATGAATCCGGTGGATCTGTTGCCGTTCTTGTTGTTGGGCACCACGTTCGGCGCCCGACTGCTCGGCATCGGTTACGGCCTCGGTGGTATCCGGGGTGGGATGCTGGCCGCGCGGCGGCTGCAGATCGCCCTTGCCGAACCAGAACTCACCGTCGCAGCGTCGCCGCCCCGGGCCTCCGACGCGAGCGTGGTGTTCGATGCGATCAGCTTCGGCTACCGGCCGGATGTGCCGGTGATCCGCGACGTATCACTGGAATTGCACCCGGGTACGGTCACCGCGCTGGTCGGGCCCTCCGGATCCGGAAAGTCCACGCTCGCCGCACTACTGGCGAGGTTCCATGACGTGCAGGACGGCTCGATAAGGGTGGGCGGCAACGACATCAGGTCGCTGACCGCAGACGAGCTCTACACCCGGGTCGGGTTTGTGCTGCAGGAGACGCAACTGGTGCACGGAACGGTCGCCGAAAACATCGCGCTCGCCGTGCCGGACGCCACCCTCGAGCAGATCCAGGGCGCGGCGCGCGAGGCGCAGATCCACGACCGCATCCTGCGCCTGCCGCAGGGCTACCACACGGTGCTGGGCGCCGGCAGCGCGCTGTCCGGCGGGGAACGGCAACGGCTGACCATCGCCCGCGCCATCCTGGCCGACACGCCGGTCCTGATCCTGGACGAAGCCACCGCCTATGCGGACCCGGAATCGGAATACCTTGTGCAACAGGCACTCAACCGGTTGACCAAGGACCGCACCGTGTTGGTGATCGCGCACCGGTTGCACACCATCACCGGGGCGGATCAGATCGTCGTGCTTGACCACGGCCGCATCGTCGAACGCGACACCCACGACCAACTGCTGGCCGCCGACGGACGCTACCGTCGGCTCTGGGATACCGGGCGGCCCGCCGTCAGCGTCGGGCAGGAGGTGACACGATGATCCGCACCTGGCTCAGTCTGGTACCGGCCGCTCATCGTGGCAGAGTGATCGCCTATGCCACACTGACTTTCGTCTCGGTGGTGATCCGGGCGGTGGCTACGGTGTTGCTGGTACCGCTGGTGGGGGCGTTGTTCGGCGACACCCCGCAACGCGCGCTGGGGTGGCTGGGCTGGCTGACCGCGGCGACCGTGCTCGGCTGGATGATCGACACCACGACCGCGCGAATCGGGTTCGACCTGGGTTTCGCAGTGCTGGACCACACCCAGCACGACGTGGCCGACCGGCTATCCGATGTCCGGCTGGACTGGTTCACCGCCGAAAACACCGCGGCTGCACGGCAAGCCATCGCCTCGACCGGACCTGAACTCGTCGGTCTGGTGGTCAACCTGCTGACGCCGCTGATCAGCGCGGTGCTGCTGCCCGCGGTCATCGCTCTGGTGCTGTTGCCGATCTCCTGGCAACTCGGGGCTGCCGCGCTGGCGGGTGTGCCGCTCATGCTGGGCGCGCTGTGGGCTTCGGTGCGGTTGTCGCGCAAGGCCGATGCCGCCGCCGGGGCGGCCAACAGCGCGCTCACCGAACGCATCATCGAATTCGCCCGCACCCAACAGGCTTTGCGTGCCGCGCGACGGGTGGAACCGGCCCGCAGCATGGTCGGCGACGCACTCAACGCGCAACACAGCGCCACGATGCGATTGCTGGGCATGCAGATTCCGGGTCAGCTGCTGTTCAGCTTCGCCAGCCAGGCAGCGTTGATCCTGCTCGCCGGTGTCACCACGGCTTTGACGGTGGGTGGCACCCTCACCGTGCCTGAGGCCATCGCGCTGATCGTGGTGATGGCCCGCTACCTGGAGCCCTTCACCTCCGTCAGCGAATTGGCACCGGCGTTGGAGAGCACCCGCGCCACCCTCGACCGCATCCGTTCGGTGCTGACCGCCCCGCAACTCCGGGCGGGCACCGGGGAGCTGGGCTCGCCGGCTGCGCCGCGCATCGAATTCGACCGTGTCACTTTCAGTTACGACGAAAGTAGCCATCCGGCGTTGGACAACGTCAGCTTCGCGCTGGAACCGGGAACCGCGACCGCCATCGTCGGGCCGTCGGGTTCCGGCAAGAGCACGGTGCTGGCGCTGATCGCCGGACTGCATCACCCCACCCGCGGCCGGGTGCTGATCGACGGGGTCGACGCGGTCACCCTGGATGCCGCGGCGCGCCGTGGCGCGAGCAGCGTCGTCTTCCAGCATCCCTATCTCTTCCACGGGACCATCCGCGAGAACGTGCTGGCCGGTGCTCCCGGCGCCGACGAGGACCGCCTTGACCGCGCCCTCCGGCTGGCCCGGGTCGACGAGTTGATCGGCCGGCTTCCCGATGGAGCAGCGACGGTGGTGGGCGAGGCAGGTTCGGCGCTGTCCGGTGGCGAGCGGCAACGGGTGAGCATCGCGCGCGCACTGCTCAAAGGCGCTCCGATCCTGTTGGTCGACGAGGCGACGAGTGCCTTGGACAACGAGAACGAGGTCGCCGTCGTCGACGCGCTGACCGATGAGCCGGAGTCGCACACCCGGGTGATCGTGGCGCACCGGCTGGCCAGCATCCGCCACGCGGACCGGGTGTTGTTCGTGGAGAACGGGCGCGTGGTCGAGGACGGCGCCGTCGATGAGTTGCTCTCCGCCGGCGGGCGATTCAGCGAGTTCTGGCGTCAGCAGCACGAAGCCGCGGAGTGGCGGATTCTGGCTGAGTAGGACGCCGGCCCGGACTGGGTACCGAAAGACATGCGGTATGACTTACAGTCGATGGGCTGGTGCTGTCGACTGCTGGTGGAGGCCTGTAATGAGTGTCCTGATGTCGATCCCGCGGTACCCCACCGATGTGACTGCCGAGTGGCTGTCGGCGGTGCTGAGCCGCAGTGGTGCAGCCGTCGAAGTGACCGACGCCGACGTCACGGCGATCGGCACCGGGCAGACGGGCGCCACCTACCGAGTGAGCGTGCGGTACGGCTCGGAGCCGGCGGGGCTGCCGCCGACTTTCGTGATCAAGCTGCCGGCCCAGGACGACGCCGTGCGCGACCGGGTCGTCATCGGGTACCGCAGCGAATGTGCTTTCTACGCGTCGGCCGTCGATCGGGTGCAGGTGCCGACGCCGCGGTGCTATTACTGCGAGATCAGTGCCGACGCGCTGGATTACGCGCTGCTGTTGGCTGATCAGGCGCCGGCGGTGCAGGGCGATCAGCTCCGGGGCTGCGCTGAGCAAGAGGCACGACTGGCGGTGACAGCGCTGGCCGGCCTGCACGGACCGAGCTGGTGTGATCCGTTCTGGCTGGGATTCCCCGGCGTCGCGTTCGCCCGGCCGGACCAGGCCGGGGCCCAGGGTATGGGCGAGGTGGCCAAGATGAGTGCCGAGATCACGCTAGCCAAGCTCGGTGATCGGATGAGTGCTGAGGACCGCGAAACATTTACTGCGACAATGAATTCAGTGGCCCCCTGGCTGATGGCCGAGCATGACCGATTCGCGCTGCTGCACGGTGACTACCGGCTGGACAACATGTTGTTCGATCCCGGGCACACGCGGATCAGCATCGTCGACTGGCAGACTCTCGGCGTGGGTCTTCCGGCGCGGGATCTGGCCTACTTCACCGCGACCAGTTTGGACTCGGCACTGCGCGCGAGCCTGGAGGAAGATCTGGTCGCCGATTACCACCGGGCGCTACAGGGTTACGGAGTCACCGACTACGACCGCGAAACATGTTGGCGCGACTACCGGCTCGGGGTCGTGCAGGCGCCGTTGATCGCGGCGCTGGGTTTTGCCTTCGCCAGTTCCACCGAGCGCGGCGACGACATGGTGCTGACCATGCTGTCCCGGGGTTGCCGGGCGATCCGCGATCTGGGGACGTTGCAGCTGATCTGACGCTGCGCTCAGGGCGGGGGTGACTCGCAATCGGTCGCCGCCGGCGCAGCGTCAACGCGCCCGCTGCGCCGCCTTCACCAGATTCGAACCGATGATCAACTGTTGAATCTCGCTGGTGCCCTCGTAGAGTCGCAGCAGCCGGACGTCCCGATAGATGCGCTCCACCGGTACCCCCCGCATGTAGCCACTGCCACCGTGCACCTGCACCGCGAGATCGGCCACTCTGCCGGCCATTTCGGTGCAGAACAGCTTGGCCGCCGACGGTGCGATGCGCCGGTCTTCCTCGGCGACCCAGGCCCGCGCGGTGTCGCGGACCAGCGCGCGCCCGGCCAGCACCCCGGTCTGCATATCAGCCAACATCGCCTGCACCAACTGGAAGCTGCCGATCGGCGCGCCACCCTGGGTCGCGGTCGCGGCGTAGGCCACCGACTCGTCCAGGGCGCGTTGCGCGGCACCTACTGCGAGGGCCGCGATATGGACCCGGCCGCGCGCCAGCGACGTCATCGCCGCCCGGTAACCGATGTCCTCGCTACCGCCGACCAGGGCGCTGTCGTCGACGCGGACGTCGGTGAAGCTGACGTCGGCGGTCCAGGCGCCTTCCTGACCCATCTTGGCGTCCTTGGCGCCCACCTCGACCCCCGGCGCATCGGCGGGGACCAAGAAGACGGCGATGCCGGGACCTTTGTCGTCGGCTGGCCGGGTGCGGGCGAACACCACGAACAGATCGGCGGTGGGGGCGTTGGTGATGAAGCGCTTCTGTCCCTCGATCACCCAATCCTGCTCGTCCCGAACAGCTTTGGTCTTCAGTCCGGCCGGGTTCGAGCCTGCGCCGGGCTCGGTGAGCGCGAAGGAGGCGACGACGTCACCGGAGGCGATCGCTTCCAGCCAGCGCGACTTCTGCTCGTCGGTGCCGAACCCGACGAGAACCTGCCCGGCGATGCCGTTGTTGGTGCCGAACATCGACCGCAGCGCCAGCGAGGTGTAGCCGAACTCCATCGCCATTTCGACGTCCTGCACCAGGTTCAACCCGAGACCACCCCATTCCTGCGGGATCGCGTAGCCGAACAGGCCCATCTTCGTGGCCTGGTCACGCAGATCGTCGGGCACCCGGTCGTCGTCGAGGAACTCCTGCTCCCGTGGCACCACTGCGGTACGGACAAAGTGGCGCGTCTGCGCCAGGATCTCGCGGAAGTCCTCGTCGGAGACCTCGGCAGCGGACATTGTTCGGTGCTCCTTCGGACGGCTGATAGGATACGCAATATCATATATGAAATATGATCCGGGACGTTTGTGGCGCCCGACTCCGGGCCGGAAAGGGATGAGTGATGTCGTTGCTGGAGGGTCAGACCGCGGTGGTCACCGGCGGTGCGCAGGGTCTCGGTTTCGCCATTGCCGAGCGGTTCATCGCCGAGGGTGCGCGGGTAGTCCTCGGCGATGTCAATCTGCAGGCGACGCAGGTCGCGGCCGAGAAGTTGGGCGGTGATCAGGTGGCCGTCGCGGTCCGCTGCGATGTCACCCAGGCCAACGAGGTGCAGAACCTGATCGACACCGCCATCGACCGTTTCGGCGCCTTGGACATCATGGTCAACAACGCCGGCATCACCCGCGATGCGACCATGCGCAAAATGACCGAAGAGCAGTTCGACCAAGTGATCGACGTACACCTGAAGGGCACCTGGAACGGGACCCGCCTGGCGGCGGCGGTCATGCGCGAGGCCAAGCACGGGGTGATCATCAACATGTCGTCGATCTCAGGCAAGGTCGGCATGATCGGCCAGACCAACTACTCGACGGCCAAGGCCGGCATCGTCGGAATGACGAAGGCCGCTTCCAAAGAGCTTGCCTACCTTGGTATCCGAGTGAATGCGATCCAGCCCGGCCTGATCCGCTCGGCGATGACCGAGGCCATGCCGCAACGGATCTGGGACTCCAAGGTGGCCGAGGTGCCGATGGGACGGGCCGGGGAGCCCAGCGAAGTCGCCAGCGTCGCCCTGTTCTTGGCTTCCGACCTGTCCTCGTACATGACCGGCACGGTCATGGAGATCACCGGCGGTCGGCACCTGTGACCGAGGCCGTCATCTGCGAGCCGATCCGCACGCCGATCGGCCGGTACGGCGGAATGTTCAAGTCGCTCAGCGCGGTTGATCTCGGCGTCGCCGCTCTGCGCGGTCTGCTGGACCGCACCGGCATCGCCCCTGAGACGGTGCAGGACGTCATCCTCGGACACTGCTATCCCAGCGCCGAGGCACCTGCGATCGGCCGGGTGGTGGCCCTCGACGCCGGTCTGCCGGTCACTGTTCCCGGCATGCAGGTCGACCGCCGCTGCGGATCTGGGTTGCAGGCGGTGCTTCAGGCGTGCCTGCAGGTGAGCACCGGCAACAACGACCTGGTGGTCGCCGGCGGCTGCGAGAGCATGAGCAATGTGACGTTCTATTCCACCGATATGCGATGGGGCGGAGCACGTTCCGGAGTCCGCGTGCATGACGCGCTGGCCCGCGGCCGCAGCACTGCTGGTGGCCGTAACTACCCGGTCCCCGGCGGCATGCTGGAGACCGCCGAGAACCTGCGCCGCCAGTACGGCATCTCCCGGCAGGAGCAGGACGAGCTCGCGGTGCGGTCACACCAGCGGGCGGTGGCCGCCCAGCAGGACGGCCTGCTCAACGACGAGATCGTCCCGGTCGCCGTACGCACGCGGGCCGGTGCGGAACTGGTCGACACCGACGAGCATCCCCGCGCCGACACCACGGTGGAATCCCTGGGCAAGCTCAAACCCGTGCTGCTCAACGATGATCCGGACTCGACGGTGACGGCGGGCAACGCCAGCGGACAGAATGACGCGGCGGCGATGTGCGTGGTGACCACGCCGGCGAAGGCGGCCGAACTCGGCCTGCGTCCGTTGGTGCGGCTGGTGTCGTGGGGTCAGGCCGGCGTCGCGCCCAACATCATGGGAATCGGACCGGTGCCGGCCACCGAGGTCGCGCTGGCCAAGGCCGGCCTGCAGCTCAGCGATGTGGACCTGATCGAACTCAACGAGGCCTTTGCCGCCCAGGCCCTCGCAGTGATGCGGGAGTGGAATTTCGGTGCCGCCGACCATGATCGGACCAATGTGCTCGGCTCGGGCATCTCGCTCGGGCATCCGGTCGGAGCGACGGGCGGGCGGATGCTGGCCACGCTGGCACGTGAACTCGACCGGCGCCAGGCCCGATTCGGCCTGGAAACCATGTGCATCGGCGGGGGGCAGGGATTGGCCGCCGTCTTCGAGCGGGTCACGTGACCGGCCCGGCCCTGCCGCTCAGCGGCCTGCGCATCATCGAGGTGTCCAGCTTCGTCGCCGCGCCGCTGTGTGGGTTGACGCTCAATCAGCTTGGCGCGGAGGTGATCCGCATCGACCCGATCGGCGGCGCCTCGGATGTGCAGCGCTGGCCGTTGACCGAGGACGGCACGTCCATCTACTGGACCGGGCTGAACAAGGGGAAGCGTTCGGCCACCATCGACCTTCGGGCACCCGAAGGCCAGGATCTGGTCCAGCGGTTGATCGTCGCGGGTGACGGCATCGTCGTCACCAATTCGGCGGGGCTGCCCTGGCTGAGCCATGAGGCGTTGGCGGCCAAACGATCCGACGTCATCCATGTCCAGTTGCTGGGCCGGGGCGACGGATCCACCGGGGTGGATTACACCGTCAACGCGGCCATCGGCTTCCCGCTCGTCACCGGCCCGGCCGAACACGCGGGCCCGATCAACCACGTGCTGCCCGCCTGGGACGTCAGCTGCGGGCTGTACGCCGCGCTTGCCGTCGTCTCCGCCGTGCACCGTCGCGCCCGGTCCGGGTTGGGCGCCCGGATCAGCCTGGCTCTCGAGGACGTCGCCTTGGCCACTGCGGGCAATCTCGGGCTGCTGACCGAACCGCAGGTGCTCGGAACCCAGCGGCCGCGGGTGGGCAACTCCATCTTCGGCCAGTACGGTCAGGATTTCGTCAGCCGCGACAATGCCAGATTCATGGTGGTGCTGTTGACGCGCAGGCATTTTCGTGACCTGGTGGAAGTGACGGGGACCGGGGCGGCGCTGACCGCGTTGGCCGAGGCGCTGGGAGCGGACTTCGCGGCCGAGGGTGACCGCTACCGCTACCGCGACGTGCTGTCCGGGCTGTTCGGCACCTGGTTTGCCGAGCACACCGCCGACGAGATCGATGCGGCGTTGTCCGGCACCACCGTGCTGTTCGAGCGCTACCGGACCTTCACCGAAGTCGCCGTGGATCCGAAAGTCACTGCCAACCCGTTGTTCTCCCGACTTCATCAACCCGGAGTCGGCGACTACCTGGCCCCGGCCATGCCGACGGCGTTCGACGGTGTGCACCCCGCCAGCGCGGCCGCGCCGGCGCTGGGCGCCGACACCGCCGACGTGCTGATCGAGTACCTGGGATTGACGGACGAGGACATCGCGCGTCTGGCGACCGCGAAGACGATAGGGACGAAAAGCGCATGACACGCCTAGCCCAGACGCTCGGCCTGACCGAGATTCAAACCGAGATCATCGCCACGGTAAGGCAATTCGTCGACAAGGAGATCATTCCCGCCGCAGCCGAACTCGAACGCAGCGACACCTACCCGCAGGCCATCGTCGACGGCTTGCGCGACATGGGCCTGTTCGGTCTGATGATCCCCGAGGAGTACGGCGGCCTGGGCGAATCACTGCTGACCTACGCGTTGTGCGTGGAGGAGCTGGCGCGCGGCTGGATGAGCGTCTCCGGTGTGCTCAACACCCACTTCATCGTCGCGTACATGTTGCGCCAGCACGGAACCGCCGAACAGAAGCTACGATTCCTGCCGCGGATGGCCACCGGTGAGACCCGTGGCGCGTTCTCCATGTCCGAACCGGAGCTGGGGTCCGACGTCGCCGCCATCCGCACCCGCGCGACCCGCAACGAGGACGGCACGTACACCATCGACGGCCAGAAGATGTGGCTGACCAACGGCGGCAGCTCGACACTGGTCGCGGTGCTGGTGCGGACCGACGAAGGCGCCGACAAGCCGCACCGCAACCTGACCGCGTTCCTGGTCGAAAAGCCCACCGGCTTCGGCGAAGTGCTGCCCGGCCTGATCATTCCCGGCAAGCTGGACAAGCTGGGTTACAAGGGCATCGACACCACCGAACTCATCTTCGACGGTTACGGGGCGAGTGCCGAAGACATCCTCGGTGGCACGCCGGGGCAGGGCTTCTTTCAGATGATGGACGGTATCGAAGTCGGCCGGGTCAACGTGTCGGCACGGGCCTGTGGGGTCGGAATCCGGGCCTTCGAGCTGGCGGTGCGGTACGCCCAGCAGCGGCAGACATTCGGCAAGCCGATCGCCGAACACCAGGCGATCGCCTTTCAGCTGGCCGAGATGGCCACCAAAGTCGAAGCCGCACATCTGATGATGGTCAATGCGGCCCGGCTGAAGGACTCCGGGGAACGTAATGACGTCGCGGCCGGGATGGCGAAGTATCTGGCCAGTGAATTCTGTTCGGAGGTGACCCAACAGAGCTTCCGGATCCATGGCGGTTACGGCTACTCCAAGGAGTACGAGATCGAGCGGCTGATGCGCGATTCGCCGTTCCTGCTCATCGGCGAGGGCACCAGCGAAATCCAGAAGCAGATCATCAGCAAGCGCCTGCTCGACGAGTATCGGATGTGACGCCATGACGGTTCCGGATTTCGGTTCGCGGCCACAGCTTTCCGAGGAGATCGCGGCCTTCGTCCGAAAGAGGATCTTCGAAGGCACCTACGCCGCCGGCCAGTACGTCCGGTTGGACCAGCTGGCCGCGGAGCTGGGTATCAGTGTCACACCGGTGCGGGAGGCGTTGTTCGCGCTGCGCGCCGAGGGCTTGGTGGCCCAACAACCCCGGCGCGGTTTCGTGGTGCTGCCGCTGACCCAGCGCGATCTCGCCGATGTCGCCAATGTGCAGGCCCACGTGGGTGGTCAGCTGGCCGCGCGCGCCGCCCACAGCATCACCGAGGACCAGTTGCGCGAACTCCAGGACATTCAGCTGCAGCTGGAGCAGGCCTACGCCGCCGACGACGGCGAGCGGACCGTCTGGCTGAACCACGAGTTCCACCGCGCCATCAACATCGCGGCGGATTCACCGAAGCTCGCGCAGGTCATGTCGCAGATCACCCGCTATGCGCCCGAATCGGTGTTCCCGATGATCGAGCACTGGCCAGACCAGGCCATCCGCGATCATCGGCGGGTGCTGGCCGCGCTGGGTGCGCACGACGAGGAGGCGGCCCGCGCGGCGATGTCGGAACATCTTGCCGCCAGCGCGATTCCGCTGATCGAGCACCTCATCGAGCGGGGAGTAGTTGCCCCGGCGACGCCGGCTGGTTCGTCGGCGCCGCGACAGTAGCCGCAGCAGATGCCTTGCGTCGGCGGTTGAACATGCGCTGCTCGATCATGCGCTCGACTTCTCGTCGCACGTCCCTGCGCACCGTGCGCCACAGTTGGCTGCGGTCGACCTCCGGGTTGCGCGCGGCCGCCGCTATCCAGCCGACCAGCCGGCGTGGGGTGAAAACCTCTGCGGGCAATCGGTTTCGGGAGAAGACATCCAGCAGTTGCATCGCTCCGTCGGGTTGGCGCGCCAGCCAGTGGTAGGCCGCGTCCTCGATCGGGGACACCGCGTCGCCGCGGCCGAGCAGATTCGCCCACTGGTACATCGGCAGGCACTGCTCATCGCGGTCCAGCTCCCAGGCGGCCAGCGCCGCGTCCAGAGCCTGCGGATCGTCGAGGTGCGCCGCCGTCGTCTCGCCCAGCAGTCGGCCGAATCGCAGTGCGTCCCGGATACCCTGAGCGGTCACGGGATCCTTGAAGTGGCCGGAGTCTCCGGCCAGCGCCCACCCTGGACCGTGTGAGTGACGGAAGTAGGACGGGTGCTGGTAGGAGACCCGGATCTTGCCGACCCGGGTGCAGCCGGTCAGCCGCGCGGCGAACGGTGGGATACGCTGCACGGTGTCGGCGAACGCCTGCTCGGCGTCGGCGCGGAACTCGTCGGCGCGGCGCACCGGCGGCATCAACAGCGCCACCAATTGGCCGCCGTCACAAGGGAATACGGTGACCAGATCATCGTCGTACCGCCACTGCATGGCGACGTGGCGCAAGGACTCGTGGGCATCTTCGTGGTAGGCGTCGTCGTAATAAGCAAAGGCCATCATGCGCTGGTTGTCCCAGTGGTGGTGCTCGGTGGCGCCGACCAGTCGGGCGACCGTGGAACGGCGTCCGTCCGCCCCGATTACGAGCTGGGCGGTGATGGTGCCCTCGGCGCCGTCGCGGCCGCGGTAGTGGACTCCAGTGACGCGACCGTCGTCGTTGCGCAGGAGATCGGTGACCCGCGTCCGTTCGCGGATCTCGGCGCCGGCGGCCCGTGCCGTCTGTACCAGCGCGAGGTCGAGGCCCGGCCGTCGGACGCAGGCGCCGGCGGTGAATCCCTGGGCAGCGCCGAATTCGCCGACCACTTCCACGCCCGGCCCGGCCAGTCCGGCTCGGGTGTGCAGCGGCGGGCCCAGTTTGAGCACCCGGTCGCGCGCGCCCAGCAGTTCCAATTCGGCCCAGTGATGGGGGAAGAAGAGGTGTGTCGACAGTGTGTCCGAGGGAAATGACGCGCTGTCCAGCGCGATCACGTTGCGTCCGCGTCGCGTCAGCGCGATCGCGGCCGCGGTGCCCGCGCACCGGCTTCCGACAATGACGACGTCCGTGTTCTCCCGCATGACAGAGAGAATGCCAGGTCAGTGTGCTCTTTTCAAGAGTGTTCAAAAAATGAATTGACTTATAAATGTCTCTGCTGTTTATCATGGGCGCGTGTCAGTTGGCAGCGCTCCCAGCACGGCCGAGCGCGCGGCGGCGCGCGGCGAACGCCGGCGCGCCCGCACGCGCGCGGCCATCCTGGATGCGGCCGAAGAGGTGTTCAGCCGCGAAGGTTACGACGGCGCCCGGATCGAGGAGATCGCCGATTCCGCCGACATCTCGGTCGGGTCGATATACACGCATTTCGACGGCAAACGCGGCGTCTACCTGCATCTGGTCGACAGATCTCTGGAGCTGTTCGCCGAATACATGAAGCGCGGCGAGGACCCGACGCTGACGCCGCTGCAGCGCGTGCTGGCCGGCGGCGATGCCTATCTTCGGTTCCACTTGGAGCATCCCGGCGCTTTCCACTTCCTGGCCAATCGCAACCCGGGCACGGCGCCGCTGTCGGCCCCGGACGGGCCCGAGGCCAAGATCCGTGACCGCGTCGGCGAGTTGCTGCACCGCTTCGCCGGTGTGATCGACGACGCGATTGCGGCGGGCGAGGCACGACCGGTCGATTCGACGCGCCTCACCCAATTCCTCTGGGGCGCCTGGAACGGGGTGATCTCGCTGCGACTGCAGCCGGCAGGATTGCGGTTGTCGGAGACCGAGATCGCCGAAACGTTGGAGCTCGCCCGCTGGTTGCTGCGCGAGGGATTGGCATCCTCGGCGTTGCGCGACGACAACGGTGAGGTCGGTGACCGTGTTCCGCTACCCAAGATCGGGTGACCGGACACAGCCGGGCGGGCAGTGACGCATACTGTGTGTCGGGGGTGGCACGAGAGGAAGTGCAATGCCCCGTACACGTGCGCTACGCGCAACTGCCGCACTGGTCGCCGGCCTGTCCGTCATTGCGCTCGCGCCGCCGGCCGGCGCCGACCCATTGGACCCGATCCCGGGTAACGGCGTCTTCGTCGTCGGGCCCGACATCGTCCCCGGCCTCTACCGCACCAGCGGATCGGCGTCGACCATCGGCGTCTGGATCAACAATGTGCCGACTCAGGACTCCATGTGCGCCTGGTTCACCTACAGCACGCCGGACGCGAACAAAGAGCATGTCCTGCAGACCAATATCTCCGTCGGCCCGATGTTCGCCAATATCAACACATCGGTCAAGGCTTTCGAGTCGCAGAACTGCCAACCCTGGACGCGAGTTCCCTAACGCCCCGACTCGGTCAACATCTCCCGTAGCCGGCGCACATCTATTTTGCCGGTACCACCCCGCGGCAATTGCTCGTCGGAGTCCAACACCAGCCACACCGTCGGCACTTTGAACGCGCTCAGCACCCGGCGGGCGGCGTCGCGCAACGCGGCGGTGTCGAGCCGCCGGCACACCACCGCCGCACCCACCCGCTTACCAGCCGGGCCGGGAACATCTGTGACAACGGCACTTTCGACACCCTCGATGCCCCGCAACGCGCGTTCCACCTCACTGGGATAGACGGTGGCGCCGCTCACCTTGAACATGTCGTCGCAGCGACCGTGATAGAACAGGAAGCCCTCGGCGTCGAGGCGGCCGAGGTCGCCGGTGGGGTAGAAGCCGTCCGGGGTGAACACGTCTTCCCTGCTGCGACGGCAGATTCCGCGCAGCGTATGCGGTCCGCGGAACTGGATCATGCCGGTGGTGCCCGCCGGCAGCGGCGCGCCGGTATCCGGATCGACGATGCGAACTTCCATGCCGGGGAACGGTTTTCCGCAACTGCCCCGCGCCGCCGCGGGCAGATCGGTATCGGCGGGATAGCCGCAGTAGGGCCCGAATGACTCGGTCATACCGAACAGGGTGGCGCGGGCACCCGATGGTGCGCGCTGTGCGGGCGGCAGCAACGCATCCAGGCTGCCCGGCCGCAGCGCAGACAGGTCGACCTCGGCGCGGCGCGGGTGTCGGGCCAGTGTCTGTGCCTGGTCGGGCCAGCCGCGGAATAGCGTGACCCGTTCGCGCTCCAGCAGGCGCAGGGTGGTGTCCGGTTGCGGCACTTCCTCGGTCACCAGGGTGGCGCCGGCCAGCAGTGCCGACAGGATCCCGCTGCCGAAGCCGCCCACCCAGAAGAACGGCATCGGCAGGTAGAGCCGGGTATCGGCGGTGATGCAACGGGCCGTCAGTCCGGACCGCACCGCGCCCAACGCGCTGCCGTGTGAGTGGATGACCCCCTTGGGCGACCCGCTGCTGCCCGAGGTGAAGATGATCACCAGCGGGTCCGCCGCGGTGACGGTGGCGGCCATCGTATCGACGCTCCGGCGGTCCGCCGCCGCGCTGCCGTCCAGTCGATCGATGGACCAGACCTGTTGCAGTGCAGGCAATTCCATCCGGGGCACCGCCGCGAGGTCCTCGAGGTAACGGTGCCCGCGAAATTCCGCCACACTCACCAGAACCTGCACCGAGGCCGTCCGCAGCTGCGCGACGAGTTCCGCGGGCCGCAGCAGTGTGCTCAACGGAACCAGCACCGCACCGATGCGGGTCACCGCGACGGCGATCTGCACCCAGCGGACGCTGTTGGGCATGATCAAACCGACCCGGGTGCCCTTGGCCACCCCGGCCTGAATCAGGGCAGCGGCCAGATCGCCGGTGGTCGTGTCCAATTCGGTGTAGCTGATGCGCCCCGCGGGGTCGATTACCGCAGCCTTGGCGGCGTCGCGGGTGGCGCGCAGTCGCACCAGCCGGTCGATGGTGTCATCCATCGAAGAGCTCCTGCAGTCGTCGCAGGTCGACTTTGCCGCTGGACAACAGCGGAAGCTCAGTGCGGGCCAGGGCGATGAACCGCTTCGGGATCTTGTAGGACGACAATTCGCCCGTGAGCCGTGCGCGCAGTGCTGCCTCGTCGAAGTGCGGGACACCGTCGGGCAGCACGATCACCGCGCCCACCAGCTGGCCGCGCGCGGCATCGGAAACACCGACCACATGTGCGGTGAAACCTGCTCGGGCGATGGCCTGCTCCACCTCCGCCCCGGAGACATTGGCGCCGGCGGTCTTGATCATCCCGGCCAGCCGGCCGAGGTAGTACAGGTAGCCCTCGTCGTCGGCGCGCACCAGGTCGCCGGTGTGAAACCAGCCGTCGGCGTCGAAGCATTCCTCGCGGCTGCGTTTGTAGTAGCCCTGCATCACGTACGGTCCGCGGATGCACAGCTCGCCGATTCCGTTGTCCGGGTCGAGGATCGAGGTCTCGAATCCCGGTGCCGGGCGGCCGTAGGAACCGCGCCGGTGTTCGGGTTGGTCGGATTCGTCCCCGCTGATCAGCAACACGCTGCCGGCCTCGGTCATCCCCAGCATGTTGTGCCGTAGCTCCGGATCGGCCGGTCGGACTTCGGGTGCCATGATCGGGTAGAGGTTGCCGCGCCGCGCCGAGCTCAGGTCCCGGCCGGGGTAGCTGGGGTGCTGGGCCAGATGGATGACGGCGGACACGAAACCGTTTGTCACGGTCGGCTTTTCGGTCTCAATCAGATCCAGCGTCCGGCCGGGATCGGTGGCGTTGGAGCACACCAGGGTAGATCCGGCCACCAGGGTGGCCAGCAGGGCGAACGCGAACCCGCCGATCCAGAAGAACGGCGAGTTGCAGAACAACCTGTCGGTAGCGGTGAGGCCGCGGATCGTGTTGAGGTTCCGCTGGTGGTCCAGCAGCGCGGCGTGCGTGTGCACCACGCCTTTGGCGACGCTCGTGGAGCCCGACGTGTAGACGATGGTCAATACCGCAGAGCCGTCGACATCGTCTTCCAGCGCGGTGAGTAGCCGGGGATCGATATCGTCACCGCATCGCCGTAACCAGTCCCAGTCGAAGACGCAGTGCCGCAACAGGGGTGCGGCATCGCCGGCGCCGGCCAGCCGTTCGGTGTAGTCGTGCGATCGGAATGATCTGGCGCTCAACATGATTGCGGTGTCACTGTGTACCAGCTGCTCGACCAGTTCACGGGCGGTGGCGAAGGTCGAAAAAGGTATCACCACCGCGCCGATGCGCGCGGCGGCCAACATCGCGACGACGAACTCGGTGCCGTTGGGGTACAGCAGGCCGACGTGGGTGCCCTTACCGGCACCCACACCGATCAGGCCGCGGGCAAGTTCGGCCGAGCGGCGGTCTGCCTGCGCGTAGCTGAGCCGGTCGTCATCGCAAACCAGTAGGGGGTGGGCCCCGCGCCGGGCCTGCTGACGCAGGGTCGCGGCGATGGTGTTGCCGTCACCGGGCATGGTCAGGTGTGGCACTGAAGAAAGCTTTGATGGCGCCCAGATCGGCCTTGCCGGAGGATGTCCGCGGGATGGCCTCGACCGTCGCGATCTCGGTGGGAATCTCGTAGCGCGCCAGCCGTGTTCGCAAGTGATCCAGCAACTCGTCGGCCGTGGCAGGTGCGCGCAGTTCCACCATGGCCACCGGTGTCTCGCCGAGGCGTTCGTCGAAGACGCCGACCACCACAGCACCCGCCACCGCGGGGTGGGCCTCCAGTGCGGTGCGCACCTCGTCGGGCATGATCTTGAATCCGCCGCGGATGATCGCTTGGTCTGCGCGCCCCAGGATCCACAGGAACCCGTCACCGTCGAGACGCGCCAGGTCGTTGGTCTGCATCCAGTCGGCCGTCGGCCCCAACTGGGCGGGCTTGACCTGGAGTCGGCCCACTCGATCGGGTTGCAGCGGTGTGCCGTCGTCGTCGACCACCCGCAGCCGCGCGCCGGGGTTGGCCCGCCCGACGCTGCCCCGCTTGGCGCGCCAGTACTGTTGGTGGTCGGCCAGCGTCCAGCCGGCCACCCCGCCGCCGAATTCGGTTGCGGCATAGGAAGTCAGCACCGGGATACCGTACTTTTCGGTAAACGCGTCGGCATCCTCGGCGGACAGCGGCGCGGTGCCGCAGGTGACAGCGCGGATGCCGGCCAGGTCTGCTCGCGTGAGGTCGGAATGCAGTACCGTGCGCAGCGCGGCGGGCACCAGCGACACCGCACGCGGTCGGTGTTCACGTACCGCGTCGGCCCACGCGTTCAACTCGAACCGCTCCAGCAGGACGAAGGGTCGACCCTCGGCGACGCATTGCAGCACCCGGAACACGCCCCCGATATGCACCAGCGGCGAATTCACGATGGCCACCCCGCGGCGCAGGGCGCTGGGCTCCGGTGCGTGCTGGTACCCGGCGCCCAACACACTGTGCGCCAGCATGCGGTAGCTGAGGTCGATGCGTTTGGGCGGGCCGGTGGTTCCGCTGGTCAGCATCCGGACCGCGATGTCGGATGCCGGCGCCTCCGGCGACGGCGGGCCCGGTTGGGCACCGTCGTCCAGGGTTCCGGAGATGGCCAGGGTGGCGGATCCGGACGCCACGAATTTGGCGAGATCGGCGGACTCGCCGATGACCAGCGGAAGTCCGAGTGCGGCGAGGTCGGCCCTGGTGCGGTCGTCACCGCGTGCCGGGTTGAGGGTCACGATGGTGCCGCCGCCCAGCAGCACGCCGAGCAACGCCGCCACGTGCCCCGGCCGGTTACGCAGCAACACACCGATTTCCGGGTGCTGGGCGGTCAACGGCGCGATGCGCCGGGCGGCGTCACCGATCCGCGCCCAGGACAACCAGTGCCCGGCGTATTCGACGGCGCGCGCACCGGGCTCGAGTTGCAGGACGTGATCGATACGCCGGCTCAGAGCGTGCATCACCGGACCCTGGGTACGCCGGTCGGCTTCGGTTGTGCGCCGAGCTCAGCAGTGCCCAGCGGATTACCCAGCCGGGTGTAGATCAGTCCCTGCTCCATCGCGGCCCGGTATGGTTTGTCCAGCGACTCCCAGATCGCCTTGACGGTGCCTTGCGTCGCCGACGGCGGCTTGGTCGCTATTGCCGACGCTATCTCGTGCGCCCGAGCCCATAATTGTTGCGAGTCAACCACTTCCGATACCAGCCCGATGCGCAGCGCGGTGTCCGCGCTGACCCGTTCGTCGTTGCCTAACAGCGCGATCCGCAGTGTCTCGCCCAGCCCGATGCGGCGCATCAGGCCGATCGGTTCCAATGCGCAGACCAGACCCGCCGATACGTGCGAGTCGAAGAACGTCGCGTCCGCCGAACAGATCACCACATCGGATTCGTTGAGGAAGTAGTACGCCCCCGCGGTGCACATGCCCTGCACCGCGCACACCACCGGCTTCCACATCTTTTGCCATTTGGGGCTGAGCAGTTCGCCGGGATCTTCGTGGTTCCAGACGTTGTCGGGTTGTCCGTAGGGTGACTTGATGTCCAGTCCGGCGCTGAAGGCGCGCTCCCCGGCCGCGCGCAGCACCACTGCGTGCACCGCGTCGTCGAACTTGATGCGGCGCCAGGCTTCAGCCATCTCCGTGCACATGGTGCGGTTGAAGGCGTTGAGGTGCTGTGGGCGGTTCAGCGTGATGGTGGCAACGTGGTCGGCGGTGTCGACGTCGAGCAGGATGGTTTCGAAGTCCGTCGACCCACTCATTTGCACTGCCAATCCGGTTTCCGCTTCTCCACGAACGCCTTCGGGCCTTCCTGGGCATCTTCGGTCCGCAACACCCGCTCGCGGAACGTCTCAGCCATGATCTCCGCCTCGTGCAGCGGTACGTTGAGTCCTTTGAGGATGGCTAGTCGGGTACCGCGGACGGCAAGGGGCGCATTGGAATTGACGATGTCGGCGATCTCCCGGGCCCGTTCCAGCAAGCACTCGTGTTCGACGACTTCGCTGACGAGTCCGAGTTCGTACGCGCGTTGCGCGCTCATCCGTTCGTGCTTGCCCATCAGGGCCATGCGCAGCGCAATCGAGCGGGGCAATGCCCGTGACACGCGGACCATCTCACGACCGGCCACCAGTCCGATGCTGACGTGCGGGTCGAAGAAGGTGGCCCGCTCGGATGCGATGACGATGTCGGAGGTGGTGACCCAATCCATGCCCGCCCCGCAACACAATCCGTTGACCGCGGTCAGCACCGGTTTCGCTGCGGTGCGAAACGGCGGGGTGCCTTCCTGCGGTGCCTCCCACTGGTCGTAGGTGGACAGGTAAGGCCGTTCGTAGATCACCTTGCCGTCTTCGGGAATGGCTTTGACGTCGGCCCCGGTGCAGAACGCCCGCCCGGTGCCGGTGACGATCGTCAGCCACACCTTGTCGTCGTTTTCGGCCTCCTGGTAGGCGGCCCGCAATTCGGTGATCATATGCGGGCTCAGCGCGTTGAGAGCGTCGGGTCGGTTCAGCGTGATGGTCGCGGTATGCCCGTCGACGTCGTAGCCGATGGTGTCGAACGCGGGCATCGATGTTCCCTTCGTGGTGGTGGTCAGCGGCCGTCGAAGCCCGGTGTGCGCCGGTCCCGGAATGCCTGCAGACCCTCTTTGAAATCCGCTGTGCGGCAGGCGAGTTCCAGATTGTAGAGCTCCTGCGTCATGGACTCGGGCAGGGACGCCTGCTGACCGTGGTGCAATGCCTGTTTGGCCAGACCCAGTGCCACCGTCGGGCCGGCCGCCAGCCGGGCCGACAGTCGTTCGGCGGTGTCGTCGAGATCGGGCAGGTTCACCGCCTGGTGGATCAGTCCCCAGTCGGCGGCGTCGGCGCCACTGACCTTCTCGCCGAGCAGCAACATCCGCCGGGCCCGCGCCAGGCCCACCAGACGGGGCAGCAGCCAGCTGGCCCCTGAATCGGGGCTGAACCCGCGGTCCACGAACGGTTCCCAGAACGTGGCGTCGGTCGCGGCGACGGTGAAGTCGGCGGCCAGCGCCAGATTGGCGCCCATTCCCACCGCCCAACCGCGCACACTGCAGACCACCGGCAACTGGATGGTGTGCAGCAGTTCGATCACCCGGTGGGTGGCGTGCGGCACCCGTCGTACCAGGTTTCCGGTCCTGGGGCGTTGCCCGCCGCCCCGGTTGGTGGCGACCCAGTCGGCTCCGGCGCAGAAGTCGGCACCGGCGCCGCGGAGGTGGATTGCGCGCAACGAATCATCGGCGGCGGCGTCGGTCAGCGTGTCGACCAGAGTTTCGATCATCAACGGTGTCAACGAATTACGCCGAGCCGGTCGATCCAGGGTGAGTTGCAGTACCGCACCGGTGCGGGTGACTGCCACCGAGCCCTGGGCATCGGCCGTCTCGGCATCGTGGCTCACGCTGGAATCCGACCCTTCCCATCCATACGGTTACCCATACAGTATGCAATACGATTGCTACCGTGTATAAGTTAGCAACAAACCCTACCGGCGGAAACGGGGCCGGTGGAATCGGCAACCAGAGGGGCGACATGGCTGAGGACACCAGCCCTGCTGCAGGTACCGGTAGCGCCCGCTTCGGCGAGGCGCCGCTCGCCCAGACAATCGCCGCCGCCGGTGCCATGCGCCGGCTCAGCTCGTTGCTGCTGTCACTGGAGAGCCCCCACCCGACGGTGGACGAGATGCTGACGAAGTTCGCCGCATGGGAAACCGAGCTCGCTGCCGCCGCGCCCACCGACAGCGCGCCGCGGATCGGTGACGCCGAGAACGATCCCAGGCGCGTCTATCTGAACCATGCGACCGACATCGGTGCCTACAATCCCTGTTTTCCCGAGTACCGCTTCGAGTTACTGGAGTCCGACGCCGCCGCGGGTAGGGTCACTTTTCCGCTGCTGTACGAGGGACCGCCCGGTCTGGTGCACGGCGGGTTCCTCGGTGTGTTCTTCGATTGTGTTATTCAGCATCATAATTGCTGCACCGATCTGTCCGGCAAGACCCGTTCGCTGGGTGTGACGTTCCGCCGTCCGACGCCGCTGCAGGTCGAGCTGGACTTCGAAATCGAGCGCGCGGCAGCGGAGCGCGGGATCACGTCGACGGCGCGCCTGCTGCTCGACGGAGAGGTGCTCTGCATCGGTGAGGTGAACACGTTGGCCTCTCGACCGGACGAGCTCTCCACTACCCGATTCGGCAGGCGCAGAACGGAGGCCGGCGCATGACCGATACGGGCACAACCGATGATCGGGTACTTTTCGAGCTCGATCCCGACCGGCGGATCGCCACGATCACGCTGAACAATCCCACGCAACGCAACTCCTATGACGCCGCCATGCGAAACGCGGTGTCCCGCTGCCTGGATCAGGTCGCCGACGACGACGACATCACGGTGGTCCTGTTGCGGGGGGCGGGTGGGGTGTTCAGTACCGGCGCCGACATGAACAACGCCTACGGCTGGTACGGCGAATCCGGCGGGTCAGCCCCGCAGGGCAAGCAGCGCCGTCCGAGTCAGCGCCGGCGACTCACGGTGGACCGCAAGTCATTCGGCTTCTACCACAACCTGATGGGCTTTCCGAAGGTAACGGTGGGTGAGATCGCCGGCTACGCCCTCGGTGGCGGGTTCGAGATGGCCTTGATGACCGACATCTCGGTGATCGCCCGCGACACGAAGATCGGGATGCCGGCGACGCGGTTCCTCGGACCCGCGCTGGGCAGCCTGCATATGTTCTTCCACCGGCTCGGCCCGGTGCTCGCCCGACGGTTGCTGCTGACCGGGGACATCATCGACGCGGGACAGCTGGAGCACCTCGGAATCTTCACCGACACCTGCGATTCGGAGTCGGTTACCGCGCGGGCACGCTACTGGGCGGAGAAGGTCGCGAAGATGCCCGCCGACGGAGTGGTGATCGCCAAGGAGGCGTTTCGGTTGGTCGAGCAGACCCAGGCCTACAACGGCGAGGAAGTCGCGAGCTATCTGTTCCACGCCTACGGCACCAATCTGCAGTTCGGCCCCGGCGAGTTCAACTTCGTCAAGACCCGCGCAGAGCACGGCACGAAAGAGGCATTCCGGTTGCGCGACGAGCACTTTCACGTGCCCGACCCCGGTGGCGCCTAACCCGAAGTGGGCCTGGCCCGACGTGCGGTCGACTTGGCCGCCTTGCGGGGCCGGGGCGCCTTGCGGCCCTCCTCGATCAGCCGGCCGGCATGGTCGAGAATGCAGTCCAGGCCGTATTCGAAATTGGTCTCGTCCGGTGCCCCGATCCGGTGACCCTTGCCGGTGACCTGTGCGATCAACGGGGTGGTCTGCGGGTCGATGCCCACCGCGTCCTCGATGGAGCGGGACCCGCTCTCGGCGGACTGGTTCTTCTCGAAAAGCCGTTGCAGCACCACCGATCCGCGCACGTGCAGCGAGACGGCGGAGTAGGTGTCGAAGGCGTCCTCGGCTGACAAACCCGCTTCCACCAGATTGGAGATGGCGCGCTCCATCTCTTGCGCCCCCATGCGGGCCGCCTTCGGACTCAGCGCCGCGCGGATCAGGATCAGGTCGCACAGAATCGGGTTGCCCATGAAGGTCTTACGCATCGAGCGGGCGTGATTGCGCAGGGTCTCCCGCCAGTCACTGGCTTCCACGTACGGCGTGGAGAACACGTACTTGCCTAGGGCGCGATCGGTCATCGCGTTGAGCAGATCGTCCTTCTTGCGGAAATACCAGTAAATGCTGGTAACCCCGACACCGAGGTGTTTGCCGAGCAACGGCATGCTCAGATTGTCGATCGACACCTGCTCGGCGAGTTCGAACGCGCCGCTGATGATGTCGTCGGGATTGATGGAACCGCGTTCGCGCCGCTGCCGCTTTTCAGCGGTTGCCTGCTTTGCCACTACCGGCACCTCTCTGACGATCTGTGCTGCCTGACCTACCGGCAGATCAGCTCTGACCTGCGACCGACAACCTTACCGGTGACCATCGGTAATGCTCGATTCCTGCCTCTGTTCGTCTGCTACTGTAATCCCTATCGTAGGCATTGTGGTAACACGTTTCCGGAAGCCGTTCTGAGGTTGCGCTCGGCACGGGAACCAAGGCCGGCCACGAGGGTTCGGACCAGAGGAGTGCGCGGTGGCGACGGCTGCTGAAGCGCGCGCGTGGGCGCGCGAAGCTCTGCGCGGGATCGGCAACTCGCTGTACACGCCGTTCTGCGGCACCGACGGCGACGACATCGACTGGGATGCCTACCGCACGTTGGTGCGGTACTGCGTCGGTGACCTCGGGCACCCGATGTTGTGGTGTACCAGTGGGATCGCCGAGTTCTGGGCACTGACCATCGACGAGCGCAAGCGTTTGCTCGAGGTGGCCATCGAGGAGGCTCGCAGCATCAACCCGGACGTCGTCGTCCAGGCGTGCACGGCGGCGATCACCGCCAAGGACAGTCTGGAGCTGACTCTGCACGCACAGCAGGCGGGCGCCGACATCGCCTATCTGCAAACGCCGATGATGGAAGTGCACGGCGGCGCCGGGGTGCTTCGATACTTCAAGTACATCGCCGCGCGGACCGACATCGCGCTGGGCATGTTCAACTCGCCGTCGTCGGGCTATGTGCTGACCCCGGCCGAAGGCGCGCGGATTTTCGACGAGATACCGGCGGTCTGCGCCACCAAGGAGGGCGCGTTCCGGCCGGCGGCCAGTCGGCGGCTGCACGAACTGGCCCCCCAACTGGTGTTGTGGGAATGCGACAAGACGGTATACCGCGCGGGCTGGCTACGCGACGGGATCGTCTGCCCGGCGCAGCTGGGCACCGCGGGCTATCTGTACGAAACTCCGTCGCGGCGAATCTTTTCCGAGTACTGGGATCTGATCCAGAGCGGCCGACTCGTGGCGGCCATGGACTATGCGCGAGAATCCGGCCTGGACCAATTCGAACTCGATATGGCGTCGTGGTTCACCTGCTACCCGGGACGACCCGACTACTTCACCCACTGGGGCGGCGGATTCAAATACGCCGCCGGCCTGCTGGGCCTGCCAATCGGTGCGTATCCGCATTCGCGTCCGCCACAGGTGGAATTGCCGCCCGAGGCCAAGGTCCAGATGCAGGCCGCCTACCGCCGGCTCGGCCTCGTCGACGCATGAGCCGAACGCAGACTGCGATTATCGGCCCGAGAAGCGGGCATACCCCTCACATCGGGTGCGGCGCGACCCGGGCCGGTAACGGAAGGGATGGAAATGCTTACTTTGGGCATCATCGGCTGGATCATCATCGGCGGCTTGGCCGGGTGGATCGGCAGCAAGATCATGGGCACCGACGCCCAGATGGGGGTGGTCCTCAACATCGTGGTCGGGATCGTCGGGGGACTGCTGGGCGGCTTCCTGCTGCGCGGATTCGGAGTCGACGTGCAGGGCGGCGGACTGCTGTTCTCGTTCGGTACCTGCCTGCTGGGCGCGGTGATCCTGCTGGCCATCGGCAAGCTGATCACCCGGGGACGCGTGTCGCGGTAGCGCCTCCGGACGCGGCAGTACTCAGGCGATGGCGCCTGCGTCCTTAAGTTCGGCGATGCAGTCCCAGTCCATGCCGAGTTCCATCAGCACAAGCTCGGTGTGCTCGGCGGCCTGCGGGGCTCGGGTGGTGACCAGCGGTTCGTGGTTGAACTGCACCGGTCCGCGGACGACTCGGAAAGGCGCGCCGCCGCTGGCGAGTTCGACTTCGGCGATCATGTCGTTGGCCAGGGCCTGCTCGTCCTCGGCCAGATCGATGAGGCTCTGGAAGGGCGCCCACTGACCCTTCATCGTCTTCAGGTGTTGCCGCCAGTAGTCGAAAGGTTTGGCGGCGAACGCTTCGGCGATCAATTCCGCTGCCGCATTGGCATTCTGGATCAGCGGCAGCACCTCGGCGAAGCGCGGATCCTGGGCGGCGTCCGGGATACCGAGGTGGGTGAAGGTGTCCTCGATCAAACCGGTCGGACTGATGATGCAGAGGTTGATGGTGCCGCCGTCGGAAGTCTGGTAGTTGCCCATGAACGGATTCACCAGCAGCGCTTCGGTCCCCGGCATCGGCGTGCGCATCACCTCGCCGGCTTCCATGCCCTGGGTCACGCTGGCGCCCGCCGCCCACCAGGCGGTGCTCAGCAACGACACATCCAGTTCCAGGGCCTCGCCGGTGCGTTCGCGATGCAGTAGGGCGGCGGAGATGCCGCCGGCGATGAACATGCCACCGATGGAGTCGCCGAAGGCCGGAATCCCTTGCGACAGTGGAGCGCCCAGCTCGGCCGGTGTCAATGCGTGACCCACGCCGCTGCGTGTCCAGAACACCGTTCCGTCAAATCCGCCGACGTCACGTTCAGCGCCCTTGTCGCCGTATGCCGTGCCGCGCGCGTAGACGATGTTCGGATTCACCGCGCGGATGTGTTCCACGTCGAACTTGTTCTTCTGCCGCACCCGGGGCATGTAGTTGGTGAGGAACACGTCCGATGCCTTGGCCAGTTCGTATATCACCTCCTGGCCGCCCGGCGTGGACACGTCGATCCCGACGCTGCGCTTGCCCCGATTCGGGTGCTCCATCAACGGGTGCCGCTCCGGGTCGACCTGGATGCCGCCCATGTTGACGAAGCCGCGTTGGGTGTCACCGCGGAGCGGATGTTCGACCTTGATGACGTCGGCGCCCCAGTCCGCGAGGATGGCTCCCGCGGCGGGGACGAACGTGAACTGCGCGACCTCCAGGACCCTAAAGCCCTGCATTACCTTGATCATTGGCAACCTCGATGTTGACTCTGTGGCGACGAACGCCATCGGTAGCGCGGGTCGCTGACGTCGGCAACCGGGCTGAGGTCGTCGACGTGGCAGGGCACCTCAAAAGCGTACTGCACATCCGCCGTGCGCTGTACTGTTGGAGCAACAGTATCACCGCGGTTCGCGCCGGGTGACACCGTATTGACAGTTGTCAGAATTCATTGACTCACGTCAAAAACCGGTGTTAACCTCCCGGGATGACGACCCGTCCCCGCACCGCGGTCATCGGCGCCGGCATCAGCGGCCTGACAGCCGGCAAGATGCTCAAGGACTACGGGGTGCCCTACACGACCTTCGAGTTGTCGGACCGGATCGGCGGCAACTGGGCGTTCGGCAACCCCAACGGCCACAGCAGCGCCTACCGGTCGCTGCACATCGATACCTCCAAACACCGGTTGTCGTTCAAGGACTTTCCGGTGCCGGAGAATTTCCCGGCCTTTCCGCACCACTCCGACATCAAGACCTATCTGGACTCCTATGCGCAGGCGTTCGGGCTGCTCGAGCACATCGAGTTCAACAACGGTGTCGAACACGCCCGTCCGGTCGGGGACGGGTGGGAGATCCGCGATCAATCCGGCGCGACCCGTGAGTTCGACCTGCTCGTCGTCGGCAACGGACACCACTGGGATCCGCGAACGGCGGATTTCCCGGGAACTTTCAGCGGCGAGACGATCCACTCGCACCATTACATCGACCCGCATACGCCGCTGGAGTTGACCGGCAAACGCATCCTGGTAGTGGGCATCGGAAACAGCGCCGCCGACATCGCCGTCGAGTTGTCCTCGCGGACACTGCAAAACACGGTGACCTTGTCGACGCGATCCAGCGCGTGGATCGTGCCCAAGTACCTCGCCGGCCAACCCGGTGACAAGTTCTTCCGGACCACGCCCTACCTGCCGTTGTCCTGGCAGCGCAAGATGGCGCAGCTGATGGCCCCGATGCTGGGCATCGATCCGACCCTCTACGGACTTCCGCCGGCGAACCACAAACTGTTCGAGGCGCACCCCACCCAGTCGGTGGAACTGCCGCTGCGGCTCGGCTCCGGCGACATCACACCCAAACCCAATGTGGCTCGACTCGACGGTGACACAGTGCATTTCGACGATGGCACCAGCGGGGCCTTCGACGTGATCGTCTACGCGACGGGTTACAACATCACCTTCCCGTTCTTCGACGCCGACTTCATCAGTGCGCCGGGCAACGACATCCGGCTCTACAAGCGGATGTTCAAGCCGGGCGTGCCGAACCTGGTCTTCATCGGCTTCGCTCAAGCGATTCCGACGCTGTTCCCGTTCGTCGAATGCCAGTCGCGGCTGCTGGCCGCCTACGCCGTCGGACGCTACGCTCTGCCGTCGGTGGCCGAGATGGAACGGGTGATCGACGCCGATCAGCGGCTGTACACCGGTCACTGCGTCGACCGTCCCCGCCACACCCAACAAGTGGATTACTTCTACTACGAACACGATCTGCGGGCCCGCGAGATCCCGGCCGGACTCAAGCGGGCTGTCGGCGCTGCGCTGTGACCAGGGCACGCACCGACCGCCGGGCCGTGCAGCGCGGCGATCAGCGGCGCGAGGCCATCCTGGACGCGCTCGAAATCACTTTGCAGCAACGTGATTTCGACGATGTGAACATCGCCGAGGTGGCGGCGCGTGCGGGCGTCACCCGGTCGGCCTTCTATTTCTACTTCGAGAACAAGGCCATAGCCGTCGCCGCGTTGATGGAGCGCATGGTCGACGACACCATGTTCGTCAACGACATCTTCACCAGCAGCGACCGCTCCCCGCAGGACCGGGTGCGCGGCATGCTCGAGGGGTTGTTCGACACCTGGGAACGCCATCGGTTCATGTTCAAAGCGGCGCTGCAGGCCCGGGGTCGCAGCGCCGCGGGACGGGAGATGTGGGACCAAGCCCGTGCGTCGTTCGTGGCGTCGGTGGCCGGCATGATCGGCAGTGAACGCGCGGCCGGTACCGCACCGGACGGGATCGATGCGACGGTGTTGGCGACCGTGCTGCTCGAGGTCAACGACAGACTGCTGGAACGGATGACCCTGGGTTGCCCGCTGTCCCGGACCGAACTGCTGGACGGCGCAGCCGCGATCTGGCTGGGCGCCGTCTACGGAATCGTTGCGAAAACCGACCACTGAGGAGCACGACATGAGCTATCGGGAACTGGCCTTCCAGTCACACGGATCAGCCTGCAGCGCATGGCATTTCACCGGCGATGCCGCCGCCGGGCGCCCGGTGGTGGTGATGGCACACGGGTTCGGCGGAACCAAGGACTCGGGTCTGCAACCCTTTGCGGAAAAGCTCAGCGGCGCCGGCTTCGGCGTGCTGGCCTTCGACTACCGGGGCTTCGGCGGATCCGAAGGGCAGCCGCGGCAGTCTATTTCGATCGAACGGCAGGAGCAGGACTACGCAGCGGCCGTCGAGTTCGCCAAGACGCTGCCCGACGTGAACCCTGAAAAGGTGGTGCTGTGGGGGGTATCGATGTCAGGCGGGCAGGTGCTGCGGGTCGCTGCCGGTCGCGACGACATCGCCGCCGTGATCGCGATGACGCCGCTGACCGATCCGCTGGCCACCAGCCGTGCGGTGCTCAAGCAATACACCCTCACAACGGCCCTGCGGGCGACCGTCGATGGTGCCCGCAGCCGTTGGGCCGTGGCGCGCGGACGGCCACCGGTGTTGATGAAACTGACGTCGCGCCCGGGCGAGCATGGTGCGCTGTCCCTGGACGGGGCGTACGAGAACTACCTGTCGATCGCCGGACCGTCCTGGCGCAACGAGGTGGATTCCGCCGTCGGATTCGAGCTGGCCAAGATCAGGACCAAGGCCGCAGCCAAGCGGCTGCGGTCCGAGCTGCTGATCCAGATCGCCGACTTCGACCGCTTCGTGCCCGCTGCCTCGGTCGCGCGCACCGCCGTGCACGGTCGGGCGCAGGTGCATCACTACCCGTGCGACCACTTCGACGTGTGGCCGGGCCACCCGTGGTTCGAGCAGGCCTCGAGAGACCAGATCGGCTTCTTGACCAGGGTGCTGGGACCGGTCGCTGCGAGGTCCGCCGAGGTCGGGTGAGCGGGCCGCTGATCAGGCATTTGACGGCCGGATGCCGCCCGGGAGCCACGTTGCAGAAAGATGTACCGATAGGTATACAGTATGTACTACTCGGTCATCCTCGGGCGGCCGGCAGACGATGAAGGGATGGCTCCGAATGAGCACCGACGGCAGCGTGGTCGCGGAGCGGCCGACCGCGTCGAGCGAGGCGGTGCTCTACCGGATCTCCGCTGCCGGCGTAGCCGTCATCACGCTCAACCAGCCGAAGCGGATGAACGCCTGGGGCCAGCCGATGATGTCGATGTTCTACCGCTACTTCGAAGCCGCGGAAGCCGACCCGGCCGTTCGGGTCATCGTGCTGACCGGCAACGGGCGGGCGTTCTGCGCCGGGGCGGACATGGGTGGCCTCGATTCGATCTCGTCGACGACGGTCGGCTCCGCGAGTAAGACCGATATCAGTGCGTTGGTCGCCGAGAAACACCCGTATTTCCTCACCCAGCTGCGCAAGCCGGTGATCGCGGCGATCAACGGGTCGGTTGCCGGCATCGGACTGTCGCTGGCCCTGATGGCCGACGTCCGTTTCGCCGCCGCGGGTGCGAAGTTCACCACGGCGTTCGCGCGCCGCGGGCTGGTCGCCGAGTACGGCATCTCCTGGATTCTGCCGCGACTGGTCGGCTGGGGTGCGGCCACCGACCTGCTGCTGTCCGGCCGGACCTTCCTCGCCGAGGAAGCGGCCGAGCTCGGACTGGTCAAGGAGGTGGTGGCCCGCGAGCAGTTGCTGGACCGCGCGCTGGCCTACGCCGAAGACATGGCCCGCAATTGCGCGCCCAGTTCGCTGGCCGCGATGAAACAGCAGCTCTACGCCGACGCGGGCCTGCCCATCGTCGAGACCAGCAACAGAGCCGAGCAGCTGATGCACGAGTCCATGACACGCCCCGACTTCATCGAGGGCATCACCGCGTTCTTCGAAAAGCGCGCACCGAACTTCCCGTCGCTGCCGTCGCCCCAGGAGGTCCCCGAAGGTGGCGACACATGAGGGGAACCAATGACTTCGAGGACAAGGGAGGACGTCGACGATGAGCACGTTGGACTACCAGGCGATTGACGTCGACAATCACTACTACGAGCCGATCGACTCGTTCACCCGCTACCTGCCCAAGGAATTCAAGCGCCGCGGTGTGCAGATGCTCAGCGACGGCAAGCGCACCTGGGCGGTGATCGGCGAGCGGATCAACCAGTTCATCCCGAACCCGACCTTCGATCCGATCATCGAACCGGGCTGCCTGGATCTGTTGTTCCGTGGCGAAATCCCCGAGGGCGTCGACCCCGCCTCGTTGATGAAGGTGGATCGGATGGCCAACCATCCCGAGTACCAGAACCGGGACGCCCGGATCAAGGTGATGGACAACCAGAACCTCGAAACCGTGTTCATGCTGCCGACTTTCGCGTGTGGGGTGGAGGAGGCCCTCAAACACGACATCCCGGCAACGATGGCATCGGTGCGGGCCTTCAACCTGTGGCTGGACGACGACTGGGGTTTCGACCGGCCCGATCACCGGATCATCTCGGCGCCGATCATCTCGCTGGCCGATCCCGAAAAGGCGGTCGAGGAAGTCGATTTCGTACTCGGTAAGGGCGCCAGGATGGTGCTGGTCCGGCCCGCTCCGGTGCCCGGCCTGGTCAAGCCCCGCTCACTGGGGGATCCGCTGCACGATCCGGTGTGGGCGCGGCTCGCCGAAGCGGGCGTCCCGGTGGGGTTCCACCTCAGCGACAGCGGCTACCTGGCGATCAATGCGCTGTGGGGCGGCAAGGCCACTTTCGAGGGTTTCGGCAAGAAGGACCCGTTGGATCAGGTGCTGCTCGACGATCGGGCGATCCACGACACGATGGCGTCGATGATTGTGCACCAGGTCTTCACCCGTCATCCCAAGTTGAAGGTCGCCAGCATCGAGAACGGTTCGTACTTCGTCTACCGGCTGATCAAGCGCCTGAAGAAGGCTGCCAACACCGCGCCGTACCACTTCAAGGAAGACCCGGTGGAGCAACTGCGCAACAACGTCTGGATCGCACCGTACTACGAGGACGACGTCAAACTGCTCGCCGAGACGATCGGTGTGGACAAGATCCTGTTCGGCTCGGACTGGCCGCACGGGGAGGGGCTGGCCGACCCGATGGCCTTCACCGCCGACATCCCGCAGTTCCCGGAGTTCAGTGCAGAGGACACCCGCAAAGTCATGCGCGACAACGCACTTGACTTGCTGAACGCGAACGTCCCGGCGTCGGTGTAACACGCCTGATGAGCGAATGGACGATCGGAGCGGTGCTCGATGCGGTCGCCGAGGCCGTGCCGGACCGGTTGATGACGATCTGTGGCTCCCGCCGCAGCACCTTCGCGCAATCCGCGGAGCGCACCCGTCGTCTCGCTAACTATCTGGCGGACAACGGTTTCGGCGCTCATGCCGAGCGTGACGCGCTGGGCAACTGGGAGTGCGGACAGGACCGGGTGGCATTGATCATGCACAACGACCTGTACCCCGACATGGTGATCGCCTGTCTGAAGGCGCGGGTGGTGCCGGTCAACGTCAATCACTACTACACCCCGCGCGAAGTCGCCGACCTGCTTGACTACGTCAAGCCGCGGGGTGTGATCTACCACCGCGCGCTGGGTGCGAAGTTCGCCGATGTGCTGGCAGGGATCGATCTGTTGATCTCGGTCGACGACGGTAGCGACGGCTCCGAGCTGGCCGCTGCCGTCACGCTGGAAGATGCCGTGGCACAAGGCGATTGCGATCATTCCAATACGCCGTCACCGGACGACCTGCTGATGATCTGCACCGGCGGCACCACGGGGCGACCCAAGGGTGTGTTGTGGCGACAGGCCGACATGTACGTGGCCTCGATGAACGGCGCCGACCACGCGGACGTCACCGAGATCCGCCAGCGGGTACAGAACGCCGGCGCGCCGTGGTTCGCGGTGTCGCCGCTGATGCACGCCGCCGGATTGTGGACGGCGTTCTCGGCGGTGCTGAACGGGCAGACCGTCGTGCTGTATGACACCCGCCAGAAGTTCGACCCGGCAACGGTGCTCGAGACCGCCGAGCGGGAGAAGGTCGGCCTGATGACGATGGTGGGCGATGCCTACGCCGCACCCCTGGTCGACGAACTGGGCCGCCGCGACTACGACCTGTCCGCTCTGTTCGCCATCGGCACCGGCGGGGCGGCCACCAATGTCAAACATCAGCAGGCGCTGCTGAAGTACTTGCCGCACATCACGATTATCAACGGCTACGGTTCTTCGGAGACGGGCAACATGGGTTACGGGCACAGCCGGTCGGGCACCCAGGCCGACACCTTCGCCATCCGCCCCGGTGGTCTGGTGCTCTCGGAGGACTACCGCCGATTCCTGGACCCGGGCGACTCGCAGATCGGCTGGGTGGCCCGCAGCGGTCGTATTCCGTTGGGCTACTTCGACGACGAGGCCGCGACCACCAAGACATTCCCGGTGGTGAACGGGCAGCGGGTGGTCATCTCGGGGGACCGTGCATCGGTGGACGCCGACGGCACGCTGCGCCTGTTCGGCCGGGATTCGTTGGTGGTCAACACCGGTGGCGAGAAGGTGTTCGTCGAAGAGGTCGAGGAGGTGCTGCGCGCGCACGCTGCTGTCGCCGATGCACTGGTGGTGGGGCGGGACAGCGAACGGTGGGGCCAGGAAGTGGTGGCCCTGGTCGAGTTGCGGGCGGATGCCCAGCCAGACAGCGATGCGTTGCGTGCGCACTGCGCGGCGGAGCTGGCCCGGTTCAAGGTGCCCAAGGCGTTCGTCGCGGTGGACAAGGTGCGCCGGCTGGGCAACGGCAAAGCCGACTACCGGTGGGCCAAGAGCGAAGCCGCACAGACCGCGAGGACCGGCCAGTGACGTCATCAAACGCCCGCCGAGTCATCGACTGCCTGGTCAACGTGCACTTCGGTGAGACCGAGAAGCAGCCGGAATTCATGAAGCGGGTCCGCGACGACTACTTCAAGGGACCCGCGTCGATGTTCGACCCGGTGGATCTCGCCGAACTACTCGACGAGATGGACGAGCACGGGGTGCGCAAGGCGATCCTGATGGACAACCTCGCCAAGCCCTCGATCACCGCCCGCAAGTTCGCCGCAGACCGCCCGGACCGGTTCGCACTGGCCTTGGGCGGGGTCAACCTGCTGCGCCCGGTGGCGTCATTGCGGGAGCTGACCGCGATGGTGGCGGACCTTCCGGTCGCCTACACCGTTGTGGGACCGAGCTTCTGGGCCGACGGCCAGTACCCGCCCAGTGACGCGGTCTACTATCCGCTGTACGCCAAATGCGCCGAGATCGAGTTGCCGTTGTGCGTCAACACGGGCCTACCGGGCCCGCCGATCCCCGGCGAGGTGCAGAACCCGATCCACCTGGACCGGGTGTGCGTGCGGTTCCCGGAATTGAAGCTGTGCATGATCCACGGTGCCGATCCCTGGTGGGACGTGGCGATCCGGATGTTGATCAAGTATCGCAACTTGCGGCTGATGACGTCGGCCTGGTCCCCGAAGCGGTTGCCGGACAGCCTTATCCACTTCATGCGCACCCGGGGACGGGACAAGGTCATCTTCGCCTCCGACTGGCCGGTGCTGCGTCAGCACCGGGTGGTGCCGGAGGCCAACGCCCTCGACCTTCCCGCGGATGTGCTGGACAACTACCTCTACAACAACGCCAACGAGTTCTTTTTCAGGAGTGCCGATGGACCGCTATGAACTGCGCCGGGTTGACTACAGCCTGACCGACGACCATAAGGCGCTACAGGCCGCCTACCGGCAGTTGCTGGACACCCACTGCCCGATCGAAACAGTATGGGCCGCACAGGAAACCGGGTTCGAAAAAAGCCTATGGGAGCGGTTGTGCGCTATGGGTGCCACGTCGATGGCGGTGGGGGAGGACGCCGGTGGGGACGGTGCGACGCTGGTGGACCTCGCGCTGGTCGCCGAGGAACTCGGCCGGGCGCTGGCGCCGGTGCCCTGGATCGACCACGTCTGTGCCGTGCGGCTGGCCGAACGCCTCGGCGCGGTCGAGGGTGATGCCGTCGAGGGCAGCCGGATCATCGGGCTGGACGTGACGTCGGAAACCGTTGCAGAGCAACGACTTATCGCCTCAGCGGCTATCGCCGACGCGCTGGTCGTCGCCGACGGGGACGAGGTGGTGCTACTCGAATTCGCCACCCGGCCCGCGCGGGTGCCCAACCTGGGACAATTGCCGATGGCCTGGGTGGACCCCGGTGCGGCCGATTCGCGCACGGTACTGGGTTCGGGCCCGGAGGCGGTCGCAGCCTACCGGCGCGCGGTCGACGAGTGGCGGGTGTTGACCGCCGCGGCCCTGACCGGCCTGATCGAGCAGACCATGACGATCGCCGCGGAATTCGCCAAGTCGCGCTACACGCTCGGCGTGCCGATCTCGACGCTGCAGGCCATCTCCCATCCACTGGCCAACATGGCGATCGTCGTGCAGGGTGGCCGCAACCTGGCCCGGCGTGCCGCCTGGTACCTGGACAACGAGCCCGAGGTGCGTCCGGAACTGCCCGGGTGCGCGTTCGTGTTCATGGCTGAGGAGGCGCCCAAGGCGGCGACCATGGCGGTACACATCCAGGGCGGGCTCGGGGTCTCCGTCGAGGCCGCGGCAACAGCGTATCTGGTCCGGGCAAGGGGCTGGGCGCTGGCCGGTGGCGATCCCGGCTTGGCGGCCAAGCATGTCGGTGTGCTCGTCGCTGAGCGAGAGAGCGCCTAGAACAATGGATTTCGCATTGGTCGAACTGGACGACGACGACAAAGCATTCCTGGCCGAGGTGCGTAACTTTCTCGCCGAGCATGTCACCGACGAGGTTCGCCGCCGCGACCGCGACACTGGTGACAACTTCGACGAAGGCGTCCACCTGGCGATCGGAGCCGCCGGTTACCTGGAAAAGGAGTGGACGCCGTCTACCCAGGGTGGCTTCAGCCGGGTGCGGCGACGCATCTGGGAGCTGGAGAAGCGCCGGGTGCATACGCCGTGGGTGACGTGGGGGACCACCGCGATGGTGGCGCGGGCAGTCGCGGCGTTCGGAAAACCCGAACTCGTCGAAGAGGTGATGCCCAAGGTCTTCAGCGGAGAAGTGCGGATGTGCCTGGGCTACACCGAACCCGAAGGCGGATCCGACGTCGCCACGTGCAAGACGCGCGCGGTGCGGGACGGCGATCAATGGGTCATTAACGGGTCCAAGATGTTCACCACCGGCGCGCACAACTGCCAGTACGTGTTCCTGATCACCAATACCGACCCGGACGCGCGGAAACACAAGAGCCTGACCATGTTTCTGGTGCCGCTCGACCTGCCGGGCATTGAAATCCAGGGCATCCGCACCGTCGACGGAGACCGGACCAACATCGTGTACTACAGCGATGTCCGGGTCGACGACAAATACCTGCTCGGTGAGGTCAACGGCGGCTGGACCGTGTTGCGCGGACCGTTGGATGCCGAGCACGGAGCGGTGTCGGCGGCGCCGGACGGGCTGCAGGACGTCGCGATCATGGCGCACCAGAGCGGGTTCATGTCCGCCGCGGTCGACGCTGTCGCGGCCCGGGTAGGCCAACCGGGACCGGACGGGTCCCGCCGGGTGGACGACGGATCGGTGGCCTTCCGGCTCGGGCGCAGCGCCGCCCGGCTGGAAGCGGCGCTGTCGACACCGGGTATCTTCGGCCGGGTCGCGCAGGCGCAGACCATGCGTGACATCGGAACCGATCTGATGGACATCGCCGGTCCCGCCTCGGTACTGCCGATCGAGACCGACGGCGCCGCCGACAACGGGACGTCCGAATATCTCTACCGATTCGCCCCGCTGGCCGGGATCTACGGCGGCACGTTGGAGGTGTTCCGCAACATGATCGCCCAGCACGTGCTGGGACTCGGCAAGCCGAACTATTCGCCGCCGGCCACCAAGGTGTCCTGAGGTCCCTCAGGCGTGCGAGGTCGGACTCTGCGGAGACTCCCACTTCGCGGCCAGCGATCTCTTGACCGTGGTGCCCGCCGCCAGTTCGAGCTGGAAGGTTTCACCGCTGTCGCCCTCGAGCGTGACGACGTATCCCTCATCGGTGGCGTCCTTGAACACCACTTTGCACGTCTGCTCACCCGTAGCGCGCACGAGCGCAATGAGATCGCCGGGGGAGACGTCATCGATTCGGTCGTTTCCGGAGATTTCAGCCATGTTCCCGACGCTAGTCGATGGGTCGGATGCCGACTGAGTAGGGCTCAGTCGCGTCTGCCCCGGGTACGGCGTAACCACCGGCCGCGTTTGATGTCCTTTTCCTCGGCGGCCTCGTTCTTCTCGACGACGCGGGTGTCGCGCGGTGGCAACTGCAGTTCGCGCTCGGCGGCGATGCCGGCCTGCAGTTGCCGGCCCCGCTCCAGTTCGGCGTCGAGTTCGGCGCCGAACAACAGCGCCAGGTTGGTGATCCACAGCCAGAGCAGGAACACGATGACGCCGCCCAGCGTGCCATAGGTCCGGTCGTAGCTGCCGAAACGGCTTACGTAGCAACCGAATCCGACGGAAGCGGCGGACCACACCACGATCGCGACCCCCGCGCCGATGCTGAGCCAGCGAAACTTCGGTTGCTGCACATTGGGTGTCGCGTAGTAGAGGATCGCGACCACCAGCGTCACGATCGCCAGCATCGCCGGCCATTTCAGGACGGCCCAGGCGGTCCGCGCGGCACTTCCCAACCCGGTCGCGTTGCCCACCGCCTCGGTGACCGGCCCGCTGACCACGAGCATGACGGCCACCGCCGCGGCCAGCACCAGGCCCGCCAACGTCAGTACCAACTGCAGCGGCCGCAACTTCCACACCGGGCGCCCCTCGGCGATCTCGTACACGCGGTTCATCGCCCGACCGAACGCACCGACATATCCCGACGCCGACCACAGCGCCGCGAGTGCGCTGATGATCAGCGCGAAACCGGCGGACGGGTTGTCGACCACCTGCGCGATGGGTTGACGCAGCATGTCGACCGCCGACGCGGGGGCCAGGCCCGCGACCACCTCGAGCAGCGCGTCGGTGGTGCGGCGTCCCTCACCGAAGACGCCGAGCAGCGAGACCATCACCAGTAACGCCGGAAAAACCGACAACACGGCGTAGTAGGTGAGTGCGGCCGCCAGGTCCAGGCATTGGTCTTTGCGGAACTCGTACCCGGTCTTACGCAGCACGAACAGCCACGAGGCCTTGGTCAGGTCGTCCGGCGACTGCGGCTTGCTCGGATCGTCGGGATCGAGCGCCCGTTTGCGTTTGTCGCTCGGCGCTTCGTCGGTGTCGGATCGGGCCATATCTTCCGGTTCCCGCCGGCGCACTGATTCACACCCCGCGGCGGCCCCCGTCGATGCCAAGAATTCGTTGAGAATCCTCCAAAGCCGCCCGACCAACATGGGGTCAACGCACACAGCATCTCGGCCGAGCAGACCTGGAGAAATCACGAATGACCCTCAACGGCTTCCCCGAAGTTCGGCCGCGTCGATTCGATTGGATGCACCCTCGGGGCCGGGTACTCGCCTACAGCGGATTGCTGGCGTTCAACGCGGGTTCGGTGAATGCGGTGGCGCTGCTGGTGCTGGCGGTGCCGGTCGGCAACCTCACCGGGGTCACCACCCAGCTCGGCATGGACACCGCCCACCCGTGGCGATACGAGAGCCACGTGCTGACCGCCATCCTGCTGGGCTTCCTGGTGGGGGCGGCCGTCGCCGGTGCGCTGTTGGCATCGGTTCGGGCCCCGCTGGCCAGCCGGCATGCCCTGATCCTGTCGGCGCAGGCGGTGCTGCTGCTACTCGCCGCGGCGGCGTTTCCGTCCGGCACCCCTGGCTCGGACGCACTGCAAATCAATGCGGTGAAGGTGCACCTGGTCGGACTGGGTTTTGAGAAAACTGCCGTGCAAGCGTTGCTGGCCGCAGCGGCCCTCGGCCTGCAGAACGGGCTGACCTCCAGCTTCCGCGGCATGGCCATCCGCACCACTCACTTCACCGGCACCGTCACCGATCTCGGGCTGATGCTGGGTCGCAGCCGTCAGGACGGCATCGACACGTGGAAGATCGTGACCCTCACCGTGACGCTGTTGCTGTTCCTGTCCGGTGGTATCGCCGGGATCCTGATCGGTGCTCAACTCGGCGGGTGTGCGCTGCTCGTCCCCGCCTCGATCTGTGTGGCGGTCGCCGCGGCCAACATGGTGCAGGGCCGGGAGCGCCGGGCGGTGTTGGTGCCCGTCTGACCTTTGCGGCTCGCGGACGGCCCGCGCGGACGGCTTACGTGGTGAGCACGCTCGCGGCGGCGGTGCCCGGCGCTCCGTACAACTGGGCGAAGCCCACCTTGGGATCGCCGGGAACCTGACGATCGCCCGCCTGTCCGCGTAACTGGCGAACGATCTCGTGGATCTGGCGCAGCCCCGAGGCCCCGATCGGTTCGCCGTTGGCGATCAGGCCGCCGTCGGTGTTGACCGGCATCGGCCCGCCGATCTCGGTGGCTCCGTCGGCCAGCAGCTTCTCCTGCTCTCCGTCGGCGCAGAAACCGCACTCGGCCAGATGGATGATCTCCGCACCGGCGTCGGTGTCCTGCAGCTGAATCACGTCCACGTCAGCCGGGCTCACGCCCGCCTTCTCGAACGCGGCGCGCGCCGCGTAGACCGTCGGCGAAACATCCTCCTGCACCGGCGCGCAGGTGGTGTTCACCTCATAGGCACCGTACTTGCGGGTGCGAACCTCGACCGCCTTGAGGTACACCGGCTTGTCGGTGTAGCGGTGGGCGATGTCCGCGCGGCACATCACCACCGCGGCGGCGCCCTCGTCCGGCGCGCAGAACATGTACTGGGTCAACGGATAGTTCAGCATCGCCGAGTTGAGGATGTCGTCCTCAAGGATCGGCTTGCGCCGGAACGCATTCGGATTCAGCGCACCGTTGCGGAAGTTCTTGGCGGCCACCCTGGCCAGGGTGCGCTGGGAGATGGCGTGGTCGTGCAGGTAGCGGTTGGCTTTCATGCCGAAGAACTGGGTGGTGAGGTACTGGCCGTTCTCGGCGTACCAGCGCGGCATCCCGACCAGCGCGGGATCCTCGGTGAACGCACCCCTGGGGTGCTTGTCCAGTCCGACCGCGAGGCCAATCTCGTAGTCGCCTAACCGAATTCCGTCCGCACAGGCCTTCGCGGCGCTGGCCGCGGTGGCGCACGCGTTGAAAACGTTGGTGAACGGTATCCCGGACAGCCCGACCATTCCGACGATCGCGTCCGGATTGGCCACCGTCCAGCTGCCACCGGTGGCGGCTTGAATATCGGCCCACTGCACACCGGCGTCGGCCATTGCGGCGAAGATGGCGTCGACACCCATCTGCATCGCGGACTTGCCCTCGAACCGGCCGAACGGGTGCAGGCCAACCCCGATGATGGCTACCTCGTGCACTACCCAAACACCCTTCCTGCCGCGATCGGAGGGAACGCTATGACGACAGACTTGTCTATACTACTGTAACCGTTACCGTTGATCGTTCCGAAAGCGTAGCCAACCAAGAAGGGGTCGCCCGTGGGCAAGCACCGCATCGACCGCTTGATGGCGTTGGTCCCGGACAACACCGACGCGTTCGTCGGGGCGATGAGTGCCGACTTCGGAACCCGATCCCAGATGATTCCCTCGGCGGCACCGTTCGGGGGAGGCGGCCGCAGCGGCATGGGGGCCTACCACGGCACAGCCGGTTTCGACACCTTCACCCACTACCGCACGGCGGTCGGTTCGGATCTGCCGTTCAGCATCACCAGCAGCGCGGCGCCACCGTTCCGCAAGTCGATGAAGAGGTATGCCGACGGGCAGTTGTGGTTGGCGCGCAACAGGACTCGCCGCCGTATCAAAAGGGCGCAGTCCAGTCAGGGGGCGGGTTCATGACGACGGCGACGGTGGTGTTCGACCCGTTCTCCGAAGACTTCTTCACCAATCCCTACGACATCTACCGGCGGATGCGTGCGGAAGCGCCCGTCTATTACAGCGCCGAGTACGACTTCTACGCGTTGACCCGCCACGCGGATGTGGCGGCGGCGTTCAAGGACTACCAGACGTATTCGTCAGCCTACGGGGTCGACCTGGCGCAGGTGCGCACCGGTCAGGTGGCCGAGCACGGATCAATCATCGCGATGGATCCGCCGGCCCATCGCCGGATGCGCGGCCTGCTGAACAAAGTCTTCACCCCACGCGCCATCCAGGCATTCCGTCCGTTGGTGACCCAGTCCATCGATAAGCATCTCGCCGCGGTGAACCGGAACGGTTTCGACTTCGTCCAGGACTTCTCGGCACTGTTCCCGGTGGACGTGATGACGACGTTGCAAGGTGTGCCCGAACCGGACCGGCAACAGATCCGGCTCTGGATCGACGACCTGCTGCACCGCGAACCAGGCCAGGTCGAAGCGAGCGAGGCCGGCATCAAATCGGCCATCGACATGTCTATCTACTACTACCGGATGATCAAAGCGCGCCGCGAGAACCTGGCCGACGACCTGTTGAGTAAGCTGATCCAGTCGCAGATCGAGCGTGACGACGGTGCGGTGACCCCGCTGAGCAACCTCGAGATCACCGAATTCGCAACGTTATTGGGTGGTGCCGGCGCAGAGACGGTGACCAAGTTGCTGGGTAACGCCGCAGTGGTGTTCGCGCGCAACCCGGATCAGTGGCAGAAGCTGTTGGACGACCGCAGCAAGATTCCGCTGGCGGTCGAGGAACTGCTGCGTTACGAGGCGCCATCGCAGTACAACGTGCGCCACTCGATGCGCGATGTGACGTTGCACGGGGTGACGATTCCCGCCGGCAAACCGGTGTTTCTGGTCGGGGCGTCGGCCAACCGGGATCCGGCGGCCTGGACCGACGCGGACACCTTCGACCTGGACCGTGACCGCACTGAGGCGCAGAATCTGGGTCTCGGCTACGGAATTCACAGCTGCCTGGGTGCGGCCCTGGCCCGGCTGGAAAGCGTGATCGCGCTGGACCGGATGCTGGACTTCATGCCGCGCTACGAAGTCGACTGGTCGGGGTGCCGACGGGTCAACATGCAGAACGTCGCCGGCTGGAGCAATGTGCCGGTGCGGGTGCTGGACTAAGGTCCGGGATCGCGACGCCAGACCAGGGTGCTGTGGATGGCCCTGCCCCGGGCCGAGCGCTGGCTCACCGACAGCGTCAACCGGTCGCCGTCGATGCGGGCGTGCCGAAGTTGAGGCTGTTCCAACAACTCCGGCATGGTCGCAATGACGACCTCGTGGGTCACCGTCGACGCCTGCTCGTCGACGTGGAATCGTCCACCGTAAGAGACGAATTCGGCACCCGGGCCCGGCGTCAGCTGTGCGGACATGTGCCCGTCGGTGGTGTAGAGGATGAGCCCGCACGGGTGCTCGCCGAACGGATGCCGCAGTTCGCCGGTTTCTTCGTCGCGGGAGACGAACGATTCCAGTCGCCACCCACCCAACAATGCCGCATGCAGCTCGCCCACCCGGTTGACCCTACCGAATCATTTACAGTACCGTCCACGTTCATGGGCTGTAGGCGTCTGCGGCGATGATCGCCGCGGCCGGTGGCGCGATCAAGATCGATGGGGGCATTCCCATGGAGCTGACGCGCGTACGTTCGGCTGCGACCGAATTGGAAAGCCGCGGCTACGACGGCGGTTGGACCGGGGAGATCAATCACGACCCGTTCCTGCCCATGCTGTTGGCCGCCGAACACACCTCGACAATTCAACTGGGCACCAGCATTGCGGTGGCGTTCGCGCGCAGCCCGATGACGGTCGCCAACGTCGCGTGGGACCTGCAGTCCTTCTCGGCAGGCCGGTTCGTCCTTGGCCTCGGCACCCAGGTCCGGCCACACATCGAGAAGCGGTTCAGTATGCCGTGGAGCCGGCCGGTGGCCAGGATGCGCGAGTTCGTCATGGCGTTGCGCGCCATTTGGAACTGTTGGCAGGGTGGCGGCCGGCTGCGTTTCGAGGGCGACTTCTACACGCACAAGATCATGACGCCGATGTTCACCCCCGAACCGTTGACCTGTGCGCTGCCACAGGTGTTCGTGGCTGCTGTCGGTGCCGCGATGACGGAGATGTGCGGGGAGGTCGCCGACGGGGTGATCGCCCATGCATTCACCACCCGTCGCTATCTGGACGAGGTGACCTTGCCGGCGTTGAACAACGGGCTCCGCCGGGCCGGGCGCGACCGGAGTGACGTCGCCGTGTCCTGTCCGGTGTTCGTCGTGACCGGCCGCACCGAGGCCGAAATATCCGACGCCGCTACGGGAGTCAGAAAGCAGCTCGCGTTCTACGGTTCCACACCGGCCTACCGCAACGTGCTCGATCTGCACGGCTGGGCCGATCTGCACACCGAACTGCACCGGCTGTCGCGGCAGGGCGAATGGGACGCGATGGGCACGCTGATCGATGACGACATGCTGGCTGCTTTCGCCGTGGTTGCACCCGTCGGCGAACTGGCCGCCGCGCTGCGCGTGCGCTGCCAGGGCGCGGTCGATCGGGTGCTTCCGGCGTTCCCGGCGGCCTTGCCGCGGGCAACGGTTGTGTCGATCCTCGAGCAGCTGCGCTAGAAAGGTACGGCCATGTTGGACAGGGGCACAGACAGGGTCAGGGGCCGCACGGTCGTCGTCACCGGTGGCGCCCGCGGCATCGGATTCGCCACCGCGAGAGCACTATTGGCCCGCGGCGCGCGGGTGGTTATCGGCGACCGCGACGGTGCGGCGCTGGCGGCCGCGGTCACGGAACTCGGTGCTGCGGGCCAGCTTTCCGCTCACCTGCTCGACGTCTCCGATCGGGCGTCGTTCGCCGCGTTCCTGGACCGGGCACGAGGCGACAGCGGCGGCCGCATCGACGTGCTCATCAACAACGCCGGCGTGATGCCGGTAGGTTCGTTCATCGGGCAATCGCAGCAGGCGTTGCGGTCCGCCATCGAAGTGAACCTCTGCGGGGTGCTCAACGGTTGTCAGCTGGTGTTGCCCGAGATGGTGGCACGCCGGCGCGGGCACATCGTGAACATCGCCTCGATGGCGGGCGTGATGGCGATCCCCGGACAGGTGGTCTACGCGGCGACCAAGTTCGGTGTGGTCGGACTCAGCGTCGCGATGGCCGACGAATTCGCCTCCCGCGGTGTCGATGTCACGGTGGTGCTGCCGCCGTTCACCCAGACCGAGCTGATCGCCGGGACGAACGCCGCCGGTATCGGCAAACCGGTGCGGCCCGAGGTGGTGGCCGCGGCGATCGTCGGCGCGCTGGACAGGCCGCGCACTCATGTGGCGCTGCCGCAACCGACCCGGTTCGTCGGACCGGTGGTGGCGATGCTCGGGGCGCGCGGCCGGCGCTGGTTCAACAAGCGAGTCGGCGCGGACACCCTGTTTCTCGACGACATCGATCACGCGGCGCGGGCCTGCTACGAGCGACGGGCCGAGGCGGCGGTCGGTGTAGTGGACGCCTAGCCACCGCTCGAACGCGTTGATTCTGCGGTGAGGGTGTGGCGCACTCGCACTCTTGCACCCTGGACGCAGAGCCAAGGCGGGCGGCGCCCGCCTAACCCGCTTCGGCCTGGGCTCGCGCCCACCGGTAGTCGGCCTTGCCCGACGGGCTGCGCTGGATGACATCGCGAAACACGACCGCTTTCGGAAGTTTGTAGCGCGCCAACGACGTTGCGGCATGTGCGATCAACTCGGCAGCATCGGTGCGGGCGCCGTCGGCCAGCGCCACTACGGCCACCACCTCTTGGCCCCACCGCTCGCTGGGACGTCCGGCGACCACCACGTCGGCCACGGCGGGATGGGAGGCGACCGCGGTCTCGACCTCTTCGGCGAAGATCTTCTCCCCGCCGGAGTTGATGGTCACCGAGTCGCGGCCCAGCAACTCGATGTGGCCGTCGTCGCGGTGACGGGCACGGTCACCGGGAATCGCGTAGCGCACGTTGTCGATGACCGGGAAGGTCGCGGCGGTCTTGACCGCATCGCCTTTGTACCCCAGCGGAACGTACCCGCGTTGGGCCAGCCAGCCCAGCCCGTCGTGGCCCGGGGGCAGGATCGAGCTGAGATCCTCAGCGGCCACGAAGGTGTCCGGCCCGGCATTGAAGGTACCGGTCGACACCGCCCCCGACATGGACATGTGGTGCATCTGCGCGCCGGTCTCCGAGGATCCGACGCCGTCGATGATGATGGCGTTCGGCAGCACCTCGATCAGCCGTTGCTTGACGTACGGCGTTAGCAGCGCCCCGCCGTTGGCAACGACGGCGAGCGACGACAGGTCGACGTTCGCATTCTCGATCGCCGCGACCAGCGGTCTGGCGATCGCGTCGCCGACCACCGTGACCGCCAGGACCCCTTCGCGTGCGATGGTGCGGACCACCTCGTCGGCATCGAGTCGGTGCACGGTTGCGGGAAACACCACCGACTGCCCGGTGGTCAGCGCCGTCATCACACTCCACTGCGCGGCGCCGTGCATCAGCGGCGGCAACACCATCAGCCTGGTACCCGGGCCGGCCGTCACCCGCGCCACCACGTCCTCGACGGAGCCGACCGGTTGACCGGTGACCAGGTCGCGCCCACCGAAGGAGGTCATGAAGATGTCGGCCTGACGCCACAGCACACCCTTGGGCATCCCCGTCGTGCCACCGGTGTAGAGCACATAGAGGTCGTCGGGCGAGTGCTGTACGGGCGGGGCTTCGGGGCTGGCAGATGCCAGCGCCTCTTCGTAATCGACTGCGCCATCCAACAATTCGTTGCCCGAGTCGTCGGCGATCTGGATCAGCACTCGCAGCCCGGGCAGATCGGGCAGTATCTCTGCCAGCCGCGGCGCGAACTCGGCGTGGTAGATCAGGGCGGTGGCGCCGGCGTCGGCCAACAGGTATTGCAGTTCTTGCCGGACATAGCGGAAGTTCACGTTGAACGGCGCGACGCGCGCGGCGAACGATCCGAGCAGGGATTCGACGAACTCGTTGCCGTTGTAGGCGTAGATGCCCAGCAGATCCTGCCCGGCTTCGTGGCCGGCCAACTCTGCGCGCTCGGTGTGGCAACCCAGTCCGCGCGAATGCAGATAGTTGGCCAGGCGGTTGGCGCGATCGGAGATCTGGGCGTAGCTGAACCGCCGGTCGCCCTGAATGATCAGGTCGCGGTCCGGGATCGCGGCCGCGACGGCCGCCACGACCGCGGGGACGGTGAATTCGGTCTCGGGCACGAGTGTCCTTTCTGCCGAGCAGACGCAGAATCGCACGGATGAGCTTGCCGCAGTGCGATTCTGCGTCTGCTCGCGCCTCAAGGCTGGTGGGGTAGCAGGCGGACCATCAGCCCGTTGGCTTCGGTCAGCACCGTGCCGTCGGTCGCCGTAATGCTAGCGGCAATGAAAACCTTGCGGCCGTCGACTTCGCTGATGCGCCCCGCAGCGGTCAATGGCTCGCCGATCGGCGTGATCTTGCGGTAGTCGACGTGCAGATAGGCGGTGCGGGTGGGCCGGATCTCGGCGGCGGTGACCACCATGCCGAACAACCAGTCGTACAGCAGCGGGATCATCCCGCCGTGCACCGCGTTGTTACCGCCGACGTGGGCTTGGGTGAAATGTCCGTGCATCACCACCCCGTCCGGGCCGGATTCGGTGACGCTCCAGGGCGGCAGCAGGGGATGGCCCAGGCCGGGCAGGCTCAGCACCCGACCGGCCACCGCGTCGACTTCGGGAACCTGGTGGCCGTCCAGGAGCGCGCACGCCTGCTCGATATGACCGGCGGCGGCAGCCCACAGTGCGCTGTCCGGGCGGGTGGAGACGGTCAGATCCTGCAACCGCCGCAGGGCGGCCGCGAAAGGACCCAGTTCCTCAGGTGCGTCTTCGACGGGTCTGACATCGGGGAATCCCCCGCGGGCCGGGGATGCGGTCTCGGTCATTGCGCCGTCCAGGTCTGCACCAGGTCCTCGGTGGTGGTGACGGTGGCCAGCAGCGAGAGCGTATTGGCGATGACGGCCTCGCCGTACTCGGTCGGGATGCCGGCCACTGCGTCGCGGGGCACCACCACCCGGTATGCGGCGTTGACGGCGTCCATGACGAAGTTGGGGATCGCGATGTTGAGCGAGACGCCGACCACCACGACCGTGCTGACCCCGAGGTTGCGTAGCACCGCGTCCAGGTCGGTGCCACCCATCGGGCCCACCCCGTGCCAGCGGGAAAGCACCAGATCGGTTGGCGCGGGCCCTAATTCGGGGAGCAGCGCCGCCCCGGGGGTGCCCGGGGTGATGTCGACCTGTCCTTGCCCAAGGGTGAAGATCTTGGCGTTGCGGTTGGAGCCCAGCCCGTCCGGACGCTTGTGCACCAAGCAGTGCACGACGTGCACGCCGGCCGCCCGGGCCGCGGGCAGCAGACGCGCGATATTGGGCAGTGCGACGCGACGGGCCTCCTCGGCGAGCATCGCCAGTCCGGCGTGCGGGCCGATGACCGCACCCTGGCACTCCTGGGTGACGATCGCGGTGTGCCCGGGTCCGACGAGACCGGCGAGTTTGTCGGTCATCCCCGGGCGCCCACTGCCGGTGCCGCGTCATAGAATTGTGTCGCCCATTTTCGCAGTGCCATATAGCCTTTCGCGTCGGTCTTGGACAGCGCCGGGCGTTCCACATATTTCTGGTACCGCCAGATTTCCAGGTCGTCGAAGACGGTGGACAGGAACTGCCTTTCGATCAGCTCGCGCAGCTTGCCCGCCGGCACCGGGGCGTCGTCACCGGGGACGCGCGGCCACCAGATCGAGTAGAACAGGTCGGAACGCTCGTCGTCGACCGGCGTGCAGGTGAAGATCAGCCGATGGTTCTGGGCGCCCTCGAAAACGCTGATCGCCCCGCCGAGACCGAACAGGTGGCTGTGAAAGATCAGGGCCAGGTCGTCCGGGTTGTCGCTGCGCGCGTCCGGCCATCCCGCGGTGAACTGCCACTCGTGCTCGACGATCTTCCAGTCCAACACCCGGGGCGTGACGGTGGCGTGGTGCACGTATTCGAAATGCGCGCTGTCCGGGGCGTTTTCGGCCACGATCTGGGGATGCACCGGTTCGCGTTCGGCGCGCCGGGAGAATTCCGGGTACGCCCGGTAGTAGGCCGCCGGGTCGGTCTCGAACTGCGGGAACTTCTTGAAGATATCGGGCATTTCCCACTGGGGTTCTTTGCCGTCCGGGTGGTGCCAGATGAACACGCAGTCGTACTGCTCCCGCACCGGGTAGACCTGCAGCCGCAGCGCGCGGTTGGGCCGCTCCGGCTGGTAGGGGATGTACCGGTTGGTGCCGTCCGGACCCCAGCGCCACCCGTGGAACGGGCACTGGAGGCAGTCGCCGACCACCTTGCCGCCATGGCCGAGGTGGGCGCCGAGATGTTTGCAGTGCGCTTCCAGGATGTGCAGTTCGCCGGAGTCGTCGCGGTAGGCGACCAGGTCCTCACCGAAGTACTGCAACGGCCGAGCCTCGCCGACCGGGAATTCCGGGGACCACCCGACCATGAACCACCCGGTGACTTTCCAGGTGAAAGGGACCTGCACGGCGGCGCCTTTCGACTATGGGCTGATACTTAATCTATTACAGTATAGATTTCAGCAACTTGACACCATTCGTCCGGCGCGGGCAAGGAGCTCTATGTCTGGTCACGACCTGCGGGGGAGCCGGTGATTCGGCAGCTCAAGACTTGTGCCAGACCGGAGGTGACGGGTGGATCTTGACGTTCTGGTGATCGGTGCCGGGTTCTCCGGCCTGTACATGCTGCACCGGCTGCGCCAGCTCGGTGTGCGGGCCCGGGTGCTGGAGATGGCGGAGAACGTCGGCGGCACCTGGCTGCTCAACCGGTATCCCGGGGCACGCTGCGACATCGAGAGCATCGAATACTCCTACAGCTTCTCCGAGGAGATTCAGCAGGAATGGGTATGGACGGAGTCCATGCCGGCCCAGCCCGAGATCGAGGCCTACCTGAACTTCGTCGCCGACAAGCTCGACCTGCGCCGCGACATCGCGTTCAACACCGAGGTGGTCGCGATGCGTTTCGACGAGGACGCCGCGGCGTGGGAGGTGCGCACGCAGGCGGGTGAAACGCTCACCGTCCCGTTCGTGGTCGCCGCGTCCGGAATCCTCTCGGTCCCTCTGGAACCCGATATCCGCGGGATGGCGTCCTTCGCCGGGACGTCGCTGTACACCAGCCGCTGGCCGCGCGAGGGCTTCGATCTGCGTGGTAAGCGGGTCGGTGTGATCGGCACCGGCTCCACCGGAGTGCAGCTCATTCCCGTCGTTGCGCAGGAAGCCAAGCAGCTCACCGTGTTTCAGCGTTCGGCACCGTACACGCTGCCGTGGCAGGTGCACCGGTTCGAACCCGGGGAGTTGGACGAGATGAAAGCGCGCTACGCCGAGATCCGAGCCGCGCAGCGCGACCATCCGATCGGGGCGGCACGGCTGAGCGCGTTCTCGGTGCTGCTGGAGATGCTGGCCAGCCCGCCGCTGAAGTCAGCAACCCGCGAGCAGCAGCTGCGCGCCATCGAGGAGAACGGCGTGCTGGGCGCGCTGAACTGGAGTGACGTCTTTTTCGACATCGAGGCCAACCAGATGGCCGCGCAACTGTACGGTGAAGCCGTTGCCCGAATTGTGCGAAACCCCGAGACCGCGGCCGCCCTGGTGCCGCGACACCCGTTCGCCTGCAAGCGGCCGATCATCGACCAGGGCTACTACGAGACGTTCAATCGGGACAACGTCATCCTGGTCGACCTGCGCAACGACCCGATCCAGCAGGTAACTGCCACCGGCATCCGCACCGCCCGCGGAGAACACGAACTGGACGTGATCGTCTACGCCACCGGGTTCGACGCGATGACCGGCGCGCTGAGCCGCATCGACATCCGCGGCCGCGACGGCATGTCGCTGGGTGAATTCTGGGGCGAGGCAGGCCCGCTGTCCTACCTCGGGTTGGCGGTCGCCGGATTTCCCAATCTGTTCACCGTCCAGGGCCCGGGCAGCCCCAGCGCAGCGACCAACTTCGTGGCTGCGCTCGAACAACACGTCGAATGGATCGGGGACTGCATCGCGTATCTGCGGGGCAACGGGATCCGTACCATCGAGGCGCTGGACACCGCCCAGCAAGAGTGGATCGAGCACGCCACCGCGCTCGTCGCTCCGACGGTGCTGGTACACCCGTCCTGCAGCTCCTGGTACAACGGGGGCAACGTTCCCGGCAAGAAACGGATGTACATGGGCTACACCGGTGGCATCCCCGAATACCGCCGGCGGTGCGACGAAGTCGCGACCACCGGGTACGCCGGATTCAAGCTGAGGTAGGTGATTGGTCGTGTCGTTGGCAACCCGCGGGCTGGGCATCAGCCGGGAACTGGGCATGCTGCTGCCGCGCACCGTGTCCGGGGTCAGGGGGCAGCCGTTCGGGGTGCGCCCCTTCGGCGAGGTGTTCCTGGATGAGCTTGTGCTGACCGGCTTTTCGGTGCTCAATGACGGCAGGCCCACGACGGTGCGGACGGCGCAGGAGTGCGCCGCGGCAGCCGAGGAGCTGTCAGCGCTCGGCATCGACGGAGCCCACGCCGAGCCCGCGCCACTGCACGTGCGCGCCGTCCGACGCCGCCGCATCGCAGGGCTGGCGTACGAGCGCATGACCTTCGAGCACGACCCCGCACTGCCGCAGACGCTGGTGGACGAGGGCTTCGGGGGCGCCGCGCGGGCGGCGGTGCACCTGTGCCGGCACCGTGACGGTCCGCGGCCATGGCTGATCTGGATCCATGGCGCCGGTCAGGGTGGTGCGGAGGACATGTTGATGTCGCGCATCGACCGCGTGCACCGCGGCCTGGGCTACAACGTGGCGATGCCCGTTCAACCCGGGCACGGCTGCCGGCGCGGGTATTGGCCGGCATATCCCGACACCGATCCGCTGGGCAATGTCGCAGGCATGATGCGGTCGGTGTCGGAAATCCGCGCGGTGCTGCGCTGGGTGCGCAAACAAGCCACCACCGTTGTGGTGGCCGGAGTGTCGATGGGCAGCCCGGTGGCCGCACTGGTGTCGCATCTCGAGCGCGACATCGACGCGGTCGCGTTGTACACCCCGATCCTGGGGTTGAACTCGATGATCGCCCGGCACCTGAGCAGGTCGGGTTCGTCGCGCCGGGATTACTGCACGTTGCTGCAATCCGACGTGGTGTCGCAGCTGACGTCGGTGATCGACCCGCTGCGGGCCGACCCGGCCCCGCCGCCGCACCGGCGGCTGATCGTCGCCGCCCGGCATGACCGGATGGCGATGCTGGAACCGGCGCTGGTGTTACAGGAGAGATGGGGCGGGCAACTGTACTGGTATGCCGGCGGACACGTCAGTCACGTGTTCTCCCGCCGGGTTCAGACCGTCTCGGAGCGGTTCCTGCGCGAAGTCAGGGGTTCGGATGAGTGATCGCCTTCTCGACGAGTTGGGCTACTACCTGCTGGCCGGAGCGGGGGGAGAGGGTCCCGCGACCCTGATGGACGAGGCCCGCCGGGGTGAGGAACTCGGCTTGGGCACCGCGTTCATCTCCGAACGATGGAACGTCAAGGAAGCCTCGTCTCTGGTGGGAGCGGCGTGCGCAGTGACCAGCCGCATGCAAATCGCCACCGCCGCAACCAATCACAACACCCGTCATCCGCTGATCACCGGTTCGTGGGCGACGACCATGCACCGGTTGTCGGGCGGCCGTTTCACGCTGGGCATCGGCCGGGGCATCGCCGCGATCTACGGGGCGTTCGGCATCCCGGCGGTGACCACCGCCCAGATGGAGGACTGGGCGAACGTCATGCGCCGACTGTGGCACGGCGAGCTGATCTTCAATCACGACGGCCCAATGGGCAAGTACCCCATTCTGTTTCTCGACCCGGACTTCGACGAGGACATCCGGTTGGCGTTGGTGGCGTTCGGTCCCAACACGCTGGCGCTGGGCGGTCGGGTGTTCGACGACGTCATCCTGCACACCTACTTCACCCCGGAAACGTTGCAGCGCTGCGTCACCACGGTGAAGACGGCCGCGGAAAAGGCCGGCCGCAACCCCGACAGTGTGCGGGTGTGGTCGTGCTTCGCCACGGTCGGCGACCACCTGCCCGAGCAGCTGCGCCTGAAGAAGACTGTTGCCCGCCTTGCTACCTACCTGCAGGGTTACGGCGACCTGCTGGTGAACACCAACAAGTGGGATCCCGCTGTGCTGCAACGGTTCCGCGAAGACCCGGTGGTGACGTCGATCGCGGGCGGGATCGACCACAAAGCCACGCCCGAGCAGATCGAGCACATCGCGACGCTGATTCCTGAGGAGTGGCTGGAACCGTCGGCCACCGGGTCGGCGCAGCAGTGTGCCGAGCGGGTTCGCCGCGAGTTCGACTACGGCGCCGACGCGGTGATCCTGCACGGCGCCACACCCGACGAACTGGAACCCGTCGTGGCCGCCTACCGGGCCGCGCAGTAGCGTGAGCAGACGCAAAAGCCCCCAATTTCGTTGCGAAATAGGGGCTTTTGCGTCTGCTCGCGCCAAAGGGGTCAGGGCAGGATGACGGTGCGCGTTACCGGCTCGGCGACCGCCTGCCGGCTGGACAGGCCGCGCCGTAAGGCATCCAGCAGCGCGTCGCGCGTCTCCCGCGGATCGATCAGCTCGTCGAAGCCCATGTTCTCCGCCGACCGGTAGGAGGCCTGCAATTCGGCCTTGCGCAGCTTGGCGGACAGATCCTCGGCAGCGTGCGAGGCGCGGGTGAGCGCGGCCGCGCTCATGGCGCCCATCGTCGCACCCGGATAGGCGAAAGTGGCTGTCTGCTGGTCGAATCCGAGCAGCGACATCACCATCGAACCGAAGCCGTACGCCTTGCGCAACGTCAGGTGCAACTTGATTGTCGTCGCCGCGGTCTGGGCGGCGAACATCCGCGCACCGCTGCGCAGCACGCCCTGGCTCTCCGAGCGACTACCGGGCAGCATGCCCGGGTTGTCGGCCAGGAAGATGATCGGCAGGTGGAACGAATCAGCCACCAGGATGAAGTGCGCCGCCTTGTCCGCGGCCGCGGCGTCGATGGAACCGGCCAGCACCTGCGGCTGGTTGGCGACGACGGCGACCGGTTGGCCGCCGAGATGGGCCAGCGCGCAGATGATCGCCTTGCCGAACGTCGGTTGAACCTCGAACCAATCGGGCCGGTCGAACACGACGTCGAGCACTGCGCGCATGTCGTAGACGCGGCGGTTGTCGCGGCTGACGATGCTGAGCAACTCCGGTGTCGGTCGCGGTTCGCAGGTCTCGTCCGGTTCCAGCGCCGGCGGGTACGACCACGCGCTGGGCGGGAAATACGACAGATAACGCCGGATGTCGTCGAGCACGGACTCGTCGTCCTCGGCGACGTTGTGGATCACTCCGCTGGGCAGCGCGACAGCCGGGCCGCCCAGGTCCTCCTTCGAAATGTCTTCGCCGGTGGACTCTTTGACCACCGGCGGTCCGGCGGTGAAGATGGTGCCGTGTCGGCTCATGATCCGGAAATCGCACACCGGGGCCACCAGAGCGCCGTGTCCCGCCGACGGCCCCAGCACCGCTGCCACCGTCGGGACCCGGCCCGAGCACTGCGTCTGCGCGAGCAGGTCGGTGGGGCTGCGGCCGTAGTGGCCACCGGTCGGCCGGAAGCCGGCGCCGTCCAGCAACATCACCATCGGGACCTTGTTGCGCACCGCCAGTTCGGCGATCCGGTGCCGCTTGGAGTTGCCGCCGGGGCCGATGCTGCCCGCCAGCGTGGTGAAGTCCTCAGCGCCCACCATCACCGGTCGACCGTCGATCAGACCCGATCCGGTGACGATCGCGTCGGCCGCGGTGTCGCCGCCAACCAAAGTACCCAGTTCGCGGAAGGTACCCGGGTCCAGCAGATAGTCGATGCGGGCGCGGGCGTCCAATTTGCCTTTGCCGCGGTGCTTGTCGAGGCGCTCCGGGCCCCCCATGGCCCACGCGTGGCGGCGACGCCGGTCGAGGTCGACGAGGGTCTCTTCCCAATCCTCGGGCTTACCCATCCTGGTCCTCACTCGCCGGGCCGAACCTGTTGAACTGCTCACTGTAGCGGGTCGGTGCCGGCGCGCATCGAACACGTTGACCCTACCGAATCGCTTACTGTAGCTTTTCCATCATGTCGCGTGGGGGCCTCAAGATCGACGGAGGTATCCCGAACAGGCTCGACGACGCGGTCGAGGCCGCCACTGCACTGGAACAACACGGGTTTGCCGGCGGCTGGACGGCCGAGACCAGCCACGACCCGTTCCTGCCGCTGCTGCTGGCCGCCGAGCACACCACGCGTCTGGAACTCGGCACCAACATCGCCGTCGCGTTCGCGCGCAGTCCGATGACCGTGGCCAACCTGGGCTGGGATCTGCAGGCGTACTCGCAGGGCCGGTTCATCCTCGGGCTGGGCACCCAGATCCAGGCCCATATCGAGAAGCGGTTCAGCATGCCCTGGAGCCACCCGGCCCGCCGGATGCGCGAATTCGTCGCGGCGCTGCGAGCCATCTGGTCGGCGTGGAAGGACGGCGAACGGCTGCGGTTCGAAGGCGAGTTCTATACGCACAAGATCATGACCCCGATGTTCACCCCGGAACCCATGCCGCACCCGGCCCCGAAGGTGTTCCTGGCCGCCGTCGGGGAGGCGATGACGGAGATGTGCGGTGAGGTTGCCGACGGCCACCTCGGTCACCCGATGGTCTCCAGGCGCTACCTCACCGAGGTGACGATGCCGACGCTACTGCGCGGTCTGCAACGCGCCGGGCGGGACCGCGCCGACTTCGAAGTCGCGGCCGAAGTGATGGTGGCGACCGGCACCGACGAGGCCGAGCTGGCGACCGCAATCGCGGCTGCGCGCAAGCAGATTGCGTTCTACGGGTCCACACCCGCCTACCGCCGGGTGCTGGACCTGCACGGCTGGGGTGACCTGCACACCGAACTGCACCGGATGTCCAAAGCAGGCGAGTGGGACGCGATGGCCGCACTCGTCGACGATGAAATTCTGAGCACCCTGGCGGTGGTCGCACCGGTCGGCGAAATCGGCGCCGCACTGCGAAGCCGTTGCGAGGGCATCGCCGACCGGGTGTGGCCGATCTTCTACGCCGCTTCCCAAGACTGTATTACCGCCGCCTGGAAGGAGATTCGCCCGTGAACGCTACGGTCATGGATGAGGCCGCCAAGCTGCTGGCCGATCCGCAAACCTACACCGACGAGCGCCGCCTGCACGCCGCACTGACCCACCTGCGTGCCAGTGCTCCGGTGTCCTGGGTCGAGGTGGAGCACTATCGGCCGTTCTGGGCGATCACCAAACACACCGACATCATGGACATCGAGCGCGACAACACGCTGTTCACCAACTGGCCGCGCCCGGTCCTGACCACTGCCCAGGGCGACGATCAGCAGGCCGCTATCGGGGTCAAGACGCTGATCCATCTCGACGACCCGCAACACCGCGACGTCCGCGCGATCGGAGCCAACTGGTTTCGGCCGAAAGCCATGCGGGCGTTGAAGGTTCGTGTCGACGAGCTGGCCAAGATCTATGTCGACAAGATGCTGGAAGTGGGGCCGGAATGCGACTTCGTCCAAGAGGTCGCCGTCAACTACCCGCTCTACGTGATCATGTCGCTGCTCGGCATACCCGAGGCCGACTTCCCCCGCATGCTCAAGCTCACCCAGGAGCTGTTCGGCAGCGACGACACCGAGTTCAAACGTGGCACCACCGTCGAAGACCAACTACCCGCGCTGTTGGACATCTTCGGTTACTTCAACGACGTGACCGCTGCGCGCCGCGAGCACCCGACCGAGGACCTGGCATCGGCCATCGCCAATGCCCGGCTCAACGGCGAACCGCTGTCCGACATCGAGACGGTGTCCTACTACCTGATCGTCGCGACCGCCGGGCACGACACCACCAGCGCCACCATCTCCGGCGGGTTGCAGGCGCTGGCCGAGAATCCCGACCAGTTGCAGCGGCTGCGCGACGACCTCTCGCTGATGCCGCAGGCCACCGAGGAGATGATCCGTTGGGTCACCCCGGTCAAGCAGTTCATGCGCACCGCTGCCCGGGACACCGAGGTACGGGGAGTTCCGATCGCCGCGGGCGAGTCGGTGCTGCTGTCGTACGTTTCGGGCAACCGCGACGAAGAGGTTTTCGACGATCCGTTCCGCTTCGACGTCGGTCGGGAGCCGAACAAGCATGTCGCGTTCGGCTACGGGGTGCACTTCTGCATGGGCGCCGCACTGGCCCGCATGGAGGTCAACAGTTTCTTCACCGAGTTGCTGCCCAGGCTCGAATCGATTGAGCTGACCGGTGATCCGCAGTATGTGGCCACCACGTTCGTCGGCGGTCTCAAGCACCTGCCGGTGCGCTACTCGCTGCGGTGAGGCGGCTGTGACCGCTGTGTGGCGCACGTCATAGACTCCCAGCGGGAGGACATCAGCCTATGACCCCGAGAACGATCATCATCACCGGCGCCAGCGACGGTATCGGTGCCGCGGCTGCGCGCGAGTTGCGTCGCGGCGGCGCGAACATCGTGGTGATAGGCCGGTCGCAGACTAAGACCGAGGCCGTGGCCGCAGAACTGGACGCGGATCATTTCGTGGTCGATTTCGCCGACCTGGCGCAGGCGCGCGCGCTGGCGGACAAGATCCGCTCCACCTACCCACGCATCGACGTGTTGCTCAATAACGCCGGCTGCATGGGCACCAAGATCCACCTCACCCCGGATGGTTACGAACACACCTATCAGGTGAACTACCTGTCCCCGTTCCTGCTGACCACCCAACTGATGGACGTGCTCGTCGACTCGCGTGCCACCGTCGTCAACACCACCAGCTCGTCGCATCTGCTGATCGTGCGGGCCGGCGTCGCGGACCTGGAGAACACCGCGCAACGCCGCCCCAGCACCGCCTATGCGCTGTCCAAACTGGCTATCGTGTTGTTCACCAAGGAATTACACCGCCGCTACCACAGCCGCGGGCTGTCTGCCGTAACTGTGCACCCCGGTTACGTCAACTCCAATTTCGGCCCGGCGTCGGGATCAAAGGCGCTGGCGTTCTCCAAACGCTACCTGCCGACCGAGCGGTACACCGCAACATCCGAACAGGGCGCCGAGCAACTGATCTGGCTGGCGTCGAGCACCCCCGGCGTGGATTGGACACCGGGCGAATACTATTCGCGGCACAAGATCGCCCGGGTGAACCGCCTGGCCAGAAACACCCGACTGGCCAACGACCTATGGGAGAGCACCATGACCAGGATCGCGACCTAACGCATGCTCGGTGTTCATCACACTGCGATCTGCACCGCGGATGCGGACCTCGCCAGACGGTTCTGGTACGACGGTCTGGGACTCGCCGAACTGTCCGACTATACGTTCACCGGCGACTGGCCAGACCTGTTCGGCGCCAAGGACACTCAGTTGCGCTCCCGCTTCCTGGGCGATCCGGGCACGCCCGACCCGGGGATCGATTTGATCGGACCGGCCCGGTGACCGCTCTGGTTACCGGCGGCGGGTCCGGGATCGGACGCGAAGTGGCGGCGCGGTTGCGCGAGGCCGGAGACGACGTCGTCGTCTGGGATCTCGCCGGCGCACCCGAGGCGCCGGATATCGTCTGCGACATCAGCGATTCCGATGCCGTGGCCGCCGCAATGGAACAAACCGTGCGCGAGCACGGCGTGCCGACCCGGGTGGTGACCTCGGCCGGAGTCGGGTCGTCCGGCCTGCTGCTGGAAATGCCGGTTGCGGAATGGCAGCGGGTATTGTCGGTCAACCTCACCGGCACCTGGTACACCATCCGCGCCGCCGCCCAAGCCATGATCGACGCCGAATTGCACGGTTCGATCGTCGTGGTCTCGAGCATCAGCGGCACCCTGGCCGACCGGGACATGGGCGCCTATTGCGTCTCCAAGGCGGGCCTGGACATGCTGGTGAAGGTCGCGGCGGTGGAGTGGGGGGTCCACGGCATCCGCATCAACGCCGTCGGGCCCGGGGTCACCCGGACCCCGATGCTGCCCGATGCCGAAAAGTGGCCTGCCTGGGTCGAGGGCATGTCCAAACGCACCGCCCTGCGGCGCCTGGGTGAACCCGCCGACGTGGCCGAGGCCATCCTCGGGACACTCGAAATGTCCTGGGTGACCGGGCAAGTCATCCACGCCGACGGTGGTCTCTCGTTGCACAGCCCGATCGACGCCTACGGGCAGGTGGAAAAGCTGATGCGGCTCAAGAAACTCAAGGAGCTGCACGAGGCCAAGCAGAAGGCCAAAGCCGCTGACCGCTCAGAGTGAACCACACACGCTGCACCGGCGTGTCCTGTCACAAAACGCACAGTCGGCGGCGGAGGGGCGGCGGCAGAGGCGGCCCGGCGCGGTCAGGCGATCGCGTAATCGATGACGCCGCGCACGATCTCGCCGTTCAGCAGATCGGCGTAGGCCTGGTTGATGTCGTCGAGACGGTAGCGGCGGGTGATCATCTCGTCGAGCTGGAGCTGTCCGGTCTGGTAGAGCCGGGCCAGCCGGGCGATGTCGGCCTTGGCGTTGCACGAGCCGAAGATGGTGCCCGCCAACGTCTTGTTCATCAGGATGAATTCCTGCAGGTTGATGTTGACCGACTGCTGCAATTGCGAGGTCATCCCGGTCAGCACGCACGTCCCGCCCTTACGGGTGAGCGCCACGGCATCGCGGACATCGTCGGCGGAGATCAACGACGGGCAGACCACCACCGCGTCCGCCATCACCCCATAGGTCAAGTCGCGCACCAGGTCCAGGGCTTCGGCTATCGAGGCGACGCTGTGCGTGGCGCCGAACCGCAATGCCGACTTCTGTTTGAACTCCACCGGGTCGACGGCAACGATGTGCGCGGCGCCGTTGATCCGGGCACCCTGGATCGCTCCGGTGCCGATGCCGCCCGCGCCGATCACCACCACCACATCGCCGCCGCGCACACCGGCCCGGTTGGCGGCCGACCCGTAACCGGTCGGAATGGCGCAGGACAACAGCGCACTCGGCACCAGCGGCAGGTGTGACTCCAGCTTGATCAGCGAATTCACCGACACCACAGTGTGTTCGGCGAACGCGCCGACCTTGGCCAGGTGCCCGAGGGGCCGGCCGTCGGCGGTGTGGTGGCGGAACGTCCCGTCGGTCGGCATGCCCGGTGTCAGGGTGCCGATGCCCTTGTCGCACAGGTATTCCATGCCGGTGGCGCACCAGCGGCACTGCCCGCACACCGCCACGAACGTCAGCACCACATGATCGCCGACCTCGAATTCGGTTACCCCGGGCCCGATTTCACGCACCACGCCGGAACCTTCGTGGCCGCCGATCATCGGGAACATGGTGGGCAGGCCCAGTGCCTTCAACACCTCGTTGGGTGCGGACATGTCGCCCTTGAGGATGTGGTCGTCGGAGTGGCACAACCCGGCGGCGGCCAACTGGACCAGCACCTCGCCGGCACGGGGCGCGTCGAGTTCGAACTCCTCGACCGACCAGGGTCCGCCGACATCGTGCAGGATCGCGGCCCGGCTTCTCATGCGGCCGGGCTGAACGTCACGGGCAGCTTGTTGGGGGAGCGGAAGGTGAGCCCGACGATCTTGGACTCCACCCCGGTTCCGTCGTCGTCGACGAACCTCAAGTCCTGCACGCGGTCGAACAGGCTGTTCAGGACCACCCTCGTCTCCAGCCGGGCCAGGTGCATGCCCAGACACATGTGGATTCCGCCGGCAAAGGCGATGTGGGCTTGCCGGGGGCGGGTGATGTCGAAGATGTTCGGGTTGCTCCACCGGGTTTCGTCGCGGTTGGCCGAACCCATGCACGTGTCAATCTGCGCGCCGGCCGGGATCAGCTTGCCGCCGATCTCGACCTCCCGCGTGGTGGTCCGCATGACCGCGGTGAGTGGGGTCTCATACCGCAGTCCTTCTTCCATCGCCATCGGAATCAGGGACCGGTCCCGGTAGACCATCTCCATCTGCTCGGGATGGGTCAGCAGCAGGTACAGCAGGTTGCCCGACGAGCGGTACGTGGTTTCCAAACCGGCCGGCAACAACAGGCGCAGGAACGCGATGATCGCCTCGTCGGTCAGCTTCTCGCCGTCGATCTCGGCGGCCACCAGGTCGCCGATGATGTCGTTGGTGGGTTTGCGCCGCCGCTGCTCGACCTGGTTGAGGAAGTAGCCGTGCAACTCGGCCGCAGCGGTCAGGCCCGCCATGATGTCGGTCGGGATCGAGATCAGATCGAGGGACAACCGGCGGAACATGTCGAGATCCTCGGGCGGCAGCCCGAGCAGCGAGGAGATGATGCGGGTGGGGAATTCGAAGGTCAGGGCCTTGACCAGGTCCGCTTCGCCGTTGTCTTTGATTTCGTCCACCAGCTGATCGCAGACCGGCCCGATCACCGAGGGTTCCCACCGTTCCAGGGCCGTGGACCGGAATGCCTTGGCCACCAAGTTGCGGTGGTCGTGATGTTCCTTGCCGCCCATCGCCAGGATGGTGTGGCCCATCACCAAACCGATGGTGTCGTCGTATCTGGCCGAGGTGAAGGTCTGGTCGTCGCGGAAGGCGCGGAACACGTCGTCGTACTTGAACAGCACCCATTCGTCGCTGGGCCGCAGTTCCTCCGGCATCTGCTCGGGGTCGCCCAGACAGCCGTGCCAGACGGGGTCGGTGCGCCGCATGTATTCGAAGAACGGATACGGACTGGTTTCGCCGGTGAGGTCGAGGGCCACGGGGGCGCCGTCCTGATGGTCGGTGCTGAGCGTCATTGAGAGTCCTCTCTGCGCAACCGAGTGAGCCCGGATGGCGGGCCAGACAGCGGAATGTCGCTATCATAGTATAAATAGCAATCTAGCTGACAGCGGGCGAAGGGCGGTGGTGCCGCGGTGCCGCAACGCCATCTGGTGTGCTCCGTCGAGGAGTTGCCACCCGGCCAGATGAAGCTGGTGGACGTCGGGAAGTTCGGTGTGGGCGTGTACAACGTGCACGGCACGGTGTACGCCATCGTCAACTACTGCTCGCATGAAGGTGCGCCGCTGTGCCTGGGCCCGGTGGGCGGAACCAACGAACCCGCCCCCGACGAGCCCGGCGGGCTGCGTCGGGTGCGCGACGGGGAGATCGTCCGATGTCCTTGGCATAACTGGGAATTCGACATCACCACCGGGCGCAACATTGCCGATCCGAGTCGCCGGATCCGCACCTACCGGGTCGACGTCACCGAGGGGCAGGTGTATCTGACCGCATGAACCAGACCTTCCTGCCGTTCGTGGACGCCAACGTGCAACCGCACTTCCGGTACAACGCCGAACTGCGGCGTTATCTGCCGGACGCCCACAAGCTGCGGTCGATACCCGACGTGGAACAGCAGTGGTATCAGGCGCCCGGTGGCGACTACCGCGCCGACCTCTACGGCGAGCACTACCCGGGCTCGGATCCCGACACCGTCAGCCGGCACCTGTTCGACGAGGGCGGCGCGAGTTACGCGATCCTGAACCCGCTGACCCGCGGAAATATCGCGGACTACCTGCTCAACAGTCGCATCTGCGCCGCAGTCAACGACTGGCTGATCGACCGGTGGCTGGAACCGGACGGCGCTGACCGGTTCCTCGGCACCATCCGGGTGAACCCGGAGGACCCCCGCGGCGCGGTCGCCGAGATCGAGCGCCTGGCTGGTCACCCCAAGCTGGTCCAGGTCGGCGTGCCCATGCAGTCGCGCGAGCCGTTCGGCAAACCGATGTTCGAGCCGATCTGGGAAGCCGCGGCGGCGCACGGTTTACCGGTGGCGGTGCACGTCAACGGCGGCAACGGTGTCGACCATCCGCCCACCTTCGCCGGGCACGCGCACACCTACCCGGGCTATGCGGCGTTCATGCCGCTGAACTACTTCGTGCATCTGGCCGCGCTGATCGTCGAAGGCGTATTCGGCCGGCATCCGGGGCTGAAGTTCGTGTTCGCCGACGGCGGATACGACATCCTGACCCCGCTGATGTGGCGGCTGGACACGTTCTGGCTGTCGATGCGCGACCAGACCCCGTGGGTGGACCGCTACCCGAGCGAATACCTGCCCGACCATGTCCGGTTCTGCTCCTCGGCGTTGGACGGGCCCGTCGATGCCGCCGACGCCGCGCGCTGGATGGATTTCTCCGGCAAGGCCGACCTGGTGATGTACGGCTCCGGCTACCCGCACTGGTCGACGACCGCCCCCGCGGCGACGGCCGACGGTCTGGACACCGAGCAACAACGAAAAGTTCTGTGGCGCAACGCCAGTGAGCTATACGGGCTGACCGTGAGTGAAGGAAGCACACCATGACCGTTGTCGAACGCACAGCTGCTTGTCCCGATCGGCAGCAGGAGGCTGGGCAACGGCAGATCGCGGTGACCGTCGTCGATACCGACGTGCACCCGTTGCCGGTGTCCACCGACGTGCTCAAGTCGTACGCGCCGGCCGAATGGGTGGACAAGATCTGGCCGACCGGCAACGCCGTCAGCCCGGTCTCGCACTTCTACGACACCCCGGACTCGTACAAGACGTTTTCGCTGCGGATGGACGCCGCACCGCCCACCGGGGGCGTGGCCGGCAGCGATCCGGACTTCGCCGCTCAACAGCTCCTGGTCGACGCCGGGGTGAGCATCGCCTCGCTGGAACCGATGTGTGACGCGCAGTTGCCGCAGGCCGAACACGTGCTGAAGTCGACCTACAACGACTGGCTGGCCGACGTCTGGCTGGACAAGGGCAACGCCCACGGCCGGTGGCGCGGGTCGATCAGCGTCAGCGCGCAGACACCCGAGCAGGCCGCCCGGGAGGTCGAGCGGTGGGCGGGTCACCCGTACCTGTCGCAGGTGTTGATGACGCCGCAGACCCGCGGAATCCCGTTCGGCAGCCCGCATTTCGACCCGCTGTACGCGGCGGCGGCACGCGCCGGGCTGCCGGTGGCCACGCACCTGATGGGGCAGACGCCGTTCGAGCTGATCCCGTTGTACCCGGTCGGAAACCCCGCCCACTGGCACGACTTCTTTGCGTCCTGGCCGCTGCTGTATGTGTCGCACCTGATGAGCCTGGTGTTCGACGGCGCGTTCGACCGTCACCCCGACCTGCGGGTGGTGTTCATCGAAGGTGGTTTCACCTGGGCGATGCCGGTGATGTCACGCATGGACCGCATCTGGGCGGCCCGCCGCGGCGATCTGCCGCAGGTGCGCCGACCCCCGTCGGACTATGTGCGCGAGCACGTCCGGTTCACCACCCAGCCGCTGGAAGACGCCGACACCGTCCAGTTTCGCGAATACCTGGAGTTGATGGACCTCGGTGACAACCTGATGTTCTCGACGGATTATCCGCACTGGAGCTACGACTCGCCGATGTATGCGATCAACCGATTTCCGCGTGCGCAGCGCGAGCGCATCATGCGTGGAAACGCAACCGCGCTCTACGGTCTGCCCGCGACCGTCGCGGCGCTGCCCGGCGAGCGGGTGGCTGACGGTGCTGCCCTCGATTGATGCCCTGACCGGGCAGGTCTACCTTGAAGAGGGTTTCCGGCCCGACGGGCCGGAACATCGATTTCGGGAGATATGAGGGCATGACGCAAACGAATGTCACACGGCCGCAGGGTCTTAGCCGGATCGACCCGGCGCTGCGCGAGGCCGCGGAACGGGTGGGTGTCGTCGAGTTCAGTGCCGACAGTCTGTCGGCCGAGCGGGAACAAGCCCACCGGGCGGCCGCCGAGCGGGCGGCCGCGGTCGACACCGCCGGGGTCGACGTCGAAACGCGGACGATTGCCGGTCCGGACGGCGGGCAGCTGGACATCCGCCTCTACCGGGGCGGTGGCACCTCGGCGTTGCCGCTGGTGATCTACGCCCACGGCGGCGGTTTCGTGACGGGCAATCTAGACACCGACCACGCGCACTGCGTGGAGTTGGCCCGCGATTCCGACACCCTGGTCGTGTCGGTCGACTACCGGCTGGCACCGGAACATCCCGCCCCCGCGGCGCTGCAGGACGCCGAGGCGGCGCTGCGCTACGTGGTCGAGCACGCTGCCGAGCTGAACGCCGACGCCACCCGGATCGCGGTGATGGGCCGTGACGCCGGTGCCGCACTGGTGGCCGGGCTGGCCCAGCGCATGTTCGACGAGGAGGGACCCAAGATTCTGGTGCAGATCCTGCATCAGCCGATGCTGGACTCCGACACCACTCCGTCGCGCCGGGAATTCCAGCGCACGCCCGGCCTCAACGGTCAGGCGGTGAGCCGCGCCTGGGGCCACTACCTCGGCCACGCCACCGCCAACGGTCAGCACGTCCCTGCGCACCGGGCGAATCTGGAAGGGCTGCCGCCGACCTTCGTCAGCTGCGCCGACATCGATCCCTGCCGGGACGAAGCGATCGACTACGCGAACCGGCTGCTGCACGCCTACGTCCCCACCGGGCTGCACGTGATCGCGGCCACGTTCAACGGCTTCGACTCGGTGGCCCCGGATTGGGTTGTCTCCCAGGAGAACCGGGCCCTGCACGCTCAGTCGTTGCGGCGCGCGTTCGCGGTGTGACGACGCGCGCCCGGGTTAGACGGGCGTGAACTTGGTGATCAGCCACTTCCCGTCGATGAGGGCCAGCGTCACCAGTACGCTGCGGGCCGCCACCGATGGCTCGGGGTTGTCCTTGGTCGTAGTGCTCTGATCGACGAAGAGCAGCACGACTGCCGAGGTGGGGCGCAACTCCTGGACCGCCGCGCGCATCACGCGGGCGGTGGTTTTCAGCGCCTTCTGCTTGGACGCCGGCGCCACGAACTGCTGAGTGAACTGGTCGTAGTAGGACAGGAAATCGCCGGACAGGTGGGACCTGGCGCCGGCGAAGTCCTTATCCAGGCTCTCCGGCGAGTACGACAGCACCGCCACCGTTCCCTCCGACGCCGAGTTGATCACCGTGCGCGCCACGCTCTGGCTGGTCAGCTGATCCGGCCGATACTGCTGGAAGTACATCCACGTGGCCAGCCCACCGGAAATCAGCAGCAGCAGCACGAGAATCACCGGGATCGGCTTGACCGTGATCTGCCGGCGCCAGAAGTCGCGCCGCCAGATGCGCCGGGGCGTGGCTTCCCCGTCGGGAGCCGCGGTGGTTTCGGGCTCGTCGATGTCGGCGTCCGCCTCGGGCACTTCGGCTTCCTCGAGGCCGCTGTAGCCGGTGTCGTCGGCAATGCCGATGTCGTCGTCGTCATCGGAGTCGTCGGCGACGTCGTGGGTGTCGGGGACCGGGTTGGGCGCCTCGGCCTGGTGGATGTCGTCCACCGGCTCGGGGACCTCCTCGTCGGAGGTCTCACCCTCGCTGTGCGACTCGGCGGTTTTGCCCAGGGCGACGGCGAAGGTCGCGTAGTTGGCGCGGGCCTCGACGGTGTCGGCGGCGTCGAGACGCTCCGGCTGTTCGTCCGCCGCGGCGCCCCGCACCACGGTGTCGGGCGTGCCGCCGGATACCTCGGCGTCGTCCTTCTTGGTCAGTTCGACGGCGCCCCTTTCGTCGCTCACGGCACGAACTCCACTTTCGACATCTTGTATTGGCCGTCCTCCTCCATCACCGTCACCCGAAGCCGCCAGGCGCGCGGTTCGTCGGGGTTGCCGCCGGTGGCATTGGTGACACGTGAGGTCGCCGAGACCAGGACCTGCGCGGAATGCCCGTCCATCGACTCGATGGCGGCTGCGTTCACTGATCCTTCGGTGACCACTTTGGATTGCTCGACCACTTTGGTGAAATCGGCCGCCCGCTGCTGGAAGTCATCCCGGAACTCACCGGTGGAATTGTCGATGACCCGCTGCACGTCTTGTTTGGCGCGGTTGAAATCGAGCGAGGTCATGAAGACCACACCCTGCTTGGCCCCGGCGATGAAGGCTGCCTCCTGGCGCCGCTTTTCCGAACTTTCGTGATGCCACCAGGCGAAAAGCCCGCTCAACACGAAAAATCCGAGAATGAGGATGACCGCAGCCCCCTGGAGGATCGTGGACAGCTTCGGCATCCGCACCGAGTTGCGTAACCGGTCCCGCCGCGAGGGCGTGACCGGCTCGGACTCGTTGTAATTCGCCGACTCGTCGTAATCTTCCGGCTCGTATTCGGCCTCGTCGTACTCTTCGGACTCGTCGTAGTCCTCGTATTCGTAATCGCCGTCGTCTTCGTACTCGTCTTCGTACTCGTCGTCGTCGGCGGCGTTGAGCGCTTCACGTCGCAACCGGGCCGCGCGGGCCTTGGCGCGCGCCGCGGCAGCCAGCAGTTCGGCTTCGGCGGCCTCGGCTTCGGCCTCCTCGGCCAAAGCCAGCACATCGGCCTTCGATGTCACCGCATCGTCGTCTAACTCAGCCATTTCGGCGACCGTCCGTCATTATCGACTGAACTCCGGTATCTCTTACGGTATTGCCCATTGCTAACATCGGTGTCGCCAGCGCACCCCGATGAGGACCGATCAGGCGGATGATCCCCCAACCAAACTTGCCTCCCGACTTCCTTCGCGGCGAAGGAACGCCCGGGGAAGTCCGGCCGGCCTCATGACCGCTGTCGACTCTCCCGAAAAGATACTCTTTACCTCCACCACTCAAGCGTTTCTGTCCAAAGAGGCGTCGCTGCGTCACGTCCGCGACCTGCACGGCGCCGGTGAGTCCTTCGATCCGGCCTGGTGGCGGCGAGCCGCCGAACTCGGCTGGACAGGGCTGCTGGTGCCCGAGGAGCTGGGCGGGGGCAGCGCGTCGGGTGACGGCTTCGCAGACTTGGCGATGGTCGCCGAACTGCTCGGGAAAACCGTCGCGCCGGGACCGCTGTACCCGGTCAGCACGGTACTTGCCGGGCTGGTCGAGGCCAGCGATCGGGACAACCACACGGGTCTGATTGACGCGCTGGTGTCCGGTCAAACGGTGGCGTCGTGGGCGGTTGCGGAGCCGCGCCGCGGGTGGGTGCCGCAGGATCCGACTGTCGGCTTCGTGCCGGCGGATTCCGGTTACCGCATCGACGGAGTCAAGGATCGGGTGGAGGCCGCCGCGCAGAGCGCGGTGCTGCTGGTAACGGCTCGAAGCGGCGCGGACAGCTCGGTGGTGCGTCAGTTCCTGGTCGGCACCGACGCGCCGGGCGTGCGGATCACCCCGGTGCAGTCGGTCGACATGGTCAAGCAGTACGCGACCGTGGAGTTTGACGGCGTGATCGTCGACGGGTCCGCCGCCGTCGGCAACGCAGCCGAGACGCCGGCGTTGATCGAGCGGCAGAGCCAGATCGCCCAGGTGTTGCAGTGCGCCGAGGTGGTCGGAATCCTGCAGACGGTCTTCGACTTCACCGTGCAGTGGGCGTTGGACCGGCACTCGTTCGGACGTCCGCTGGCGTCCTATCAGGCGCTCAAACACGGCTTCGCCGACATGAAGATGTGGCTCGAGGCGTGCCGTGCCACCACCGCTGCCGCAGTCGCCGACGTGGCTGCGCACGCACCCGATGCTGCGCTCTCAGCCAGCGTCGCCAAGTCCTACGTGGGTGAACTCGCCGGGCCGATCGTGCAGCGCTGCGTGCAGATGCACGGTGGCATCGGCGTCACCTGGGAACACGACCTGCATCTGTATCTGAGACGGGCCACGTTGTACCGCAACATGTTCGGCACACCCGAGGAGCACAACCTCGCGGTGTACAGGATGGCGGGCCGATGACAGCCGAATCAGTCGCCGAATTCGCCGCCCGTGCCCGTGCGTGGCTGGCCGAGAACATGCCGAGCATCGACCCGGAGAATCCACCGGCCGCGCCGCGCGACGACGAACGGTCCTGGCAACGCGCCCGCGAGCTACAGCGGCGGCTGTGGGACGGCGGATTCGCCGGTATCTGTTTCCCCCGCGAATACGGCGGCCTGGGGTTGCCCTACGACTACCAGCGGGCCTTCGACGTGGAGTCCTACCCCTACGAGATGCCGTTGATCCTCAACGTGCCGACGTTCACCATCTGTTGCGCCACGCTGCTCGACACCGGCAGCGAAGAGCAGAAGAAACACCACATCGCCGGTGCGTTGCGCGGTGACGAGATTCTGGTGCAGTTGCTCTCCGAGCCCAGCGGCGGGTCAGACCTGGCCGGTGTCATCACGCGCGCCGAGCGTCGCGGCGATCGATGGGTGATCACCGGCGCCAAGACGTGGAGCACCAGCGCGTTCGCCGCCGACTACGGGTTGTGCCTGGCCCGCACCGACTGGGAGGTGCCCAAACACGACGGCCTGACCATGTTCCTGGTGCCGATCCAGCACCCGGGAATCACACTGCGGCGCATCACGCAGGTCAATGGGGGCGCGGAGTTCTGCGAAGAGTTTCTGGACGGGGTGGACGTCGGCGCGGACGCCGTGGTCGGCGAGGTGAACGGCGGCTGGGCGGTGGCCTCGCGACAGCTGTACCACGAGCGCCGTGCCGTCGGTCAGGGCTCGGAGTTCGCCAGCGGATCCGGTCATGAGGGCGGCCACACCACGCCGGTGGACTACGTCGATCTGGCGGCCAGGACCGGCCAGGCTGACAACGAACGCATTCAGGAGATGGCTGGCCGGGCGCTGGTGTACCGCGCGGTCGCCGAGCAGCTCATCGAGCACGTCTCCCGCAATGTCCGCGACGGCGGACTGCCGCCGGCCGCCGGATCCCTCATCCGGCTGTTCCATGCCGAGCACGTGATGCTGGAGATGGACATCGCCTTGGCCATTGCCGGCCCGGCGGGTGTGGTGGGGGAGATGGGCGAGGGATTGCAGACCGGATTGCGGTACCTCTCGCGCCAGTCGGTCGCCATCGGTGGCGGCACCACCGAGATGGCCCGCAACGTGATCGGCGAGCGGGTGCTGAACTTTCCGCGGGAATATGCCGCGGACCGCGGCGTGCCGTTCAACCAGGTCCGGCACGGCCGGACCCGCTGAACCGCGCCCTCAGGCGTCGGCGGCGCTGACCGGAATCTGGACCAGCGACAACACGTGGTGTGCGGGGCTGCCCGGCGGCGCCACCAGCACGCAGTCGCCGCCGTGTCTGCGCGCACGTTCGCGCGCGGCGGCCAGCGCACTGACACCCGCCGAGCCGAGGTGGGTGACAGCGCTCAGGTCGATCGTCAATGACGCTATGCCCGAACGGCTTTCGACCGCAATCTGGCGATCCAGGGTGGACGCGGTGTGGGAATCGACCTCGCCGCGCACGATGATGCGACCGCCGTCGGCAACCAGCGACACGAACTCGCTGTCCACCACCCGCTGGTAGGACACCCGGCTGACCACCGAGTCGCTGACGAAGTTGGCCGGCCGGGACAGGCGGTGGATGAGGCTGGCGGTGGTGCCGTCGGGACCGTGGACCACGTGCGATTCGGTCACCAGCGCCTCGGCCATGGCCAGGCCGCGCCCGCGGCCGCGTTCGCCCTCGCGGTAGTCCTTCCATTTGCCGCGGTCCGTCACCGCCGCCCGCAGCAGGCCGTCACCACCCAGTTCCGCTCTGACTTCGACACCGCCGGAGACTTCGGTGGCGTAGCCGTGTTCGACGGCGTTCTCCACGAATTCGGAGACTGCGTGCACTACGTCGGAGATGTCGTCGGCCTCGGCACCGAGCTCGGCGAGCCACTTGCGCAGCCGGGCCCGGATGCCGCGGGCGGCGTGGATGGTGGCATCGGCGGTGACCTGAAGCGGTGGCGTCGCGGTTCGTCGCTGCGCCGCGAGCAGCGTGACGTCGTCGTTGTAACCCGTTGAGCGCAAGAGTAATTCGAGTGTCTCCGAACAGAGGCGGTCGATGGGCCGCGCGGGTGCGTCGATCACGAACCCGCCGGTGCCGGCGGCGATACTGGCCGCCAATTCCGCGAACTCGGTGGTGCTCGCCGCCAGCGGCCGTCCCGGGCGTTCGATCAGGCCGTCGCTGTAGAGCAGCACCGCGTGCCCGACGTCGATCGGCTCGCTGCGCACCGGAAATCCGTTGCCGCTGCCCAGTGGCCCGCCGCCGGACGGCTCGAGGTAGCGCGAGCCCGCATCGGCCGTCACCACCAGCGGGGGCGGATGGCCGGCGGTGCAGTACTGGAACTCACCGGTGCTGAAGTTCAGGGCGCCGACGCAGATGGTGGCCGACTTCGACCCGGGCACCTGCTCATGGAAGCGGTCCACGGCCTCGAGTGCCTCGGTGATCGAGAGTCCGGCGGTGAGCTGCATCCGCAACGCGGTGCGTAGCTGAGACATCACTGCGGCCGCCTCGACACCGTGGCCCACCACGTCGCCGACCACCAGCACCAGGTGACCACCGAGGGGCAGGGCGTCGAACCAGTCCCCGCCGGCCGCGGTGTCCTCGGCGGCGACGAGGTACTCGGCGGCCACATCGGCGCCGGGCACGATCGGCACGGTCGCCGCCAGCAGTGCCTGCTGCATCACGGTCGCCGAATCGCGGGCGTTGCGGTAGCGCTCCGCGAGTTCCTCGACCCGCGCCTCGGCGGCCAACCGTGCCTCGACCCGTGCCGTGACGTCATCGAAGACCAGTTGCACGCCCTCGATCGGTCCGTCGGGGGAACGTCGCGGCGTGACGAGGAAATCGAAGAAGCGTTCCTCGACGCCGGAACCCTGCAGGTCGACCTGCAGTCGCCACTCGGCCCCGGATTGCGGCTCACCGGTCTGATACACCCGGTCGAACATGTCGAAGATCTGCTGGCTCTCCAGCTCCGGATAGATCTCCCGGGCGGGTTTTCCCACTAGTTGCACCGCTGGATTGAAGGCCCGGAAGGCCGCGTTGACCGCGATGAACCGGTGATCGGGTCCCTCCAGGCCGACGACCATCGCCGGGATGCTCTCGAAGATGCGCCGCACGTCCGCGGCCGCACCCACCGTGTGATCCCAGTCCATTTCGGCCGACATCTTGGCCGTACCTCCCGCGGACCGATGTAGCAAACAAGTCGGGTGCGTCGATGACAGCGTCAAGCAACAGTAATCAGATTAGCAATCCAGGCGATATGCGCCAGGCACCAAAATGTCGCTCGCACTCGGGCGAGCTCGCGCGCTATGCGGCGGAGAGTGCAGCTTCCGTCGTCGGGTGAACGGGCAGCACATTTCCGAACGAGCACGCATCCACGATTCGGGCCACGCCGGGGTTGCTGCTGACCATGCGCAAGGTGATGCCGCGACGCCGCAGGCGTTCTGCTTCGTCGGCCAGCACAGTGAACGCACAGCAGGCCATGAAGTCGAGGCTGTTCACGTCGACGACCAATACTCCCGGCTGCGTGGCGACCGCGGACGCCTCGGCGACCAGTCCGCGCCAGGTGTGTTCGTTGGAAGCATCGACTTCGCCGCCGGCGCGGATCAGCACCGCTGAGCCGCTGCGCACGGTGGTGGCCCGCAACGAGCTATTCGGCTCACCGAGCTGGGACGCCAACCGGTTGCTCAACGGCACCGGAATGGAAAACGATTCGGACGGACCCAGGTTCACAGCGCACCCCCTAGTCGACCGCGCCGGAAAACCCCCCCGAGTGGACGTTGCTGCGCGCCGGAAGAAAGTCTGATGCCTCGTGTATAGCAGAGTGACACGGCTGACGTGGCGAAACGCCGAAACCGGGCCGGCGGTGTATCAGTCGAGCGTGGGGCCGGTTTCGGTGGGGCGACCGACGATCGCGAAGTTCACCGTGGCGGTGGCCGCCAATTCGCTGTCACTGTCACTGTCACCGAAGATGTCGATCTGCACAACCAGCGAGCGGCGACCGGCGCGCAGCACAGTGGGTACCGCGCGCGCCGAGCCGTGCCGAATCGGCCGCAGATAGCGGATCACCAGATCGGAGGTCGTCATGGCGGTACCCGGCTGCAGGTATTCCAGCCCCAGTTGTCCGCCTGCCACGTCGGCGAGGGTGGCGATCAGACCGCCCTGCAACGCGCCGGAGGTGTTCACCACCTGGGGGCTGACCGGCATGGTCATCGCGAATTCCCCGCCGGGGGTGGTGGTGGGGCGCAGGCCGATCTGGGCGAACAGTTCGGCCAGCGTGGGCTCGACCGCGTTGTCGGTGGTGTCTCGGACACCCAGGGCGCGACTGCAGAAGTCGTAGAGCTGACCGGAATCGATGGGGGTGCCGTTCAATTCGGTGCCCAGCCAGCGCAACCGGAGGGCGCCGATGACGGTCTGCATGACGATCGCGGCTGCGGCCCCCACGTCGAGCGCCGGGTCGAACAGGCCCTCGGTGATGCCCTGACCGACGATGTCGCGGATCAGTCGGTGCAGCGGGGACAACACGCGGGCGTATTCGCGGGGCCGGGTCTCGGCCAGATGCTGGTTGTAGAGACTGAGCGCCCGGTTGAGGCTGTCCTGGGTGCTGGATTCCGGCTGCGCGGTGACCCGGTCGATGACCAGCTTGAGCGCCGAGGTGCTGTCCAATCCGGTCGTCTCGACGCGCCACATGTCCGCGGCCTGTGCCATGGTCCGATCGAACAGCGCCAGCAGCAGCTCGTCCTTGCTGGCGAAGTGCTGATAGAAAGCGCGCAGCGAGGTCTTGGAGCGGGCGACGACTTCCTGCACGGTGAAGTCGGTGCGGCCGGTTTCGCCCAGGATGTCGACCGCGGTTTTGATGAAGCGGTCGGCGCGCGTGACGTCGGCTTGCTCGGTGGGGCCGGTCATGGGCGGATCCTTCTCCTTGCGGGCCGGGCGGAACGCTGCGAGCGCGCACTGAGAATGACATTACCGTGCGCAGTCCGAGCGCTAGGGTGGACCGGTGATTTCGGGCGGCGCGGACGGCTCGGCGCCGGGGGACCGGCGCCGCATCGAGGAAGTCGTCGCGCTGTTGCTGGGTGAGGCACCTGCGGGCTGGGCGCACTTACACCTCGAATTCGATTCGGCCACTTCGGCTGTCACGACTTCGCTGACGACAGGCGAAGGGACGTCGATACCGCTGCCGGTACCTGCCGGGGTGATAGCTGCGCTCAGCGACTATCACCGGCAGAGCGGGACCGCAGGGCGGTTGGTGATCGACTGCGACGCCGACGGGCGGTTGTCGGCGCGGACCGATCCGGTGGCGACCGCAGCCGGGTCACGGCGTTGGCCGCAGTGGGTGCTGGCGACGATCACGATCGGGTGTCTGGCCGCTGCCGCAGTGGTGTTCGCGACGGGCTGGCGGTGGTCGGAGCCGCCGCGCCTGACTGCGCTGGGGGTGCCGCCGCCACCACGCGCGCAACAGGCCTTCGCGGTGGCAACGCAGTGGTACGAAGCCGAGAACAACGGGGATGTAGCGCGGATGCGCGAACTGGCGTGTGTGCACCCCGCGCAATCGGTGACGGACTGGATCAGCACGATCGGCTATTACGGTCAGGATCAGGGACTGGTCTTCACCGACGCGGTCACCAAGTTCCGTGATGACGGGGCGGCGGTATGGGTGCGCATCGCGGTGCGCATCCGTCCGGTCGACGACCGCACCAAGCGGGAAGTGGACGAGGCGCAGACGCACGGCGGTTTCCTCTACGAAGAAATGACTCTGGCCAGCGAAGGCGGCACCTTGAAGGTGTGCGACATCGCACTGCCGCCAAAGGCGGGGGGCTGAGTGTCGATCAACGGTGGGTCGCCGACGGGCAGGCCAGCGCGCCGGATCTCGTTGTGGCTGTGGGTGATTGCGGCCCTGGCGTCAACCGTGGTGTTGGTGATTGCGGTCGTCGGCCGAGACCGCGGCGACCACCCGACATTGCGGCCGAAGACGGTCAGCAACTCGATGACAGAAGCGCAGGCCTACCAGGCCGCCGACACCACGGTGCGGGCCTGGGTACGCGAACGCAGCGCGCGTCATTTCGCCAATCTGCAGGCGCTGACCTGCCCGGACAGTGAGGGAACGGTCACCACCGAACTCAACGACGTCAAGACCAACCAGCCGCTCGGCAAGGAGATGCACGTCGTGGCCACCGGCGCATTCGGCCGCCACGGATCGCTGTGGACCCTGAGCACGCACTTCGACAATGACGTCAGTGTGCAGTTCGTGTTGGGCGTGCGGGACGGCGAATTACTGGTCTGCCGGATCGCGTCGGCGCCGGTGCCATGATGAACGCTGCAGCGGAAGGAGAGTGACGCGTGTCGGGGTTACCCGCGGGTGGATTTCGGTGGGTGGAGCCGGACGAAGCGCCGCAAGCGCCGCTGCGGCGTTCTCGGCGGCGGTGGTGGCTCGGCGCGGTCTTCGTGGTCGTGCTCGCGACGGTGGCCGGCGTCGTGGCCGTAAAAGTCTGGGCGCCTTGGTCTCCCGACCGGCGTGCTGCCGATGCCCCACCTGCCGCCCCGCCGATCGGCACACCCGAAGACCTGCTGGTGTCGTTCCCCCTGAACCGCCAGCCGGTCCCCGGTTGGCAACTCACCGCGGCAGACATGGGACTGCCTCCCGGCGTCAAGCTGGGCAACCTTTTCACCCGCAACGGCACGAAGGCATACTTCGTTGCCCTGCAGGGCTGCGACAAGAAATGCCGGCATCCGACGGGCTGGATTTACGGGCTGGACGTCACCACCGGTGCCCGGCTCTTTCCGCCGGTGGCGCTGCCCGAATTCTTCGGGGACTGTTACGGCAACGGGCCGGCGGTGGCCGTCTGCACCAGCAGTGTCGTCCAGGGGACCGAGCAGTATGTCCCGCCTCCCGGCGCCTGGGTGATCGATCTCGAGCGTGGTGCGCTGACCTACAGCGGACCAAACACCCTCAACCCCAGGTTGGGCGGAGACACCCGGCTGGAGCCGGTGGGGTACAAGTACGGGCCTACCTACCTGCTGGCAGCCAAATACGGCGAAGGGCTGCACGGCGTCGGTCCGCACGCCGAGATGACCTGGTTCCTACCCGGCAGCGGAGAGGTCAGCTTCCCGGCCACCTGGGATCCGGACGTTCCGCCGCTCACCCTTGCCGTGCAGCCGCTGAAGGACGTCCACGACGAGCGCGGCAACCGGGTGTTCTCGATCGCCGACGGCAAAGACATGACACCCACCCCCCCGGCGGGCACCCGGCTCGAAGAGGTCGAGACCTACAACGGCGGGTTCGCCTATCAGTTCGATGCCGGCAAGGTGACCGGCACGCTCATGTATGACACCTCCGGGCGGATGGTCGGACGTCAGCAACCCCAGCGCAGCTACCCGCGGCGAAACGCGGCGATGCTCACCCTTGCCGTCGGTGGTACCTTCCAGATCTACGATGCCGCAGGCAAACTCGTCGCCACCATCCCGTCGCGGAATCTGCACGAGGACTTCACCGTGATCGGAACCAAGCTGTTCATCAGAACAGAAGACAGCGGCTACGGCGACCAGACAGCCTGGCAGCAGTGGGATCTGCTGACCGCGCAACCTGGACGCACCTGCACGATGCAGTTCGGATCCGGCTATGTCGGATCCGACGGTACCGTCGTCATTACCAGGCAGGATGCTTCGGAGGGAACCACATACGCGGCGATCGACACCACGACCTGCCAAACCCTGTGGGAGATTCCGGGCAAGATCTGGCTCTACAAGGTCGGTACCGGTCTGATCGAACACGACATCGACCGGGACGTCGTGATGTCGCTGCATGCGCCGAAGTGAGCCCACCTCAAACTGTTCTGTGTCCAACGGAAGGGCGCTTTAGGTACTGCGTGATTGTCGAAGCCTCGCTACGTCCTCAGCGATCATCGCATCGATGCGATCGGCGAGGTTATCCATTGTCATGGGCGTCAGGTAGTCGAAATCCGGCGCATAGATGTAGTCGCCATCGTCGCTGACGTTGACGCAGGAGACGGTGCTCTTGCTGCGATCGAATCCCCAATCGCGTGCCGGCTGCCAGTGACTCTGAATTCGCGCGAGCCGAAGCACGTGTGAACGGGCAATTGATACCCGTCCGCGCGTGATGTCGCGGGACATAATGACGGGGGCTTCGTCCTTGTCCGCCTTCGGTTCAGCCGGTGGCCGCACCAAGCCGGGAATCACGATCGCCGAATGCTTGCCCGGTTGGGTGAGCGCGAGCGAACCTGCGACGGCCGGGCCCAATTCGTAAGGTGCAACCGCAAACACGTCGACGCAGTGTTCCTCGTCATTCTGCGCAGCCACGAAGCCTGATTGGCCGCGACGATGCGCCATCATCCGTCCTCGTCGGGCGCCGACAATGCTCACGACGCACTCCACCCGAATGTCTGCGTTGATATACGAGGTGATCCACGGTGCGAAGTCTTGTAGGTCACCCCCCTCGAGACGTCCGGGGACGGCAGCCAGGTATGACTCGTACTCCTGGTAACTCCCGAAACGGGAGGGTTGCAGCACGACAAAGGGGTGCGGCAGAAAATCTCGGCCGAGCTTGTCGCTAATGGCTTGCAGGTCGACCAGCTCGAGGCGTCCTACTCGGCTCAGCGCCGCGCGCTTCATTTCGCCACCTGGGGTGGACCGGCTAGGACGATTTGGGTGGACTGGCGTCTTTGGATTCCCCGCCGACTACCGGCACCACAGCTTCAGCTTCCCCGATCACGTCTTGGCCGTGCTTCGTCAGCCGCAGGGCTTTATTCGCCTTGTGTGCCTTGTCTGCGCCCGATCCGCCTCGATGACCCGCCGCCGGAGCACCGGCACCTGGTGTACCTCCCGCGCCCACGCCCGCCCGAGACACCTGCGTTGCGGCGACGGGCTTGCTCGACGGCTGCAGTTGGGCGGGCCGCTGGCTCGCGGCCCCGTGCGCGACTCCGGCGCCCCCGCTGCGACCCCCTCCTGATCCTGACGTTTTGGCTCCGGTCAGACCCTTCGGGCCCAGACCCAGTACCCCTTCGGGCAAACCGAGCGAGCCCTTGTGGCCGCTGTTGTTCAGGGCCTGACCCAGGGCCTGATTGGCGGCATTGCCCGCCTGCCCGGCTGCGTTCTGAGCCTGTTGAGCTGCTCCGTTGGCGGCGTCTCCGACGCCCTTGGCCGCGTCGCCCAGTCCCTGCAGGGGGTTCGGGGAAGAATTCGGGCTGCTGAGCTTGTTTGCAACCGGGGTCACTCGGCTTGGTCCGGCGGGCCTCGGAATATTCGGTGTGCCCAAGCCGCCCGGACTCGGGCCGCCGGGTGGCGCACCGCTTGGCGTACCCGTACCCCCGGGCCCCCCGGGGGCGCCTACTCGAGGTGCGCCTGCCGACATGTCGGGATGACGTCGACTGATCCAATCGATCGGCGGATTGTAGAAGGAGTGAATTGTTTGCTGCGCCGCGCGGTCGTAAGAAGCTGACAACAGTTCGTCTGCAGCCTGTTTCTCCGAAATATGCGCATATTGCGCCCGAATCCGGGTATCATTGTCTAATTGTGTCTTGTTGGAAATGAACCAATCCCGCGTTTCCTTGATATCGCGCGAGAACGTGTCCACCAGGGGGCTCATCCGTTCGGTCGCGTCTACCAGGGAATCTAGGTAGTTGAGAGAATTTCGAGCCAATTGAGACATCTGTGCTGCGGTCGCCCCTGATAAGCCTTGCTCCGCTGCGGCTATCGCTTGCTCAAAGGTTCCGCGTAACTGCGCGAGAGCAGAACTCACGTTAGACCAAATGAAGCGATGGCGAACCGCGATGTCCTCCGCGGCGTCCTTGATGCCGTTGTAGCCTTCAAGGAAAGTGTTGATGTGCTCTAGCGGCACGCCCTTAATCGTCCGACCCGCGAGTTGGGTGCTGTCTATATTGTTGAGGTCGTCATATAGAGTTTGCCCGATATACGAATTATGTAAATTCGGAGGCGGGTGATTCGGGTTGACGGGGCCGAGATCGCCGTGATAGCCGTCATCGTGCGGCGTCCAATCCAGAGCGGGAGGATCGCCCGTCACGCGTGCCTCACCGCCTCGCAGAACTGTTCACACAACATCAGGCTTCGTCGGTCTTGAGCAGTTGAGTAAAGGCCGCACTGGAGAAATCACGAAGCGCTGTCGCAAATCCCACGTACTCTGCCAAACGCTGGCGAATCGCATCCCCGGAATCATTGAGTTGACGTGCCGTGGCTTGCGCGGATTGGAAGCTGCCGACAACCCCCTCGTTTATTTTCAACCCGCTCAATGCGGCTACCTGTGCGTTGAGGTCCTCGACAACTCGACCGGTGCTGGCCAGCCAGCTATTCAATGCCGCTCTGTCGACCTCCAGAATGTTCTGCGGCACAGCTTGTTGCCATTGCCGTAGTTGCAGGGTCGGATCTCCCAGCGAGCCTGGCGCGGGCGGTTCGTCAACAGACATGGTTTTCCCCTCCGGTTCCGACGTCGTCCGTCAGCGGCAAATCACTATTCCCCATGCAACCCCGACGCCCCAGCATCACGATGCGGGCTACGCAGAGAAGGCTCCTCCAACGAGCCGCGATCACCTGTCAGAATAGGCCACCCCGAGCGCACTAATCCGCGAAATTTCTGCGGCGGGGCGGTGCCGGCATCCGTGTTCCCATGCCCGTCCCGGGGAAGTTCTGATCAGCTCGCGGCCTACCCGCGGGTGTCAAAATTGCCATCAGCCGCCCGCCGCTGGTCGAACTGCGCGTCCTCGACAGTCCGCTGGCCCACCCGCATCGCGCACAACCGGCGGATCAAGCTGCTGAGCGCGAAATTCCACGCGACCACCCCGACGGTCACGGCGATCAGCGGATAGTAAAACGTCACGCCGCTGTTGAGGGCGGCCAGCACGACCCCCGCCGCGTACGCAGCGGCGAGCAGCAGCACCGGGACCACCTCGGCGGCCAGGTCGGTGACCCGGTACCACCGCGGGGGCGCGATCAGTCGCGGCCGAACTTCCACACCCAACCTGAAGAACCCCGTCACCGCGACGAAGAGCATTACTGCGGCGCCGACGACGAACAGGGCGATGGTGGCGATGGTGTCCGGAGTGCTGCTCATGCGGCAAGGCCGGCCAGGCTCAGTTGGTTCAGTGCGGAATCGAGGTCAGGGTCACCGAACTGGCTGAATACGGCAGCCAGATCGGCCCTTGTCACGGTGTGCGCGGTGGCCGCCGCAAGCAGCTGGTCGCACGCGTCCCGTACGCCCGGGCCGACGACTGCCATCATCGCCTCGACGGTTTCCCCCGGTGTCCAGATCGCCGGCAGTGGGTCGTCGAGTTCGTCGAAGGTGTTGGTCGATCCGCGCCACCAACGGCCCTGCTCCCACCAGAAGCAGAAGCTGAGCAGTCCGTTCTGATTGCGGGTGTTGAGCACCGAATCGTTGACCCAGGCGGGTGCGCCGCCGTACAGGTCCGGCAGCGGTTGTCCCTGCTGGTAGGCCGCCACCAGCAGCGGGGAGTTCCAGCGCCCGCCGGAGAGCACCGCCCGGTCACCGGGCAGCAGGTACAGGGTCGACCCGCTGCGGGCATCGGATTCGTACCAGGCCAAACCCGCCGCGATCCGCGGCCCCCACCGGGAGCGCGCACCGGTGTAGACCGCGGCCAGCACCGCCCACCGGGTCCACGTGACCGGTAGCGGTTCGACGTCGTCGGTTTCGACCGGCAGACGACCGGCTGCCTGATCGGCCGATGCCGCCGCGGACGCCTGCTGCGGAGTGCGGCCCTGCGCGGCCGGCCCGGCCAGGTAGCCGGCCAGCCACACCGGCAACCGGGGCCGGGGATAGGTGGCGATGTCGTCGCGATAGTGGTCCGCGGGCTGCAGTTGACCGTCGGGGAATGGTTGGTCGCCGTAGTCGTACTCGACGCGCAGCCGACCCTGGCTGGTGACGGACAACGTGAGTCGCCACCACGGCCCGGCCGACATCTGTGCGCTCACCTCACGTTGCGCGCGCACCAAATCCAGCACCGGACGTGGCACGGTGACGGGCTGCCACCCCCGGGGCGTGTCGAATGCGCAATCGGCGGTTCCGCCGCGCACCGTCAGGGCGAATACCGCGATGAATTCCCGCCAGTCCGGGGGGCCGAGCGAGGCCAGCTCCCGGGCGATCGGATCGAGCATGCTCGAGGCTTGCCGGCCGATCTCCTCGTTGTGGGCGGCCTGGCTCTCTCGCGGCGGTGAGTCGTCGACCAGGGTGACACTGCGGGCCGCGGGTGCGCCCGACGGGTCGGCGGCGTTGACTGCTTCAGCGAACCCGGCCATGAACGCGGCGGGGTCCGCATTGGTGTGGGCGAGGGCGCGCTCCCGCTCGGCGAAGCGCTGCCGGGCGACCTGCGGCGGTGTGGCGGATGACGTCTGCTCGATGCGTCCGCTGTCCCCGATCAAGAACACCGCCCGCCCGACCGGCATGTGCAGAAAGCTCGTCGGATCGCTGGTGTCGACATGTACCGGTGCATACACCGACCAACCGGCCTCGAACCGTTCTGCCGTCAAACCGGTTGTCGGATAATCGATTCCCTCGCGACGCACGAACTCGGCGACCGCGGAGATGGCTTGGGCGGCGTCGATGGTCACCGCGCCACTCCTTCCGTGTCGAGGCACTGGACGGGGATGCGATCCAAATTTCCGTACCCCGTCATTCGGAATCGCCGAACATCTGCCGGATGCCCGCGTGGGCCACCGGGTAGTACCTCTCGATCCGCGTCCTGATCCGGGTCAAGGATTCCTCCTCGGTGGGAAACCCGGTTCCCTCTGACTTGATCAGTGCGGCGAGTTCGGCCCGGTCCGCGAAACGGGTCAGATACTGCCATTCACCGGTTCGGTCGAACAGGCCGTAGACATCGTGCGCTGCGAGCAGCGCGATCATGCAGTTGATTTCACCGGATCTCTTGGAGTTGTAGATCTGTAGCTTGCGGTCGGCCGACCGGTAGAACGCGACGGAACCGAGTATGCCCCCCTCATCGACGCTGTCGTCGAACCCGGCCAGCTCAAAACCCAACTCCGCCAGCACGGGCCCCACAATGAGCTGGACATGCTGCAGAAATCCTTCGGTCATTTGTCACGGCTTTCTACGAGAACCCACGAGTCGCCGACTTGTTTGTAGCCGTACCTCGACGCGTGAGTTTGCAGGAAATCAATCTCCTTGGCCGAGAACGAGTCCGGACGAAGCAGCTGGACATCTTCCACCGACGAAAAGTGCCGGTAGTCGACCAGGTAGTCGATGCGGGGCACCCCGTTCTCCAGCTGTGTCCTCAGGAATTGTTCGTTCACTCGCCAGCCCAGTTCGTTGGCGTCCGGTCGGCTCAGCCCTCGCTCGATGCTCTGCCACGCCTCCGGTCCGGTGTCGTAGAAGATCCCGCCGTCGTGCCGGGCGGCGCCGATGTAACCACCGTCGTAGCCGTCGTACTTGCCTAGCACCACCCGGTCCGCGTCGCCGACGCGGTGGGTGGAGAGCTCCGCCATGTGTCGCACCAGGTCCGACGTGAGATTCCCGCTGGCGAACGCGTGATTGAGATCAGCGGCCAGCTGCGCCGCCTGCGGCGGGTAGCTGACGGGATCGCCGATCGCCATGACGCCGGTCGGATGGTGCGGGGCCGGCGGTTCCGAGGGGTGTCCCGCCACGTCTCCGACGGCGGTCGCGGCTTCCAGTCCCCGGCCCCGGTCGTCCAGGGGTGCGACCGGGTTTCCGTTGTGGTCGAGATATCCGACGGCGGTGCTGTCGACCGCGGCCTCACCCCAGTACGGAGGCCACCCGGACCGCTCGAAGTGGTCACCGAAGCGTTCGTAGAGGTGCACCGTGCCGCCCTCGTTGACCGCGACGTAGGCGTGACCACCCATCTCGGGTCCACCCGCCCACCGCGAGGCGAGGATCGCCGCCGACCCGTCGCCGAGGCGCAGCAGCGCGTCGTGCACGTCGGCGTAGCCCGCGAAGTGCGACTCAGAATCCCAGGCCGCGAACAGATCTCGTGCGGGTACCCCGGTTGGGCCCGGTTCGGTCCGCAGCACGACATCGCGGCCATAGCGGTCAGCCAAGAGACCGGCGACGTGGTGCGCGCAACTCGCGTCGCCGCCGGGATGTTCGGGCAGCGAATGCCACCGCGGATCCCAGATCCGCCGGGCCGACTCGGCCGGGTCGGCGTGGTGTTCCAGCGCCCGCATCTCCGCCGGTTCGGCGGTACGCCACCGGCCGGGAGCCGACGAGTCCACTTCGAACCGCTGCAATTCACGGTGGACCTGGTCGAACAGACCGGCGCCGATGCGGCCGAAGTTGGCCAACGACTCAGTTCGGGTAGTGGCGTGCTGCGAATCGAAGCTGTAGTACGCCGAGTGGGTTGCAGTATTGCGGTCCGGTCCCCGGATCTGATCCATGTAGCGCGGAAACTCCGCGGTAATCCGGTGCGCCCCGAAGGCATGCATCGCAGGATCAAGACCCAGGCCGCGACCGAAGGCGCGACCGGATGTTTCCGGCAGGCGCGCGCCCAGTCCGTCGAGCGAGCGCGCACCCAGCATGGTGATGGGGTCGCGAGACGAGGACGCGACGAAAACCCTATCGCCAAGCCCGTATTCGGACACGTGACGCACCGGGCCGGCACCCGGCGACCCGGCCAGGGTGATGCTGCGGGCGTGGCTGCTCAGCTCGCCGCCGTGCCCGGCGAAGCTGGTGGTGGTCGAACCGTAGGAATGGCCGAAGACGTCGTTGGTGGAGAAGTGGCTGCCGTCGGCTGCCAATGCATCGCGCGCGGCGTTGAACGCCGTCAGGTCGCCGCGCAGGATATCGCCACCGGCACGGGCCAGTTCGGGGTGCGCGACATCCCACAAGCCCTTGAATCCCTGCGGTGCGTCGTAACCGATCCACGCGATCGAGGCCACCCGGGCCTGCTCGTTCACCGCCCGCACCGATTCGAAATGGTGCATCGCGTTGGACAGATTGGTGCCGATCTTGTCGATCGTGGTGGAGAAACCGGGCACATGCCAGGACACCGCATCGGCGCGGTGCGGATCGTGACCGACGCTGACCACCATCCGGCCGTCGCCGCCGAACTCGTGCGGGTCGAACGCGAGGATGTGCACTTCCGCGCCGAGTTTGGCGGCTTTGCCCCGTGTCTCGTCCAGAGCTCGGCGAATCTCGTTGTAACGCTCGAGTTCTCGCTTCTCGGGACGGCTGAGGTGCTCGCCCGCGTCTTTGCGGGACTGCAGCTCATCGTGCAGCTGGGACAGCCGGTGATCGTTGGCTTCGGTACGCGCCCACGGGGGGATGCCCTCGGCGTTGCCGATTTCCCGGGAGTACGCGTCGATCAGCGCGCGTTGTTCTTCGCCGCTCAGCTCGCGCCACCACGCGGCATTGTCCCGGGCGCGCTGCTCACCAAAGGTCTTGTCGGACAGGTGATGTCGGATCTCACTCGGATGGACCGGCGGAATCCGCTTCCACAGCGCCTCATTCGCGATCCGCTCGGCGTCGGGATGCGAGGCGACGTCGCGCCCGCGGTCACCGGGATCGACATCGTGGTGGTGCGCGTCGTCGGGATGCGTCGTGGCCGACGGGTCGGTCAGAACTCCATCGTGCTCTCCTCCGGCCAGACCCCGTTGCGCTGGCGGCTCACCCATTGCGCGTGCGACGCCGCCACGCTCGACAGGTGGTCCGGGGGCTCGTTCAGGAACGTGCGCTTGTTGACGGTCACCGGGTGTTCCTGCGTGGGCTGCGGGGGATCGGTCAGGGACACGGCCGCCATCTGGTAGGTGATGGTCTCCGGGTCCTCCCGTGTGCGCCGGATCGTGATCCGCCACTGGTGGGGGTAGATTTGGTTGCCGATCGTGCGGCCGTTGCGTTTCGCCTCCGTGTAGTTCTCCGCGATCCAGTCCGGCGCCAGACTCGACTGCACCGTCACGATCCCGGTCTCCGCGTCGATCACCAGGTTCGCGAGGCCCAGTCCCATCCCCGCCTCGGCTTCCTCGGGCGTCAGGATCGCCTGACAGACCCAGCCCATCTCGAACGGCCACACCTGATAGGTGCGTCCCGGCTGCACCCGCGCCAGGTAGGCCAGCGCTTGTTCCTTGGTGTCCAGTTGCACCATGTTGGCCTCCTTGCGGTGCGGGTGGGGGACCGAAGTGATCGGGCCGCAGTGGCGTGGACCATAGCGAGGCGGACCGGTCAGTCATCCGCGTAGGCGGATGGTCCGAGGTCGAGCCGTGTTGGGGATCCCACCACACCGGACCCTGGGCGTCGCGCGGATACACCACGACGGTCGCGTGCGACCCTGATATCACCGGCTTGCCGTGGGCGTCGTAGATCGGGACGCCGTTGGCGTCGCGCGCATGCCACTCGTTGACGACCAGCGCCGATGCGCCGGGGCCCATCTTCTTGATCTGCTCGTGCAGTGCGGCGAATTGATCGCGAATCGGGAGCTTCGAGTCGGCCGGATGCAGTCCGTCGCCGAGCCACGCCTTGGCCCGGGCCGTCCCGCCCGCTTCGCCGCTCTGGTTGTCGATGAGCCCGTTGGGCAGTGTGTCCGGATACCGGGGTGCGGACACCGTCGGGTGCCCGTGGAACGACGCCAGCGCCGACAACGCGCAGTCCAGGCAGTTGTTCACGCGCCCCGGCACACCCGGTCCGCCGTCGTTGACCAGGTCGCCGTAGCGATTGCTGCGCGGGTCGGCCCATATTTCGTGCCCCTGCCGGCCGGGGACTGCCAGCGCGTGCTCGACCGCCGCCTGATGTCCGGGGTGCTCTACCGGAGCGAGTCGCCGCGGCCCGTAGACCCGCTTATCGGCATGGTTGGTGAAGCCGGCGGGGTCCATCGGTCCCGGTCCGGGCGGTGGCGGGTCGTCGCCACCGTGCGGCTCGTCGACGTCGGGACGTCGCGCCGGTGGTTCCGTCAGGGGATCGGGGTGTCCGCCGGTGCGTCCTGGCCCACTGCCGTGGGAGGTGTGGGCCGCTGTCGACCTGGCCGCGGGGTGCGCGCCGTCGGGCAGCACCGCGGAACTGACGGCGGCAGGCATCGGAGCCTGGTCGGGGATCCCGGTCGTATCGCGAGCATGCTCCGAATCTCGCTGTCCGACAGGGTCTCTGGTGTAGTCATTGGAGGCTTCGGTGCGCCCGGTCGCATCGGGATGCGAGCCCCCGGCGAATCGATCCCCAGGCGTCCGGTCGGCGCGTTGCTCGTCGCGGCCCGGCTGTGATTGGCCGTCCCGCGCCGTGTCACGGACGTGGTGCCCGTCGCGCGGTGCGGCAATGTCCCGCCGGGGTTGGGCATCGCGGGTTGACGGGCTGTCGCGCGGGGGCTGGGCATCGCGCGTGGCGGGTGTGTCGCGCGCCGGCGCCACGTCATGTGGTGCCACGACTTCGCGTGGTGGCAGCAGGTCATGCGGTGGCACGGAATCCCGCGGTGGCATATCGCGGGCCGGAGCAACATCATGCGCAGGCGGTGAGTCACGGGGCGAGTGCGCGTCGATGTCGCGCACCGGGTGCGTCGACGGCTCGGTGCCCGCGGGGGCATGGCTCGGGTCCGAAATGCCATGCGTAACAACGCTATCCGAGGTGCGGGCGGCAGGCGCGCCAGCCGGATGGCCGGAAGCGGCGGATCCCGCGTCCGGCAGCCCGGACCGGGGGGGTGCGGCCGGTGCGCTCGGCGGCGGGCTGGAACTGTGCGCGGCCGGCGAGCCGGTGTGGGTAGCGGCCACCTGGGGGGTGCTCGGCGGTGCCGGCGCGCTCGGCGACCCGGTCGCGGGCGTGTCGAGGACGCCGGGGTGGTTCACCGGCGGTGCGGTGGCGCTGTGGGCGGTGATGCCGGCGTCGCCGCCGGCCAACCCGGTGGGCACCACCTCATGGGTGTGCGAGCCCGGGTTGAGCGGGACGTCGACATTTCCGGCGGGATGTCCGGCGGGCACCACGGCGCTCTCCGGAGAGTGACCAAGGGCGCCGGTTCCGGGTTCGGCCACCGGCACATGCGGCGGTTCGCCCAGCGAGAGAGGTGTGACGCCCGTCTGCCCGGTCCGGTCGCCGGTGAGCGCACTGGGCTCCGAGATCCCCGGCGCGCCGGTGCGGCGGAGCCCGTCTATGCCACCGAAGACCGCCCCGGCGCCCAGCGCGTCGCCGAGATTCATGTGCCCGGTCATCACCTGTTGGGCCGCGAGCGCACCACCGGCATTGCCCACGAACGAGGCGCCGAAATTCTTCGCGTGGTTACCAAGCACCGACCCCGCGTCAAAGTCGTTCGCGCCCCGCATTATTGGGCCGATCGCGGCGCCGGATATCGCTCCGGACCCGACATCACCCCAGAACGACCTCGAATCGAATTCGTGCCGGTGACCCTGAATGCCCTGAATGCCCTGAATGCCCGCATTCATAGCTCCGGACGCCAGGGCGTTGATCGCCGCGCCTTCGAGCGCCCGCACCGCGATCTGGGCGATGACCCGGGCTACTGCTTCTCCCACCACTTTCGCGACTGCCGCACGAATGATCTGGGAAATGACTGCCTCGGCGCCGGCGATCAGTGCCGCCATCTGCGCGGGAGCCGTCCAGTTGATCCAGATCGACGCCAGCAGCGCGGTCAGACTCGCCGCCAGCACAACCAGGTTGGCGATGAACATCTGCTTGGCGAATTCGATCTCAGTGGCCGCCTTTTCGACCGCCTCCGCCAGTTGTCTCATCTGACCTGCGACTTGGTCTATCGTCGGCGCATAGGGTTTGAGCCCTTCGATCAGCTTGTCGTGAAACTCGCCGGCCGTGAATCCAGAAAGGGTCGACTGGGTGGCGGCGTCCAGATCAGTCTTGAATCGCGTCAACTCGTCCGCGTAGTGCCGCCACCTGTCAGCCTGTCGCCGACACGCGGTTTCGTCCCCTTCCGGAAACGGCTCGCCGATCAGGTCGCCTACCCACCGCAACCAACCCGGAAGCTCGATACCCACGGCTTACGCGCCCAGCATCAGGCCGGCTCCCGTGCCGGCGGCTAGCCGGCGACCCCGCCATCCGCTGCGACGATGGTGTTGGCGGCTTCGGTGAGTGCGGGTGCGACGCTGGCCACCCCCTGCGCGAGATCTTTGGCGTTGCCAAGGGTTCTCGTGCGGTCCGGATCGAACTTCCCGGCAAAAGCCGAACCGATCTTGTCGTGCGACCACGGCGAGTCACCGGACAACTCCGCATTCACGCTGCGCATCAGGGTAGCGAGCCGATTTCCGAGTTCGTCGAATTGTCTGATTCCCGCGCGTGCGGTGGTGTCGTCGTATTCAAACTGTCCTGCCATGTGCGGTGAACTTCCCTTCGGCTCAGTCGTTGTCGTGAATCGTCAGCTGCCAGTCCGGCGGGTCGGCGGCTGGAGCGGCCGTGCGCTGATGGTCCTCGGCGTCGAGCTCTTCGGCCAATGTGCGCCGCTCCCGGGAGCCGGGCGCGGACAGCGGCACCTGCGGCTGCAACGGCTGGAGTTCTTCGACGTCAGTGACGGGCGGGACGCCGAACTGCGCGACCTGTTGCCACAGGCCGGCCTGGAAGGCATCGGTCTTGGCGCGCATCTGGGCGGCCGCCGCCTGCGCGGCCTGCACGACCGCGGCACCCACCTCGGTGCCACTCGCCTGCGCCAACAGCGTCTCGTCGAACTCCACCTGCACCACCACGCCCTGGGCGTTCACCCACACGTGCGCGAGATCGTCTGTGGACCATCCGTCGGCTGTCTCGATCGCCATCCGTTGCGCCGAACGGGCTGCCGCACCCTGAAATTCCTGGAGATTGGACAGCAAGCGGTCCACATCGAGACCTCCGGGATCACTACTCCCGAACAGGCCTGCGAAATTGCTCACGATGTCCCCCAGGTGACCGCTGCTGTGCGGCTAGTGTAAAGGCCCGCCAACTATCAAATGCGCAGCATTTTGCCGCGATCAGGCGTCAGTTCCGGGAGCCGCGGGGCCGGCCACGCCGGCGCGGGCGAACCTGGTAGCCGCCCCGTTCGGCCAGCGCCCGCAACCGGCGCAGGGCGAAGTCGCGCGCGCGCCCGGACTCGGGGATCACCACACCGGCCCACAGCCCCTCCACATTGGGGTCCTGGCATGCTTCGCGGGCGCACAGCCACCGGCGTGGGCAGCTCAGGCACAGGGCCTTGGCTTCCTCGTCGGGTTCGCAGGTTGTCCACCGATCCGGGTCCACGCTGCACACCGGCACGTACTCGTCCAGCGGCGTGGACAACGGCGTAACCGCTGCGGTCATGATTTTCCTCCCGACTCCTGTAACAACCCCTCGATGCGACGACTTTAATCACAAGTCGGGGCATATCGCAACAATTAAAACGTAGCGCCTACTGAGGTAAGCGGTATTTTACGTGTGTACTACAAGACAACCGTGGCATCGAACTGTCCCGAAGCGTAGCGCGGTGTGGCACGGTCTGCATTCAGACCGCCATCGCGAACGCGATTGCACCCGAGAACCGCAGCGATTCGAGGGTCGAACGAGGTTATGTAGCAGGAAAGATGTAGCATCGACCCACAGTGCTGAAGGAAGGCTGCAGCGACGATGCCCGATTCTTCGGGAGTCCAAGCCGGGGGAGTGGCGCAGTGACACCTGACCAGACCGTGCCCGCGACGGCGCTGGTGGTCCGGCTCGGTGACGAGGAGCACATGCTGGACCCGTCGGCCGGTGTCGCCGTCATCGGTCGGGACGCCTCGGCCACCATTCGTCTCCCCGACGACCGGATCTCCCGGTGGCACCTGCGCCTCGAACCACATCACGATGGCTGGCAGGCGATCGACACCAGCACCAACGGCATGTACCTCGACGGCGTGCGGCGCAGCTCGGTGCAGGTGACCGATACCACCACCATCCATCTGGCCAACCCCCAAGGCTTCCCGGTGACCCTGTCACCCGGTTCGGTGCCCGACACAGCCCGGGACATCACCACCGTGATCGAGCTGCCCGACGCCGACGAAGATCAGTGGTGGGAGGCCGACGATCCCGGCGTGGCGCGCGCGGGTCAGGCCGTCGCGGCGCGGCGCAACGAACTCGAGATCACCCAGCGCGGCCTGGCCAAAGACAAGATCATCAACGCCGGCACGCTGATCGCTTTCGAGAAGGGCCGCAGTTGGCCGCGGCGAGCCACGCTGGCGAAGCTGGAGAAGGCCCTGCAATGGAGCCCGGGCACCATCGCCCGCATTCGCAGCGGCTCGGCGGTGCTGCCCATCGCGGCGCCGGCCACCGTCCCCAGCAAAGTCCCTTCGGGTGCCGAGGAATCCACCGAGGTGCTCACCGACACCGTGCGGGCTCCGTTGCTGGCCGAGGCCGTCGAACTGGCCATGCACACCATCAGCACGGCCACTGCCGAGCTGCCCGACCCGGCCGACCCGGCGTTCGCGCCGAGAGTCACGCAGATCCTCGCCGACCTGCGCAAGCTGGAGAACCTCGCGGCCAATGCGGCCCGCAACACCAAGGGCACCCCGTCGGTGGTACTGGCGTTGAGTACCGTCCGGCGGGCCTACAACGACGTGATGGACCGGGCCGCGCGTTCGCCGAACGCCACGCTGGGCCAGCGCCTGTACGGCGCGCGGCACCGCGCCGAACTCAGCCTGGAAGAAGCTGCGGCTGCCGCGGGCCTGCCGGCTTCGGTCCTGGCCGACGCCGAGGCCGAGCGCCCCGTTCCCGACGATGTCGCGGCCGTGCTCACCACCCTGATCGGGCAGCTCTCCGTCAGCTGAGCAGTTACTACGGCGAGCTGCGGTAGCCGGTCTCGAAGGCCACTGTCTGCTGTTGCGCGGGTTGCGGGGAGTGGCCGACGTTGGGCAGTCCCGAGGACGGCGCGACGGGCGCGGTCGACGACGCACCGGTCGGCGCAGTGGCCGGGCCGCCGAAGAATTCCGCATAGCTGGCGCTCTGCGCGGCCCGCCGCGATTCGGTGGCCGACGCGGGCTGCACCTGATGGGCCTGCCCGGAGCCGTTCTGGTATTCGGCCGCACCGTCGTCCTCGTGCGCATACTGCCCGTAGTACTGCGCCGCGGCCTGCGCATATTGCTCGGCGTAGGCCGCGTACCACGCCTGCTGCGGGTCGGCCTGGGCCGGCTGGTTCAGCACGGCGCCCACCGCGACGGCCGTCTGCGCCGCGTTCAGCACCACCACCACCCACAGCGCCCAACCCGGTTCGACGCCGTCGGGCACCACGACTCCGCGTGATAAGGCGTCCAAGAACCCCACCCCGGCCAGCGCCGCCACCCACTTCGCGGCCGGCGTCTGCCGGGGAAGCAGCCCGAATGCCGCCAACAGGCCGGCCAGGGCGGGAAACCGGACGTCCCAGTCGATGCCACCGACGCCGAGCATCGGCCCGAAACTGACCAGGTAGGAACACAGACCCAGCACCGCGACGGCCAGCGACAGCGCGCGGTGCGACATCTTGGCGCCGGTTTCCGGTTCGGCGACCCACTGCGAGTAATCGCTGGATGCGCCCGGTTGCTCCGGCGCGTGGTAACCGCCCGAGGGGTACGACATGATCACTCCTTTGAACTGCCCCGATCCGGGGTGACCTCGATTTACGCTAGCGCACCGCAGCGGTGCAAAACGGCACCGCGGACCGCGGTTCTAGTCCTCGGCGGCGAAAGACGCTTTCAGGTAACGCATCTCCTCGTCGGTCGCGACCATGGTGACCACCGACGCGCCCGCGCGGGTGCTGACCTGCACTGTGTCGGTCCGCAGATCCAGCAGTTCCAGCGCGACGTCGGCGTTGGCCGTCACGGCAGCCCCGGGGGGCATCACCACGATCGCGGTCACGCCGACCCGCACGGACTGCTCGGTCACCCCGTCGAACATCTCCACCGAATAATTGCGGTCGGCTCCGGCCTGCATGGAACCCCGGTTGAAGTCGGCGACCCACAGCAGGTCGTGATCGTCCACCTCGTCAACCATGGTGCGCCACAGCGCCGGACGCCGCGTATGCACCAACACGTGCGCGCCCAGCGCCAGCGACCGCAACACCACCTGCTGGGCCAGGTGCAAGGTGCCGGCGATCTCCACGCGCCGGATCTGCGGACCGAACAGCGCCAGCGCCACCGCCCGGCCGTCCTCGTCGGCTCCGATCACCTGCCCGCAACCGGAGGCCGGTACGCAGAGTGAGGCGAAGTCCCGGTCCGGGTCCGTGCTGGAGTAGGCCCACTTGGCGATCGGCTGCCGCGGCGCTGGCACCGGGAGGCTCGCCGCCAGTGCCGCATACTGCCTGCCCCGCAGATGGGTCAGTCCGCGCAGGTTGATCCGGGCCCTGCCGTGGGTGTCGAAGCGTGCCAATCCGCGGATCGCGACCGGACCGCTCGGATGCTCGCGCCGAAACGACAGGCTCATGGTGGTCGAGTAGCTGGGAATGGTCCACAGCAGTCCGAGTCCCGCCGTGGTCAACATGTCCGGCTTGATCGCGAAACTGCGCAACCGGAACCGGCCTTCGCGGCAGGTCCGCCAGGTTTCTTCCACGGTGACCAGGTCCACCCCGTCGGTGAGCTGATTGGTCGCCTGACCGATCTCGGCGGCTGTCAGCACCCGGGTGCGCAGGCCGCCCTCGGTCAGTCGGTTGGCCACGCGGCGGGTGGCGGTGGTGGCCGCACGCAGGATCCCGTCCCGTCCGCCGCCACGGCGGCGCACCGCGTCGGCACACCGGGAGGGGTCGAACCGGATCGCGATCCACACGTGGCGCTGGGCGATCGCCGGCAGCGGACCCAGCACGGCGTCGTACACCGCGGCCACCTGGCTGTGGCCCTGGGATCGGGCGCCTTGGCTGAGCACGTCGATGGAGTCCAGGGTGATGTCGAACTGCTGCAGACAGTCCACCAGCGCCCGCACCGGCACGGTCTCCCCGGACACCGTGGTGCCCGGCTCCATGATGGTCATGGCCTGCGGGTTCTCTTCGATCTTCAGCAACGACATCAAAGTGCTGCCGTCCCAACGGAATCCGATCAGTGCACCCTCGGCACCGGGGACATCGAAGGGGGCCCCATGATTCGTCCGCCGGGCCCGTTGCCGCCGTTGTCGCCAGAAGCCGGCCCGCAGGGCCAGCAACCGCGGCAACGTGGTGCCGCGCAAGCGCAGCACCACGATCAGCGCCACCGCAAGCCCGGCCAGACTGCCCTGCCAGCCGGGGAGCCCGAGCGCCGGTGCGGTCACCGTCCCAGCGGCGATCAGCAGCTGCAGCACCAGCAGGTCGGGCAACGGCAGGAAGCGCTGCGCGCCGATGTCGATCGTCGACCGCAGTTCGTTCGGCTCCGACGGCGCACCCGGGTCCGGGCGCGTCCCTGCACGACGCGGCACAGTCGGATCCTATCCAGTGTTGCGGGCGGAAATCCGCGCGGCTTTAGCTGGTGACGGCGTTATACGCTATCCACGCTCGGTGCTTGCCCGACGCTGATGGGGGTGAACATGCCTGCGCAAGTGACGACGCGCGCGCAGGTCAACGGCTATCGATTCCTGATTCGCCGACTCGAGCACGCGCTGATCCGCGCCGACTCCCGGATGATCCACGACCCGATGCGCGGGCAGATCCGTTCGCTGCTGGTAGGTCTGGTGATCGCGGTGCTGATCACCGGGGCCGCCGGGGTGCTGGCCTTCTTCAAGCCGTCGCCCAACATCGGCGATGCCCAGATTCTGCTGAGCACCAACGGCGGGTTGTATGTCCGCATCGGCGATCGCCTGCATCCGGTGCTGAATCTGGCCTCCGCGCGGTTGATCACGGGTAAACCGGATCCCGCCAAGTCGGTCAGCGACAAATGGCTCAACAAGTTGCCGCGTGGACCGATGGTCGGAATCATCGGAGCGCCCAACGGAATTCACGCCGGCGCGGACCTGCGCACGTCGCGGTGGACGGTGTGCGACGCGGTCACCACTCCGGACGTGTCCAAGAACGTCGGACTGGCCAGCGTGCAGACCGCGGTCGTCGCCGGTGACCTCACCCTCGACGACGACATCCGCCGGGCATCGACCTCCCAGATGCTGCTCGTCCGCTCCGGGGACACCGTCTACCTCGTCTTCGACGGCGTGCGCGCGGTCATCGATCCCTCGGACTCCGTCGTGATCAACGCCCTGCACCTGCAGCGTGCGCAGGTACGTCCCATCTCGGTCGCGTTGCTGAACACCTTCCCATTGGTTGCGCCGATCCGGTCGGTGACGATCGAGGGCGCGGGCAGCGTCGTCCCGGGTTTCCCCACCTACCCGGTGGGCTCGATCGTCAAAACAGTCGACTCGCGGGGCGAGCAACTCTATGTGGTGCTGGCCGACGGCCTGCAGCCGATCTCATCGGCGGCCGCCGACATCATCCGGTACAGCAATCCCAATGACGTTGCGGCACAAGGGAATCATGAGGTGTCGCCGGCGGTGGTGAGTCAACTGCCGATTGTGCACACGCTGCCGTTGGACCATTACCCGAGTGTGTCGCCGCAGATCGTGGACGCTGAACCCGACCGGGTGGTGTGCATGGCGTGGGAGCGCGGTAACTCCGCCGCCCAGGCAGCAGTGCACCTGCTCATCGGGCATCGCCTCCCGATTCCGGAGGGGGCGCAACCCGTCAGCCTGGCCACCGCCGACGGCAACGGTCCAGGCGTCGACTCGGTGTACATCAAGCCGGGCACCGGTGAGTATGTCCAGACCACCGGCGGCGAGGTGGACAGCCGGGCGATGGGGCAGCTGTTCTACATCTCCGATTCCGGCGTGCGCTATCACCTCAAGGATCTGCCGACGGCCGCGGCGCTGGGCGTCACCGGGGTGCACGACGCGCGCCTCGACGCCGAGGTGCCGCAGTTCGCGCCGTGGCCGGTCGTGGCCCTGCTGCCGGCCGGTCCGGAACTCTCGCAGGAAGCGGCGCTGGTGGCACACGACGGGATGGCCGCCGACCCGCGCGGGTCCAAGGTCGAGCAGCCGAAGTCCTGAGCGATCAGAGCCGCAGTTCGCGAAACACCGCGTACAGTCGCACGATCCAGCAGCACAGCGGGAACACCATCACGATGGCCAGGTACTCCAGAATCTCGACCTGGCGGCGCATCACCGGGGAGAACTCCAACCTGGGCGCGACGATGCCGCAGGCCACGAGCAGCACCATCAGGATCACCAACGCCAGCGTCGCGTCCAATTCCCAACCGTCCAGGCCGACCGCCATCTTGACGATCGTCAGCAACGCGATCGACAGGCCCGCGCCGATCAACGTGGCGGACTGCACCAGATCGTGATGGCTGCGGCCCCGCAAACACAGTACGGTGGCCACAGCGGAAGCGAAAGCTGTTCCCTGCCAATAGAATCCGTTGCTGACGTCGACCGCCAGGTAGCAGCCGACGGTCGCGGTGAGCGCGGCTGCGATCAGGATGCCGGTCAGGTACTGGCTGGCCCGGCGCACCCGCAGGGTCATGCCCTCCTCGGTCGGGATGACCTGTTTGCCGACGGCGTTGACGCCCTCCACGGTGGTCCCACCCTGGGTTTCGATGTCGTCGAGTGGTTCCCCGGCCGTCGGCACCCGGGGCACCGGGAGTTTGGCCAGCAGGATCGTCACCCGGGGGGACAGGTAGACGACGATCACCGACACCGTGGCCAGCACCGCGCCGATCGCGCGGGGCGGCGGATTCCACAGCAGCGCAACCGCGGCGGCCGCGCCACCGATCACCGCGAGCGCGATCACCGCGGTGTGCAGGGTGCGGCCCCGGCCGGTCACCAGCAGGATCAGCAGCGACGCCAGGCCCGTCAGCGCAAAAGCCATCGGCAGCGATGTCACCCCGAAGCCGTCCGGTACCACATACAGCGCGCCGCCGAACAGCAGCGGCGTGGCCACCGCGGCCACCCACTCCGAACGCCCCGGACGGTGCGCGATCACGCACGCGAGGATCACTGTCAGCACCCCGATACCGAGCGCGGTCGCCGGGACATAGATCCGTTCGGCGTGGCGTGGCAGCAGGAATGCGACGGCTGCGGCGGCGGTCAGGCCCACCCCGAAAAAGGTGATCGGCCGCGCATCGCGGGCGGACCAGGCGGTGAACGGATTCCGGGCCTGCTCGCCGGCGTCCGCGACGTCGTCGAACAACATCGGGCGCCGCGGCTGGTCGATCTCCCGGATGGCCAGCAGCTCCCCGTCGTAGATATTGGCCTCGGACAGGGACCGGCTGGGGTCGATCGCGTCGTCTCCGAGGCGCGCCAGGGTCCACTTTCCCTCGGTCGTGTCGAAGACGACCTGTTCGAGTCCGGTGTCCGAGGCGGGGTGCGCGGCGATTTGCTCGTTGGCGATGTCGATGACGTCGTCGATGAACGCGCTGATGCTGGTATTGGCCGGCAGACCGAAGTCCAACCGCAGGTCACCGACCACGAGCGTGACGCGGCTGAGCGTGGGCTCGGCCTCCGATTCGGCGTCTAATTCCGACAGCGACGGCGGTAGAGTCATCGCTATCGGGCCTCCTGCGGGTGGTGTCACTCGCTGGTGACCATACCTTTGGACGTCTCAAGCCTATTTCGGTAAGCCGGTTAAAAGTTTCGGGAAGTTCGGGGAAAGACCGTTTGAGTACGCAGGGTTTCGTGCGCCGATTGCGGGTGTCGCCACCGCGGATGCCGGGCGGGGAAGTCAACCTGCAGGCGCCGCCGGAGGTGCCCCGGGTGATCCCCGGCAACCTGCTCACGAAGTTGCTGCCGTTGGTGATGATCGTCGCGGTGGTCGGGATGATCGCGCTGATGGTGACCGTCGGGGGCCGGGATCTGACGCGTAATCCGATGTTCCTGATCTTCCCGATGATGATGATCATGTCGATGGCCGGCATGTTCATGGGCGGCGGCGGCCGCACCGGTAAAGCGGCGGCCGAACTCAACGAGGAGCGCAAGGACTACTTCAGCTACCTGGCCAACCTGCGTGACGACGCCGAGCAAACCGGCGAGGGTCAGCGCGCCGCCCTGGAGTGGTCGCACCCCGACCCGCGGGCGCTGGCCGACGTGGCCGGCACCCGGCGGATGTGGGAGCGGCGGATCACCGACAACGACTGGTGCCATGTCCGGGTGGGCATCGGCACCCACCGATTGGCCACCCGATTGCTGGCACCGGAAACCGGGCCGCCCGAGGATCTCGAACCGGTGTCGACGGTGGCGCTGCGCCGTTTCGTCAAGACCCACTCGGTGGTGCACGCCCTGCCCACGGCGGTGTCCCTGCGGGCTTTCCCCTCCATCACCTTCGGCGGCGACCGCAAGCTGGCCCGGCAGCTGGTGCGGTCCATGGTGTTGGAGCTGTGTGCCTTCCACGGCCCCGACCAGGTTCAGGTCGCGGTGGTCACCGCGAACCCCGACGGCGAGAACTGGAGTTGGGTCAAGTGGCTGCCACATGCGCAGCACGCCACCGCGCGGGACGGGATGGGCCCGATGCGCCTGCTGTTTCCCAGCCTGGAACTGCTGGAGCGCTCGCTGTCCGCGGACCTGGGGGAGCGGGGCAGATTCAGCCGCAACGCCGAGCCGACCAAGGGTCTGCGACAACTGGTAGTGGTGATCGACGACGGTTACATCACCGGGACCGAGCGCCTGGTCACCGATGCCGGGTTGGACAGTGTCACCCTGCTCGACCTGAACGGCTCGGACGCGGCGGCCAACCGGCGCGGCCTGGCGCTGGTGGTGGACCGGGACGCCGACGGGGAGAGCGTCGGTGCGAGCACCGCGGTCGGCGTCGAACGGTTCGCCACACCGGACACGATCACCGTCGCCGAAGCCGAGGCGACGGCGCGCCGGATCGGCCGCTACCGCCTGGCCAGTGCCGCCCACATCGTGAATCTGGAGGCCGATGCGCGGGCCACCGACCCGGGACTGATGGCACTGCTGAAGATTCCCGACGCCGCCGAAATCGTGCCTGAGCAGGTCTGGCGCAAACGCTCACCACGGGAACGGCTGCGGGTGCCGATCGGTTACACGCCCAACGGTCAGCCGCTGGAATTGGACATCAAGGAGTCCGCCGAATCCGGGATGGGCCCGCACGGCCTGTGTATCGGCGCCACCGGTTCGGGCAAGTCGGAGTTCCTGCGCACCCTGGTGTTATCGATGATCACCTCGCACTCACCCGACGTGCTCAATATGGTGCTGGTCGACTTCAAAGGTGGCGCAACGTTTCTCGGACTAGATGGGGTGCCGCACATCGCGGCGATCATCACCAACCTCGAGGACGAACTGATCCTGGTGGACCGGATGCGCGATGCGCTGGCCGGAGAGCTGAACCGCCGTCAGGAGCTGCTGCGATCGGCCGGCAACTTCCCCAACGTCAACGAATACGAACGGGCCAGAGCCGGTGGCGCCGAACTCGAACCGCTCCCGGCACTGTTCATCATCGTCGACGAATTCTCCGAATTGCTCTCCCAGAAGCCGGATTTCGCTGAGCTGTTCGTGATGATCGGCCGACTGGGCCGGTCGCTGCACGTACACCTGCTGCTGGCTTCGCAGCGACTCGAGGAAGGAAAGCTGCGCGGACTGGATTCGCACCTGTCCTACCGGATCGGCCTGAAGACATTCTCTGCCGGCGAGTCGCGCAGCGTTCTCGGCGTGCCGGACGCCTACCACCTGCCCAGCGTGCCGGGCTCGGCCTTCCTCAAATGCGATGCGTCCGAACCGATTCGGTTCAACACCTGCTATGTCTCCGGGGACTACGTGCGGCCCCGCCGGGCGCAAACCGGTCGCGGCAGGCAGCTGGGCGCGCTGGCGCCGAAACTGTTCACCGCCACCCCGGTCAAGAAGGAGGTGTCGGTCACCCCGACGGCGGATCCGGAAATTGCCGAAGCCAAGCCGATGTCTCCGAGCAAGATCACCCTGCTCGACGTGGTGGTGTCGCGGCTGCGGGGCCACGGTCGGCCGGCCCACGAAGTGTGGCTGCCGCCCCTGGACGAAAGCCCGGCGGTCAACCAGCTGCTGGCGGACGCCAACTGGTCGGCTCCGGAGAATTTGGACGGCCGGTTGTGGCTGCCCGTGGGGGTGGTCGACCGACCCTACGACCAGCGCCGCGACGTGTTGATGGTCGACCTGTCCGGCGCCCAGGGAAACGTCGCGGTGGTCGGCGGGCCGCAGTCGGGTAAGTCCACCGCGCTGCGCACTCTGATCATGTCGGCGGCCGCCACGCACACCCCCGAGCAGGTGCAGTTCTTCTGTCTGGACTTCGGCGGTGGGACGCTGAGCAGTCTGGCCAATCTGCCGCACGTCGGCGGGGTGGCCGGCCGGATGGATGCCGACGCGATCCGTCGCACGGTGGCCGAGGTGTCCGGCGTGCTGCGCGCGCGCGAGTCGCGGTTCCGCGACCTGGGTATCGAGTCGATGCGAGACTTCCGAGCCCGCAAGGCGCATTTGGCAGCCCTGTCGCCGGAGGTCGCCGCCGCCGATCCGTTGAGCCAGGACAGGTTCGGCGATGTGTTCCTGGTGATCGACGGCTGGGCGTCGATCCGAAGCGATTTCGAGATGCTGGAACCAACACTGAATTCGCTTGCAGTGCAAGGTCTTTCATATGGTGTGCATTTGGTCATCTCGGCGACCCGGTGGATGGAGATGCGTTCGGCGGTCAAGGACATGCTCGGCACCCGCATCGAGTTGAAGCTGGGTGATGCGCTGGACAGCGACGTGGGCCGCCGGTTCAACGAGCTGATCCCGGTCGGCCGGCCGGGCCGGGGTATCAGTCACGAGCGGTTGCACATCCTGATTGCGTTGCCGCGGCTGGACTCCAGTTCGGGGGTCGAGGATCTGCCCGAAGGCGTATCGAGTGCGGTCAACGCGATGCGCGCGCACTATGGCAACCGGCAGGCGCCGCGGGTGCGGATGCTGCCGCACAACCTGGATCGTGCTGCTGTGGTGCGGGCGGCGCGATCGGCCGGAATGCTGGACGCCGCACGTGTCGCCATCGGCATCAACGAAGCCGAATTGGCGCCTGTCGTTTTGGATTTCGAATCCCAGCCGCACCTGGTGGCGTTCGGCGACGTCGAATGCGGCAAGACCAGTCTGCTGTGCAACATCGCCACCGGGCTGATGGAGAACACCACGCCCGACCAGTGCAAGATCGTCCTGGTCGACTACCGCCGCTCGATGCTCGGTGTGGTGGCCAACGAGTACCTGGGGGGATACGCCACCGCATCGCAATCCTGCGCCGAGTTGATGACCGCACTGGCCGCGACCCTCCAGGATCGGCTGCCGCCCAGCGACATCACCCAGCAGCAACTCAGAGAACGCTCGTGGTGGTCGGGCCCGGACATCTTCGTGATGGTCGACGACTACGACCTCGTCGCCACCGGACCGATGAGCAGCCCGCTCAGTCCCCTGGCCGAATTCCTGCCCCAGGCACGCGATATCGGCTTGCGGGTGGCGGTCACCCGCCGGATCGGCGGAGCGGGACGGGCCATGATGGACCAGTTCATCGGACGGCTCAAGGATTTGTCGTGCAACGGATTGGTGATGAGCGGCACCAAGGACGAAGGGGCGCTGTTCGGCTATCGGGCCACCGAGATGCCGCCGGGTCGCGGCATGCTGGTCTCCCGGTCCACCAAGAGTGGCGTGATCCAGCTTTCCAGGATGCCGGACCTGTGACCGGCGTCAGCGAACTCAGACAACTGCGGGTGGTGTCGGCCGCGCCCGAGCACATCCGCGTCTCGGTGTTCGGGGGGCGGACGCAACTGGACATCGCACTGCCACTGGATGTGCCGGTATCGGGGTTCGTCGCGGATCTGGCGCGGCTGATCGGCTCCCGGGACAAGGAACAGGACGGGGACGCGGCGGCCAAGGACGAGCGCCGGACATTCTGGGTGCTGAGCCGATTCGACGGCGGCACGGTGTTACAACCCGCCCAGACGTTGCGCGACGCCGGTGTCGTCAGTGGCGATCTGTTGCGGCTGTCCGCTCGTCGGGCGCTGTCGCCGCCGGTCCTCTACGACGACGTGGTGGACGCCGTCGGGCGGTTGAACAAGACCGCCCACGCCGCCTGGGGAGCGGGATCGGCGCGCTGGATGTCGTTCGTCGGACTGCAGCTCGCAGCGCTGGCCATCACCTACTGCGTGGTGGGCCCGATCGCCGCGGCCAACCGCAGTGTGATCGTCGTGCTGGCCGCGGCCGTCGCTCTGACGCTGGTCGGCGGGGCCACCCTGGCGCACCGCTCCTACGGCCTGGACGATGTTGCTGCCGCGCTCGGGTGGGCGGCGATCCCGATTACCGTCGGGATCGCCTTCGCGCTGCTGGCCCGGTACGGCGACTACGGGCTGGCCGGTGCCTGCGGGACGGTGCTGGTGTGCTGCCTCGGGTACGACCGGATCATCGGCACCGGCCACTGGGCGTACGTCGCGGTCGGGTTGCTCTTCGGTGTGGTGGGGGTCGCGCTGGCGGTGCGTGCGTCGCACGTCCGCGGCGACATCGTCTTCGTGGTCGCTGCGGTGGCGGCGATCCTGATGTGCCTGAGTGTGCAGCGGCTGACGACGCGGTTGGGCCGGTTCGAGACGCCTACCGTGGCCGTCGAAACCAACCGCGAGGACTGGGATTTCCAGAATCCTTTCGAGCCGTCCGCGCCGACGACGGGCGATTCGGGCACCATGATGCCCACAGCCGAGCAGGTGTGGACCAGAGCGAAGTCGGCGGCTGTCACGCGCGCCGCACTGTTGAGTGGGTTCGCCTCCGCGGCAACGGTTTACGTGCTCCTGCTGGTGCGGGGCGGGCCGACAGCGGACTGGCCGGAGTTCGTCTTCGCGCTGGCCGGTGCGGCGGTGTTGGCGTTGCGCAGCCGCGTCTATGCCACTGGGTTCGAGCGTGCTGCGCTGGCCGTGCCCGCAGTAGCCCTGGTGATCGGCACGTGTGTGACGGCGCAAGGCGGAACTCGGCCGATGCCGGAGGTCGCGCTCGGCGTGCTGCTGGCCGTTGCGCTGGGCGGCGCCCTGTCCGGCTTGAAAAAGTCCGGCAGTGGTCCGTTTTCCCGGGCGGCGACGTTGCTGGCCTACCTGGATTACCTGGCCGTGGGTTCGCTGATTCCGCTGGCGCTGTGGGTGGTGGGCGTCTACCAGCGGTTGGGATTCTGATGAGGCGCGGGGCCGCGGTGCTGGGCGCGCTGCTGTTGATCGCGGCGCTGAACCCCGCAGCGGCGCAGGCGATCCGCCCGCCGGTGGTGGAGCCGGGGCCGCCGCCGAATGGACCGCTGGGACCCGTCGAGCCGACAGATCTCAAGGCGATCTGCGGAGTCCCCACCGGGGTGCTGCCCCAGACCGACTTCACCTTGCAGACCAGCGCCGAAGCCATGCTCAACTACCCCGATGCGTGGCGGTTCGCCCGCGGCGCCGGACAGAAGGTCGCCGTGATCGACACCGGCGTGAACCGGCATCCGCGGCTGCCGGCCGTGGAAGGCGGCGGCGACTACGTGTCGAACACCGACGGGCTGCAGGACTGCGACGCGCACGGCACGCTGGTGGCAGGCATCATTGCGGCGGTCCCCAGTCCCGCCGACAGCTTCGCGGGCCTGGCGCCGGAGGCGACCATCCTGTCGATCCGGCAGAACAGCACCGTCTACGGCGTCAAGGAGGGCGGCTCTGGGCAGACCAACGACCCCAACGCCATCTCGCCCGGGTACGGCAACACCCTGACATTGGCCTACGCGATCACCCGCGCGGTCAACCTGGGCGCGACCGTCATCAACCTGTCGGAAGTGGCGTGCGGCCCGGTAGGAGGCGGCCTCGACGACGTCCAACTCGGCCGCGCGGTTCGTTATGCGTTCGAGCGCAACGTGGTGGTGGTGGCCGCGGCGGGCAACTTCAACAGCCAGGGCCTCTGCAAGATCCAAAACGCCATGCCCGATCCGAACATGCCGTTGAAGAGTGGCTGGGATTCGGTGCGGACCGTTGCCAGTCCCGCCTGGTTCAGCGACTACGTGTTGACCGTCGGCGCGCTGACGACATCCGGCGAGCCGGCCGACTTCAGCCTGCGCGGTCCGTGGGTCGGCGTGGCGGCACCGGGGGAACGAATCATCTCGCTGGACTCCAACGGCCCCGGCTTGATCAACGCTGTCATGGGTCAGCAGGGTTTGGCGCCCATCAATGGCACGAGTTTCGCGGCCCCCTTCGTCTCGGGTCTGGTGGCCTTGCTTCGGTCCCGGTTCCCTGAGCTGAACGCCGGCCAGATCATCGATCTGATCAAGCGGACCGCCCACACTCCGGGTGCGGGCCCCAACGAGGCCACCGGATACGGCGTGATCGACCCCGTCGCAGCGTTGACCTATCGGCTGCCGACGCCAAGCGAGATGCCCAACCCCGAAGCGGCGCGGCCTATCGCCGGGCGACCGCGCCGTGACCCGAGCAGTCAACGTGCGCAGATCATCGTGCTGTCGGTCACCGTCGGCGCGGTGGCGTTGGCCGCAGTGGCAGGGGCGCTGTCCGTGGCAAGACGCCGTCGTGAGTTGAGGTCGGCTGACTCCGGGCGCACCGACCTGGCGAATTGACGAATCGCCATTCGTGCGGCGCGCGAAGCTGTGGGAATCTCGACCTGAATTAACCGTTTCGCGCTACGTAGGATTGAGAACGGCGCGGAATCGAATTTGCGAGGGGAAGGGGGAGGACAGTGTCGAAACAATCGCCCAGGCAAACGCCTGCTGACGACGAACGCGGGTCACTGGCGCATCCCCCGTGGCTGACCGGCGAGACCCAGCGGCGGCGCGTGCCGATCGGTCGCGAAGAGCGCGACCGGGACAAGACGAAGGGCAGGGACCGGGCCGAAGACAAGGCGGGTGGGAATGGCCGCGGCTCGTCGACGACGGACGTGCCCGCCGTCGAACAACGCACGCCGTCACCGCCCGCGGCCGCCCCGCCGAGGTTTGATCCGGTCCCTGCTTCTGGAACCGAACCGGACGTCGCGCACCCACCCGCCCCCGCGCCGGAGCCGGCCGAGCAGCAGACCAGGCGGGTGGCGGTGCGGCGTGACCGCGTGCAGGCCGGCCGTCCCGGTGAGGCTGCGTCGGACACAGCCGCGGTGCCGACCGAACCGGTGCCCGCACCGCCGCCGACGGATCCAGCGTCCTCGCCGCCCCCCGCAGTGAGTCAGGTTGACGAGTCCGCCCATTTCGGTCGCCATTCCCGGCAGCGGACCGAAGCGCCCGAATCCGCGGCGAGACTCAAACCGTCAGAACCCGAGCCGCCGGTCGAAGTGTCGACGGGGAATGGGTGGGAGCCTGCGCCGTCGACGGAAGCGAGTTTCGAGTCGCCGACTCCTGAGTCGTTGGCACCCGAGGAGCCCAGGCCCGACGAAGCCGGTGCACTCGACGAAATCGAATTGCGGGCCGCAGCGCTACTCGAGCAAATGCAGGCCAAGAGAGCTCAGTTTTCGTCAGCGGCGGCGGAAGAACCGGACGACCGCGTGCCCCCGGCTGACGCTACGGCACGTGTCGAGGAGTGGCTGCCGACGGAAATCCCTGCGCCCGAAGTGGAGTCGCAACAACCGGTTGCCGCCGACGATCCTACGCCCACGGAATGGCACTGGACCGACATGATGGCCGAGGTGTCGGCATCGCAAAGCGATGCGCCCCAGACCGACTCCACAGTCGAGGCGCGGCCCGCGGAATCCGACACTGCCGCACCGGCAGCGAATCTAGCTGGCACAGAACCCGATTCGACGGAGCGTCAGCCGGAGTTTCCGCCGTGGCAGATGCCGATTTCGACCACGTCGGGAACTGAGGTGGTCAAAAACACAACAGCGTCAACCGAACCCCCGCCTGCACCGCGGGCGCCGCCGACACCGCCCGCCCGGCCGCGGCAGGGCGCCCTGCCGCCGTTTCCGCCTCCGCTACCGCCCGGCCCCTTTCCGCCGCCGTGGTGGCCCGGTCCTCCGCCGGGTCAGCGCCTCCCGCCGGCCGCGCCCCAACGGCCCGCGAGACCGGTCGCCGGCCCGCCGCCCCGTGCCCCCGGGGGCCCGCCGCCGGCCCGCGGACCTCAACCGCCGGTGGGCCCACCGCCCAGCTATCAGCCTTTCCGCGCGCCGCCGCCCATAGACGAGGCCGAGGTGGCCAATCTGGACCGGTTCGCCCCGCCGTCGGGCTGGCGTCGCGCGGTGCACAAAGCCACGTCCGGGCACGTCAATCCGGGGGCGTCGCGCAAGGAACGTCGGCACGAACATCTCCTTGCCGAGATTCGGCAGCCGATCGTCGGCGACTTCCGCATCGCTGTGCTGTCGATCAAGGGCGGAGTCGGCAAGACCACCACCACGTTCGGGCTGGGTTCGGCACTGGCGACGGTGCGCCACGACCGGGTGATCGCCGTGGACGCCAATCCCGACCGCGGCACGCTGGGCGAACGAGTCGGCGACGCGTCGACCCGCTCCACCGTGCGTGACCTGTTGTCGGATCCGAACATCAACCGCTACGCCGACGTCCGCAATCACACCCTGATGGCCACCAGCCGGTTGGAAGTGCTTGCCAGCGAACAGGATCCAGCTGTTTCAGAGGTGTTCGGCGCCGATGACTACCGACGCACGGTGGAGATTCTGCGGCACTTCTACAACATCATCCTGACCGACTGCGGCACCGGCATCATGCATTCGGCGATGTCGGCGGTGCTGGATCTGGCGCACACCATCGTGCTGGTCAGTTCGCCGGCCATCGACGCCGCACGCAGTGCTTCGGCGACGTTGGACTGGCTTGTGCAGCACGGGCATTCGGGGCTGGTGCGGGAAGCGCACGTGGTGCTCAGTGCCTCCCGGCCCGGGTCGGCGGCCCTCAAACTGGACAAGGTGTACGAGCACTTCCAGACGCGCTGCCGGTCGATTCATCTGATCCCGTTCGACCCTCATCTGGCCGAGGGGGCCGACGTCGACTTCGACCGGCTGCGGCCCGCGACCAGGCAGGCCTACCTGGAGCTTGCCGGGTCGGTATCTGAGAACTTCGGGCGGTTGCGGGGCGGCGCGCCGGAACAGGCATAGCTGTCCCGGCGTGGTGTGTGCGGTCGCCGCGTACTGGCTCAGTCGAAGGCGCGATCTCGCCGGCGGACAAACGCCGGAAACTCTGCTGTCCGTTGTTCGCGAATTCGACAACACGAAAGTGCACCTGGGCGCCGTGTGGTCGAGACGTCGTACTTGACCGGAAGTGTGTGGATCTGTCGCCCGAACGGTGGAAACCCGGACTCGTCGAAGACGAGCCCGGGCCTCAGCCTCTAGACTTGTTCCGGCCTCATCCGAGGATGTTGGCGGCCTGTTGGTTGTCGAGATCCTGTACCAGCTGGTTCTGGTCGACGGCACGAACCTGAGTGGCGTGCAGGTCCTGGATGATCTCGTCCATCTCGTTGGAGAAGCGCACCCGCAGCGCGTTGATCTCCTCCGGTGCGTGCCCGGTGTAGGGCCCTGAGGTCAGCGCGTTGAAGAGACCGTCGATCTCGGTCCGCATGTTCTCCGCATCCGAGGTGATCTGCCGAATGGCGTCCAACGTGCTGAAGTTCGCCTCGAAATTGTATTTGATGCCGTATGCCATGAGTTGTTACCTGACTTTCTACGCGTCGACGTTGCGGTGGTCCTGGATGTATTGCATGGAGCTAGTGGCCAGGGCATCGGTTTGCTGCTGAATGGTGCGAATGTGGTCGAGATGCTCCACCATCCGGCCGTGGAAGTTCTGGGCCTGGTTGCCGTGCCAGTTCAGCCCCACCATCTGCGTGACTTCGTCGTCCATCTTCTTCATCAGCTGGTCGGTGGACTGCAGGTGTTCGAAGATATTCTTGACGTGCGGATCGGCGTCTTCGGTTAATTCAAAAGGATGTGACATACGTTTCTCCCTTTCCGTGTGCCCTCACCAACGAGGACACGGTGGCTCTATTTCGTGGACGTATCGCGCTAAGCCAATGACGCCTCCCATTGGTCCGCCGATAACTCGACAAGTTGACCGATCGCCTGCCCGATCGCGTGGTCCGATCCGGGCTTGAGCGTCGTCCACAGTTGGCCGCTCGGCGAGGCGCTGGGTGCTCCCACCAGCCGGCCTCGTTTGGTGTAGAACACCGCGACGGCAGCCGGCCGACGCGAAATCCGGTCCTGGTCACTGCAGAGCGTGTAGTAGACGATCTCGGCGAACGCCATCCGCGACGCCAGTGCCGAGCCCAATAGCATGGCCGTGCGCGGTTCGGCACCCAGGGCACGCACCCGGTCGGCCAGTTGTGCGGCGTCGTGCGTCCCGGTGAGATTGCGGCTGATCGACTCCGTCGGTGCGCCGACCGGAACCAGCTGCGCGGCCTCGGCTCGCGGTAGCGCGCTGAGCAGGGCCCGGGCTGCCCAGGATTGGTCTGCCGCGCCGTCGGCCGGCCGCAGGGTGATCTGATCGCCCACCCGCCGGGCCAGCACACCGATGTTGCCGCAGCGAACCACGCTCACCCGGGCGATCCCGTCGGGCGTCACCAGGCGCATCGCCAATTCCCGCTCCGGCCGGCGCAGCGCGCGTAGCAGTGGGACCAGGTCCGGATCGACGTTGCCGTCCAGGATCAGGCCCCGGGCGGCGAGGCTGCGGGTGGCGGCATCGAACGCCGCGTCCAGTGCGTCGACGGTGCCATAGCGGGGGTGCACTCCCAAGACTGCCGGAAAACCCTGAATCCCGACTCGCGCTCCCACGACCTGCAGTTCGTCATCGGTCAGGGTGAACCCGGACAACACCGCGGTGGTCACAGGCTCACCTCCTGCTCGGCGCCGATGACCGCCGGGGAGACCCACCGGTCAGAGACTTGCTGCAAGGTCCGTTCGGGTTCTTCGGCGAAGCCCTCCGCGTGCTGTGGCTCGGGGGCCGCCAGGTCGTCGAAAATCGCAGTGTTGGGGCCCCAGCTGACGTGCGAGACGGTAAACGGGGCGTCGCTCTGCTGCGCGGCCGGCAGCCACGACTGGCCGCTGTCGGACAGACTTGCACCCGCCTCGCCGGCGCCCTCAAGGGCGCCGGCCTCGCGAAACGATTCGTACGACTGGCCGCTGCCGTCCCGCCGGCCGGCGCCCATCGGGGCGTAGCCCCCGCCGCCGCGCCCCATCCCGCTGCTGGACGAATCGGCGGAGAAGGTGGTCTTGCGCAGTTGCGCCGGGTCTTTGGACGGGGCGACCGGACTGGCCAGCATCGGTGACAGCTGCCTCGGTGCGCCGCCACCGCCACCGCCGCTGCCGGAACCGCCTTTGGACCTGCCCTCCCTCTCGGACTTCAGCGCGGCGCCATTGGTGATCTGCGGAGGCACCGGCTGCTCCCAGGGCTCGGCGAGTTCGGCGCAGGCTTCCTCGTACCGATTCATCACAGCGGCGGCATCCGCCTGCTGTGCTGACGCGGCCTCGTCGAACTCGGCGAAGCTGCCCTGCAGGATCGCGCCGTTGTAGGCCGACAGCGACGCCATCATGTCCTGGGCCGCCTTGGCTTCCACGGCTTCGGAGACGCTGGGCATGGACAGGATCGCGACGGTGTTGGCCACCGCAGCTTCTTCCGCGCGCCGTCCGTTCGCCGCGGCGCTCAGGCTGGCCGCCTGCAGCCACTTACCGAAGGCTTCGAGTTTGCGCGCTACGGCTTGGGACGTACTGCTCTCCCAGGCCGCCTGGAAGGATTCGATCAACCGGTCGTAATCGGCCGATACCTTGGCGAACTCGTTGGCTACCCGAATCCATGCGGCGCCGGCTTCGCCGACCGAGGACGGCCCGGGGCCCTCAGTCAGATCCTGCGCAAGCTGCTCGGTGCTGCGCGCTTCCCAGACGACATTGGTGAATCCCATACTCTCGGCCCCCCCCTTCCAGTGGCTCAGTGCCGCCGCTACAAGCGACGGGTCGGTCAGTCGGCGAGGTCCGCCTCAGCCATCCGGCCGGAGTGCGAACGCAACGCCGCCGACGCCTCGTGGATCGCGTTGGCGCCCTGGTCGGATGCCTTGGTGAAAGACCCCAGCACCTCATTGAGGGTGTGCGCCACCCGCTGCGAGACCTCGTCGCGGCCCGAGGCGACAGCGGTGAGGTTGGGCCGCTCGGCGTCCATCACCCGCTGCATGCGGTTGGCGAGTTCATCGAGTTGCCGGGTGGCTTCGGTCAGCTCGTCAGGTCGGATGGACAGCCGATTGTTGTCGCTCATTTCTGTGCTCCTAAATCCGAAGTTTGATGTCGGGGTCGTCGTCGAGGTGGGCGGTCGGATCGCCGATCACGGCAGGGCTGGCGGTGCCGAGATCGCCAACGATCTCTCCACCCTGATCCGTCGTGTGCAGGAACGCGGCCGAGGTGTGGCTGCCGCCCGCGCCTGCCTTACCCCCCTGGGCGCCGTAGCCGGCAGCACCGGGGGCCATCATGCCTGCGGCGCCCACTCCGGCCGCGCCGGCGGTCGGCCGGGCGGACAGCGAGCGCGCCATGGCCGCGGTGTTGGTGTTGTCGTTCTGCACCATGGGCGAAGACGGCGTGGCCCGGGCCGGGCTCGTGGCGCCGACGCCGCCGCCACCGTGGCCGCCACCGCCGGGGTGAGCACCGACCATCCGGCCGGTGTGCCCCAGCGCTGATGCAGCCGGAGCGCCACCGGTGCCTTGGGCTGCCTGCCCCAGGCTGGAGGCCAGCCCGGTGCCGGCCTGCATCCCGGCCTGCAGCGCTTGAGTGCCCGCCTGCATCCCGATCGTCAGCGGCATCATGCCCATCTGCATCGCCGGACCGATCATGCTCATCCCCACCGACAACATCGGGGCGAGCATCCCCATCGCCATTTGCGGGCCCTGGGCGACGGCGACGGGAGCACCGGTCGCGGTGGTGGCGGCCGCCTGGCTGGTCAGCGTGCTCTCCAGCTCAGTGATGGCTTCGGTGGCCAGCGCGCTAGCTCGCGCACCTGACTCGACCATGTTCGGCGCGGTCCACGGCAACCCGGCCGAGAGTGCCTCGAGCTCGTGCTGGCACTGCTGCAGGATTTCCAGCAGGCGCGCTTGCCCTTGCGCGACGTTGGCGGCGGCGGCGCTGTATTCGCCGCCCAGCGCAGTGCCCTGCGCGGCAACGGCCGCCCCGTTGGCGAGGGTTTCTCCGGTCTTCGCGGCTGCGGCGCCGGCTCCGGCGCCGGACCAGCCCTGGCCGCCGGCACCGCCCATCATCTGGCCCAGCGCCTGCTGCACCCCGCCGGCGGCCTGTTGAAAGGCCTGGCTGATCCCGCCGAACATCTGCGTGGGATTCAGGCCCTGGAACAGGCCCGGGCCCAGGGTGCCGAGCATGTCGGTGACGGGTTTGAGCAGCCCGCCGGCAAAGTTGTTACCCATGCCGCCGGGAGCTGCGGTGAGGTCAGCAGGGATCGCCTCGTCGGGGAACTGCGGGCCGCCGGGCGGGAGCTGACCCAGATTGAACTGATGCAGAATGTCCTGCACCGGACGGTTGAGCCAGGCCTGCAGGTCGTTCTCCAGCTGGTTGACCACCGGCAGATGGTCGAAGTCCGCGGGATCGACCTGGCCGGGCGGCGCCGGGTCGGTGGTGCCCATGCGCGCCGCCTAGGCTTCGACGGTGCCGTCGACGTTCGACTGAGCGGCGTGCGAAATGTGCGTCGCCGCGCCCAGCAATCCGTGCTTGGCGGCGGTCATCATGCCGCTGGCGACGTTGTTCGCCGTCGACTCGAACATTGCCGGGATCATGTTCGCCACTGCGATCGGGCCCAGCGCCATCGAGAACGAACTCATCTGTGCGGGCGTGACGGCGCCGAACGCCGTGGTGATCGCCGCGCTCGCGGCCTGCTGAGCGTCGGTGAGAACTGCCATGAACTCGGGCTGCATCTCGAATGGCGTCGGCATCTCTTCCCCCATTTCCCGCTGTCCCCGGTCCGCCAGCGCTGGTCGTTTCACGATAAGCACCCGGGTCAGCTATAAACCGCACGAATTTTAAGCAGACTCTCGTCACGCCCGCGATTCACACGTGTGCAATAAGCGCAGGAAAAGGGGCTAATCCGATTCGACGACGGTGCCGTCACTGCGCACCAGCGGGGCCTTTTGCAGCTCGTCCATGCGGGTGCTGAACTCCTTGAACAAGAAGCTGTAGCGTTCCATGGCCACCTTGGCTGCAGCCTGCGCGGTCTCGACGATGAGTGAAGCCAGCGCATCGGGATCCAACCGGCTGGCGGGGGGTCCCAGCCACAATCCGGTCAGGCTGCCGAGGCCGTTGACTTCAGCGCTTACCGCGCGGTCGCGACTGGTCACCCGCGCCGAAATCGTCTTGGACTGCTCGGTCATCGACTGCAACAGGTCGCGCTGCTTGATGGCCCGCGCGATCACCGATTGGGCCAGGCTGGTCATACCGGCCTCAGCCAGGTCGTCGGGTTGTCGTCGTCCTCGTCGCCGAACAGCTCGAGCTCGGCGCGCGCCAGGTCGTCCTCGGTCGGCAGACCGATCTCGCGCAGTACCGAGGGGGTGAAGCCCTTGTCCACCAGGCTGCGTCGGTAGGCCACCTGAGACCGCAGTGCCGACAGCTGGCACAACGCCAGGATCTCGCCGGCCAACTCCTGCGGCGGTCTGGCCAGTTCACTGCGGTCGATCTTGAGCGCCGTCGGGAGCCCGCGTTCGGTCGTGACGACAGCGATGGTGCCGGTGCGAGACCGAACCGGTTGCGCTCGCTGTTGCGGATGTTCCGGGGGCACGTGTCCTCACATTAGGCGCGATATTGAAACCCGTCAGATCGGTACAATAACTTCCTATCGCCAGGTGTGGGGGAAAGGACGTTTTGTGCTTATTTGTGCGGTCCGTCATCCGCACCACCGGCAGCGGTCTCATTCGCGCGACTTTCGCCTAGCTCGTAGTCGCTAGTAGTAAGGACATCAAGCAGATGCCTGGCACCAGGGATGCCCAGCGCGTCTTCGACGCCGGTGTGTTGTCGTTGGGCATTCCCGTCAACGGACTGGAAGTCGACCGCGATGTGCAGTACGCGGCCCTGGCGTTCAAACGTGCCACCGAGCACGATCCGCAGATGAGCGACGCGTGGTTGGGACGTGCCGCCGCCGGTGACACCAGCAGCGAGGTGATCTACAACCTCTGGCGCACCAGCAAGGACAACCTGTACCGCGAGCAGCGTCGCCTCGGGCTGCCCCGGCACGCGCTGGCCGGCCGCTTCCAGACCGGGTTGTACCTGGACTACACGCTGAGCACGCTCACCGAGGTGTGGCTGGGCTACGCAGCCAGCATGATCGCCGGCAAGGACTACGACGAGGCCGAGCGGGTGCTCGACGAGCTGGACACCATGCGACGATCCATGCCCGACGGCGACGCCGATTCCGCCGAGATCTGCGCCTACGTGCGGGCCGTGCTGCACTTCACCACCCAGCGCTGGCCCGATGTGCTTGCCGCACTGGCTAATTCGTCCTCGTTCAGCGACGACTACATCGCGGCTGGAGCACACCTGATGGTCGGTTCGGCGTGCGCGCAGATGGGCTTGTTCGGTGAAGGCATCCGGCGCCTCGACCAGGCGATCGACGGTCCGATTCCGGCTGCCGGCCGGGCCGCCGAATTCTGCAAGGGCCTCACGCTGCGCGAGATGGGCAAGGAGGCCGAAGCCCGGGTCATCTTCGAGCGGATCTACAGCGAAGAGCCGGGATTCGAAGCCAACGCGTCGGCGCTGCACGATCCCAAATTCCGGCTCATCATCACCAGCAAAGACGACATCGACTCCCGCACGGACAAGTGGGATCCCGGCACCGCCCGCAGTGCCCGGGAAGTCGACGTCGAGAGCATGAACGAGCGCAGCAACGAGTACCTGCGCGCGGCGCAGCAGGAGCTGGACCGGCAGATCGGTTTGACCGACGTCAAGCTGCAGGTGGCCAAGCTGCGGTCGGCCGCCAAGCTGGCCAAGGTCCGCGAAGGCAAGGGCCTCAACGCGGCTGCGCGCAGCCTGCACCTGGCCTTCACCGGACCACCCGGAACCGGCAAGACCACGATCGCTCGCGTGGTGGCCCAGGTTTACTGCGGATTGGGACTGCTCAAGACGCCCGCCGTGGTCGAAGCCAAGCGCGCCGATTTCGTCGGAGAACATCTGGGCAGTACGGCGATCAAGACGTCGGCGCTGATCGACACCGCGATGGACGGCGTGCTGTTCATCGACGAGGCCTACACGCTGATCCAGACCGGGCTGGCCGGCGGCGACGCCTTCGGCCGGGAGGCGGTCGACACGCTGTTGGCGCGGATGGAGAACGACCGCGACCGGCTAGTGGTGATCATCGCCGGCTACGACGCAGAGATCGACCGCTTCTTGGCCTCCAACGAGGGGATGGCCTCGCGGTTCACCAAACGGATCCGGTTCAATTCCTACACCCCGACCGAGCTGGGCGACATCGGCCGGCTGATCGCCAAGACCCGCGACTCTGAGCTCACCAAACCTGCTTACGAGGAACTGGTGACCGCCTGCACGGTGCTCTACGACAGTCAATCGGCCGACGACTCCGGGCAGTTGCGCCGCGATGTCGATCTGGTGGGCAACGGGCGGTTCGTCCGCAACGTGATCGAAGCGGCCGAGGAGGAGCGGGAGTACCGGCTCAGCGAGCGCCCGGACGTCAGCGTCGAAGATCTCGACGAGACCGAACTGATGCGCATCGAGCTCGGCGACATGCGCGCTGCGCTGGGAAATGTGTTGGGCATGTCCACCGGCCAGCTGACTTCGAGAACGCGATAGTGAGCCAATCCGACGCACCCAGGACCGGGTTCAAGCGCAGCAGCGACGCGGACACCAATCCCATCCCCGTACAAGCAATTCAGGCCAAGCTGGCGGAGGAATCCGACGGATCGGACGTCGACGAGGCGCCGCCGGGACCGATGTCGGCAGGCACCAAGGTGATGACTTTGCCGCCCGCGCCGCCGGCAGAACCGGAAGTGTCGGAGCCGGAGTCGTCGGAACCGGAGCCGTCGGAACCGGAGTCGTCGAAAACTGAGTTGTCGGAACCGGAACCGAAGGCGCACTCAGAGCCTGAGGCCGCGCCGGATCCAGCGCCGCCGCGTCCCGGCCCGATGGCGCAGAGCACGGCCGTCTTCCGGTTGCCGCCCCAGCCGCGGGTGCGCCCGGGTCCGCCGCGTCGGCCCGCTGCGGGCGCAGAGCCGCCGGTGGCACCGCCGGTGCGTCCGGCCCCGCTACCCAGGCGGCCGGTGCCGCCGCCGGTGGCCGCACCGCCGCCCGCCGTCGCCCGACAGCCGGCCCAACCCTCCGCGGACCCCAGGCTGCAGCCGCCGGCATCCCCGCCGGTCGCGACACCGTTCACCCGCGCCGCCCCCAGCGCACCGGTTCCGCAGCCGGGCGTTCCCGACCCGCGCATCCCGTCGCACACCGATCTCGGACTGGTGCGCCGCGCCCGGCCGTTGCCGCAGCGCGGCTGGCGCAGGGTGGTGCACCGCTTCACCGGTCTCAACCCCGGCGAATCCGAACTGGAGAACACGCGCCAGAAGCTGGTGGCGCGGGTGAGTCAACCGGTGCGCGGCGACTACAGCATCGCGGTGTTGTCGATGAAGGGCGGTGTCGGCAAGACCACGACGACCGTCGGATTGGGGTCCACTTTCGCTGCCATCCGCGGCGACCGCGTCATCGCCGTCGACGCCAACCCTGACTTCGGCACCCTGGCACAGCGCGGGCCTGATCAGAGTAGGTCCACAGTGCGGGACCTGTTGTTGGACGACAACATCTTTCGGTATTCCGACATTCGCAGACACACGTCGCAGAGCACGAGCCGGCTGGAAATCCTTGCCTCCGAGCGTGATCCGGCGACTTCGGAAGCGTTCTCCGACGCCGACTACCGCGTGGTGATTCGGCTGCTGCAGCGGTTCTACAACCTGATCCTGACCGACTGCGGCACCGGCCTGGTGCATTCGGCGATGTCGGCCGTCCTCGACGAAGCCGACGCGATCGTGTTGGTCGCCTCGCCCGCCATCGACGCCGCCCGCAGCGCGTTCGCAACCCTGGATTGGCTGGAGCATCACGGTCGGGGGCATCTGGTCCCCAACGCCACGGTGGTGATCAGCGCCGCACGCCCCGGCAAAGCGTCGGTGGATCTGGACAAGCTGGCCGCCCAGTTTCTGACGCGTATCCGGTCGGTCCATGTCATCCCGTTCGACGACCACCTGGCACAGGGGTCCGAGGTGGTGCTGGACCTGATGGCCAACCGGACCCGCCAGGCGTTTCTCGAGCTGGCCGCGTCTATCGCCGACGGATTCGCCGATACCAAACGCAGTGATCGGATGTCGCGCGGCTGAGCCCGGGGGGATTCAATGCCGCGCCTGAGGTGCGGCGCTCTGATATAGCCATCAGGACGCCGTGGAATGAACAGGGGGTGCCGTGAAAGCCGTGGTCGTAACACTCGTCGAGTTGCTCGTGATCATCGTCGCCATGGCGGCGTGGGTGTTCGTGGACGCCAGAGCCCATGCCGGACGCGGCCGTCCGATCATCTCGTCATACGGCTCGCTCCAACTGAACACGCCGATCGCGTGGTTCCTGGCCTGCCTGGTCATGTGGGAGACGTTCTTTCCGCTCTACCTGGACACTCGGGCCTTCACCTAGCCGCTGTCAGTGGCAGTGTGGTTCACCGGAACACCGGCGTCACCGCCCTCGCGCGCCGCGATCAGCGCCGAGCGATTCACCTTCGTCGCCGCGGTGCGGGGCATCTCGTCGACGAACTCGACGGTCTTGGGGACCTTGTAGGGGGCCAGACGGCTCTTGGCGTAATCGATCACCTGCTGCTCGGTCAGCGGCTCGCCGGCATGGGCCGATACCTGTACGACGGCGTGCACCCGGCGGCCCCACTGCGCGTCGGACAGACCGATGACGACGACGTCGGCGATGTCGGGGTGCCCGGAGAGGGCGGATTCCACTTCCGCCGGGAAGACGTTGGCCCCACCGCTGACGATCATGTCGGCGCGCCGGTCGGTGATGTACAGGAAACCGTCCTCGTCGAGACGGCCGATGTCGCCGGCGGAGCGGAAGCCGTCGTCGGTGGACGGCAGCGGTGGTGCGCCGCCCAGGTAGCGGTATCCCGCGCTCATCGCCGCCCGCAGGTAGATGTCGCCTTCCTCGCCCGGTCCCAGCGGCTTCTTGTCGGCGCCGAGAATCCGGATTTCGGTGTCGCGGAAACCACGTCCCACGCTGCCCGGGTGCGTCAGCCACTCGTCGCCGCGTAGCGCCGTGAGTCCAAGATTCTCAGTCATGCCGTAGGCGGTGATGATCTGCTCGGGGCTCAGCAATTCGAACCAGGTGCGCAACAGTGCCGGCGGCATGACCGCGGCGCCTTGCAGGATGAACACGACGCTGGACAGGTCGCGCTGCCGGATGTCGGGCAGCGCTGCCACCCGCGCCAGCATGGTCGGGGTGGCGGTGAAATTGGTGATCCGGTAACGCTCGATGGTGTCCACAAACAGTGGCGCGTCGAACTTTTCGAGGATCACCAGGCGGTCGCCGCCCAGCAGCATCAGAAAGGTCGCGAATCCGTTGGTGTGATACATGGGAGCCGGAACCATGATCCGCTGCGGCTTGGCCACCGGTGTCCAGTTCGACAGGAACGGCTCTCCCTGCTGCGGAATCCACAGCGACGGCGCCAGGTTGAGGATGACCTTCGGCACTCCGGTGGACCCGCTGCTGCAGATCCCGTTCGCGGTGGGGGAAACGGCTGTGGGCAGCGGGCTTTGGGATTCGGCCGCGGCCACTGCGTCGAGTTCCCACCGGCTGGTGTCGTCGACCACGACAACCGGGTCGATCACTTCGCGCACCCGGTTACGTTCCCATTCGGGCAGATCCCAATGCATCGGGATCGGAACGGCGCCGATCTTCCAGCAGCCCAGCGTGGCCAGCACCAGGTGCACCGAGTTCGGAATGGCAATGGCGACAAAGGAACCGGTCCCGGCACCGCGGGCGGCCAGTGCACGTCCCCATTGGTTGGCGCGGGCGTCGAGTTCGCCGAAGGTCAGCGTTTCCGCGCTGCCGTCCAGCGCGACCACCGTCACCGCCGGGTCATCGTGCTGCTGCTCGGCCAATTGCTGGAGCTTGGCGCTGAAGGGGACGCCGTCGGCGAACGGGTTGATGGGCGCATCCGACGGTGCGGGCTGGGTGGTCATGCCGAGGCCCGCTCGCTGAACAGCGTTTCGAAGTGTCCCTCGCGCACATCGGCGATCAGCCGCAGGCTCAGCGCCTCCGGCCCCGCGGGCAACCGGATCAGCGGTTGGGTATGCCGGTCGAGCACGCTGACGTCGGATTCGTCACAGAATCCCAGCGCCCCGAGCAGTTGGTGCGCAGCGCGCAACACCTGCCGTGCGGTTTCGGCGGCCTTGAGCCGCAGTACCAGAGCGTCCGCCGAAAGAGTCCGTATGGCAACCGATTCCGGTCGGCAGATGGTGTACTTGGTCAGCTCGTGCAGTCCGCGCACCCCGACCGATGCATCCGCGACGGCGAATCGGACCGACTGGAAGTCCGCCAACGGCTTGCCGAACTGCACCCGGGCCTGCACATGCTCGGTGACGATGTCCAGCGCCCGCTGCATCGCCCCCAGAATCCGCCATGATCCCAGCACGAGATGAAGGTTAACGTCGGCGGCCGGCACGGTTTCGCCGGGTCCCTCGCACGCGCTCAAGGTCGCCGGCACCAGGAAGGGGCCGAGCTTGGCACCCGCGCGGGTTCCCGGCCGGGCGTGGTAGCTGTTGCCGTCCAGATCGGCGGCGATCCAGGTGCCCGCCAGATCGCCGTGGTCGATGCGCGCAGCCGCGGGGTCGACCAGCGCCAGCCGGGCGCCGTCGATCGCCAGCAGTTCCTCGACGAGCGGGTAAGGCAATGCCACCGCCCCGGCGACCTGGCACAACACCGCGGCAGCCAGCAGGTCGTCGGTCCCCGACCGCACGTCGAGGTCGAATGCACCGAGTTCGGCCAGAGCGTCGCGCGCCGCATGGCGGACGGTGTCGTCGGTTTCGGCGCGCAGTGCCGCCTGCGGCCCCCCCAACCGGGTCAGCCGCTTGGCGGCGACCGCTGCGAAATCGGCGATATCCTGCGGCAGTTCGGTATTCACCGGCGCTCTCCCAACACGTCGCGGGCCACCATCATGCGCTGGACTTCGATGGTGCCCGAGGCGACGGTGGCGGCCTGCGCATAGCGCCAATGGTCGTCGACCGCGCCGTGCAGTGCGGCGGTGGCGCCGCTGTCCAGCGCCGTGGGTCCCAGCACATCGAAGAGCAGCTCGGCGACCAGTTGATCGCAGGTGGTGGTGGCGATGCGGGCGGCGCTGGCCGCGGCGCCGGCCTGCGGATCGTCCTGCAGCGACACCGCGCGGTAAGCCATCAGCCTGGCCACCCGCAGATCGACGAGCGCCCGCACCCATCGGCTGCGGATCGATTCCGGTAACCGGTCCCAGTCATCGCCCAGTGCGGTCTGCATGCGGTCCAGCAGGGCCTCGCAGCGGGCGTAGCGCGCGATGCCGACGCGTTCGAACGCCAGCGCCTCGCGCATCACCCGCCAGCCGTCACCGGGCTCACCCAGGATGTCGTCGTCGGATGCCGGCACCCCGTCCAGGAACACCTCGTTGAGGTGATGCGGCCCGAGCATCGACGGGATGCCACGCACGGTGAACCCTTCGCGGTCCATCGGAATCAGAAACAGGCTGAGGCGCTTGGGTTTCGGCGCATCCGGGTGGGTGCAGGCCGCCAGCACGCACCACGACGCCATCCGGGCGTAGGAGGTCCACACCTTCTGCCCGTCGATGCGCCAACCGGTGCCGTCCGGCACGGCGCGGGTGCGCAGTGAGGCGAGGTCGGTCCCGGCTTCCGGCTCGGAGAATCCCTGACACCAGATCACCTCACCGGATGCGATGCCGGACAGGTGTTTTGCCTTCTGCTCGGCCGTCCCGTGCCGCATGATCGCCGGACCGACCCAGTTGATGCCCATGTACTGCGGTCCACGCGGCTCGTAGTTGGCCCACATCTCTTCACGCAGCACGGTCTGCTGCCAGATCGAACCGCCACCGCCGCCATGTTCTTTCGGCCACGCCAGCGCCAGCAACCCTTCGGACGCCAACAGCTTGCAGAACGACTCGGTGGTCGCCAGGTCGTCCGGATCGTCGGTGCAGGCGCCGAGAAAATCTTCCGGAATGTGGTCGGCTATCAACTGGCGCAACCGGTTTCGCAGCTCACCGGCGTCGTCACCGAGATCGTAGTCCATCGTGGTCATCCCTTCGGCAGCCCGAGCACCCGCTCGGCGATGATGTTGCGTTGGACCTCGGAGGTCCCACCGTAGATGGTGGCGGCCAGCGCATCCTGGCGTTCGAACAGCAGGTCCGGGTCCGAGCTCGAAGCCGGGCCGGCCGCGGCTGCGCTCAACTCCCAGACCCGTTGCAGCGTCAGCGATCCGAGGAGCTTCATGGTGTCGGCCTCCGGGCTGGGCCGCCCGGCGAGTTCGTTGGCCAGGGCGCGGTAGCCGGTGGCCCGCAGCGCCTCGGCGTCGGCGTGCAACCTGCCCAGTTCGGTGTGGACGTCCGGGTTGTCGCCGATGGAGGCCAGCCCGCGTTTGATCTCGACCCAGTTCATGATCCAGATCATCTGCCGCTCATGGTGTAACGACGCCAGCGCGACATTCCAGCCGCCGTTGCACGGACCCAGCAGGTTGGCTGCCGGCACCTCGACGTCGTCGAGGAAGACCTCGCAGAACGTCTCGTCGGAGATCGAGGCCATCCGGATGGTCTCGATCCGCACCCCCGGTGACTCCAGGTCGAGGATCAGGCAGGAGATGCCGCGGTGCTTCGGCGCGTCCGGGTCGGTGCGGGCATACAGGGTGCACCACCGCGACAGGTGGGCCTGGGTGGTCCAGATCTTGTGGCCGTTGACCCGGAACACCTCGCCCTCGCGCACGGCACGGGTGCGCAAACCGGCGAAATCGGACCCGGCCTCCGGTTCGGACATGCCCAGGGCCCACCATTCGTCGCCGCGCAACGCGGGAACCAGCAGGCGCTCGATCTGTTCGGGCGTGCCGAACTGGCGGATGCCCGCCGCCGCAACGTTGGGCCCGGCGATGTTGGGTAGCTTGGGCGCACTGCGCAGTGCCGCCTCGATGCGGATCTCCATGGCGTCGCGCAGGCTCAGTGAGCGCCCGCCGTGCTCGCGCGGCCAGGTGGGTTGTATCCAGCCGGCCTCGAAGGCGGCCCGTTGATAGTCGCGCCGCAGCGCTATGTCCCAGCGGTACTCCCGATAGCGGTCGTGATAGTCGCCGGGCAGAAAATCGGTCAGCCACGCACCGAATTCGTCGACCACCGTCATGGCGCGCCTCCGGCCAGACGCCGGCCCACCTCGGTGTACAGCGCGCGGCTGTCACCCAGCAGCGACGCGTTCTGCCAGGCGTGCCGGACGAACAAGTGGGCGTCGTGTTCCCAGGTCTGACCCAGCGCGCCGTGCACCTGGACCGCTGTGCGCGCGCACTGGGCGGCGGCATCCGCGGCCGCCGCTTTGGCCATGGCCGCCGCGGTCCAGGAGCACGACCCGGCGGCGGCGTAGGTGAGGCTGCGGGCGCGCTCGAGGCTGACGTAGTTGTCGGCGAGCGCGTGCTTGATGCCCTGGAACGCGCCGATCGGGGTGCCGAACTGCCGCCGCGTCCTGGCGTGCTCGATGGACCGCTGCAGGGCTGCGCCCGCTACCCCGATCAGGTCGGCGGCGACCGCGACCAACGGTGCGGCCAGGGCGGATTCGATGCTGTCGACGGGTGCGACGGCCGCCGGTGCCGCGTCGATATCGGCGTCGGCGACGGGTTGGGCGGGATCGGTGGACTCGCCGGCCCGGATGGTCACCCCCTCACCGGCGCGCACCACGGCAGCGACCGGCCCGTCGTCGGAGATCGCCAGTGTGACGATCAACTCCGCGCGGGAACCGTGCGGTATCGCGACCGCCCGTCCGTGCACGCGGCCGTCCTGAAATGTCATCGGTGCGCCCGGTAGCCGCACACCGGGGGAGTGCACGGCCAGGGTCGCGACTACCCCGGAGGTGATCTGCGCCAGCATCTCGTCGACTGCGGGACCCGCGGCACGCAAAACCCCTGCGGCCAGCCCGACCCCGCACAGCAGCGGCACGGGCGCGAGCGCCGCGCCGCACTCCTCGAGGACCACCGCGAGCTCGACCGGACCGAATTCACCGTCGGAGTCACGCGCTGCCAGTTCGGTCCAGCCGAGGTCGACGACCGTCTTCCACAGGACACGCCACCGTTCGGGGTCATCGAGGGCCTGTCGGGCGGCATCGGGCGGGCACTCGGTGCGCAGGATGGCGCGCACGGTGTCGCGCAGCGACAACTGCTCCGACGTCAGACCAACATCCATAAGACCCCTAACATAATAAAAATAGTAAACTAGCGACCCACGCGCAAACGGACATGGTGAGGTGGTCGGATGGTCGAGTGGTACCTGTTTCTGCCGCAGGTTCGGCTACCGGTGGCCGACATCGTGGACCGGGCGAAGCATGCCGAGGCCGGCGGGTTCGATGGGATCGCTTTCATCGATCATCTCGAGGCGCCCGGGCAGCCGGGTGAAAACATCTGGGAGGCAATGGGCGTCGCCGGCTGGGTCGCCGCGAAGACGCAACGGTTGCGGGTCGGTCATCTGGTGCTGTGTGACGCTTTCCGGCATCCGGCGGTGCTCGCCAAACAGGCCGTCACCCTGTCCGAGGCGTCGGAGGGCCGATTCGAACTGGGCCTCGGGTCCGGATCCTGGCCTGCGGAGTTCACCAAATTCGATGTCGGTCAGCAGGATCCGGTTGCCCGGGTCGAGCAGCTCGGGCGACACCTGGGACTGATCAAGCAGTACTGGGCCCGGGACCAGCATCCCCGGCCTACGTACCCGATACCGCTGGTCCTGGGTGGCAGCGGCCCGCGGATGATGAAACTCGTTGCTGAACACGCGGATTGGTGGAACCTGCAGGCAAATCACCTCGACCGGCTGGCCCGGCTGTCCGACGCCACCGGCTCGGCACGGATATCGGTCCAGCAGATGGTGGGCTTCGTCCGCTCGGGCATCGATCCCGAGCAGGTCCGCGAGGTCAGCACCCGACGCTTCGGCCACCTCAGCCCCGGGTTGGTGTGCGGCGACGCCGACGAGCTGACCGCCCACTTCGCCGCGCTGGCCGCGCAACGGGTCGAACGCTTCTACGTGTGGTTCGCCGATTTCGCCGCCCCGCAGTCACTGGCTGAGTTCGGTGAATCGGTGATCAGGAGGTTCTCTGGGCCTTTGCTCGCCGGCGGGCTTCGGTAGGCACCACCGGGGCGCGGGCGTACGGCCCGCGCTGCACGGCGCTGAGCCGGATTTCCGGCAGGTCCACCGAGGGGTCGACGGTGTCCAGCCAGGCGACCGTCTCGGCGATGTCGGACACCTGGATCGCGTACATCTCGAACGGAACATCTTGCAGCATCTCGGTTTCCACCGGACCCGGCGTCACCAGGTGCACCGCGATACCGTCGCGGTCGACCTCCAGCGCCAAGGCCCGCGCGAACGCGTTCATGCCGGCCTTGGACGCGGAATATGCGGTGCGGCCCATCATCGGTTCGTGCGAGGCCGAGGACGAAATGAAGATCAGCCGCGACCCGGGCCGCATCCGCGGCAGTACCGCGGAGGTCAGCACGAAGCACGAGTCGAGATTGGCCGAGATGATGGTGCGCCACTGCTCGAAAGTCTGCTTGCGCGCGTACGTTCCACCCAGCGCGCCGGCCGCATGGACGACGAGGTCGATGCGTTCGAGTGGGCTCAGCGCGGCGGCGAACTCATCCGGGTCAGCCGCGTCGGCGACGATGGCGCGGGCACCGACCTCGGCGGCCGCCGCACGCAGCGGGCCTTCGCGCCGCGCCAGCACCACGACGTCATAGTCGAGCTGACAAAGCTTGGCGGCGCACGCTTTTCCAATGCCACCGCTACCGCCGGTGACCAGAGCGGTTCGTCGAGTGGTCAAGGGCGCCGGAGGTCCCGCGGCCGGGACAACGCTTGCGGCGACAACGCATAGATCCGCTGTTCGGCGCGGCCGGACAAGACGTAGGTCTGGGTGTCGGCGAGGTGCCGACCGGCGATACGGCGTGCCCGGTCCACGTCGCCCTCGGCGATCGTCTCGGTCAGCTTGATGTGGGTGTTCAGCGCGGCCCGGCGCCTGGTCGGCGACGGGTAGGTGCCGCTGGCCGAACTTTCGTCGGCCCATTGCTGTTCGTGGCTGGACCACAGCGTCTCCAGGCTGCCCACCACCGCGATGATGGTGTGGTTGCCGCAACCCCGCACGATGAGGTTGTGAAATTTGCGGCCGATCTCGGTGAAGAGCCGCCCGTCTTCCAGGTTTTCCGCCATCTCGTCGTTGACCTGCTTGAGTTCGGGCACCAGGGTGTCGGCCCGGTCGGGCCGCTGGGCCGCCAGCGCCGCACAGGCGGGCTCGAGTTCCTGCAACGCGGCGCCCAGATCGCTGACGACGACGTTCTCACTCTGCAGCAACAGTCCCAACATGTAGGCGGCGCTGGTCTTGGCCGGTGCGTGCACGACCGCGCCGCCCCGGTTTCCGCGCCGCACCGAGACCAGTCCCTCGGTCTCCAGGATCCGTAGCGCTTCGCGCAGCGAGACCAGGCTGACCTTGAACTGATCGACGAGCACTTCCTGGCGTGGCAGCAGGTCGCCATCGGCGAGCTCACCGTCGATGATCTGGCGGCGCAACTCGTCGGCGACGATCTCGGCGATCCGCGGCGCGGACAGCCGGCGGCGGGCGTCGGGCCCAATACCCAGAGCGGTCATCCGGTTCCTCGCAACCTGCAGCAGGAGAGAGTACACGGTTGCTGACCCCGCGAACTCGTCTGGCTTAGCTATTTTAGCAGTAATGGTATAAATAGCCGCGTGAGTCACGGGGCCGATAACCGGCCGACGCCGCTCGACGATCTGCGAGTCGTCGAGATCAGTGACCGCCTGGCCGGCAGCTATTGCGGGAAGCTGCTGGTGGACGCCGGTGCGGTGGTTCGCAAAGTCGAACCGCCGCAAGGGGATCCGCTGCGGCGCTATTCCGCGACTTGCTCGCCGGTGCCGGACGGCGCAACCGGCCCGTTGTTCAGTTACCTCAATGCCGGCAAGAGCAGCCTGGCCGTGTCGGCCGATTCCGAGCGCTTCCGCGCCGAACTCGCCGGCGCAGACGTCGTCGTGGTGGCCACCGGACGCGCCCGGGCGGCCGCGCTGGGGATCGACCCGCAGCGGCTGCTGGCACGATCCCCGCAGGCGGTCGTCGTGACCATCTCCGATTTCGGTTGGAGCGGCCCGTTCGCCGATCGCGCTGCCACCGAGTTCACCCTGCAGGCGTGGTCGGGGTGCACGGGCTTCCGCGGCGATCCGGCCGGTCCGCCCATCTCGATCGGCGGTGAGCTCGGGGAGTACATGGGCGGTGTGTATGCGGCATTCGGAGTGCTGGCCGTGCGTCGCCGCGTCGAGCACGGCGGACCGGGGGAGCACCTGGACCTGTCCATGCTCGAAGCGATCACGGCGATGCAGAGCAGCGAATGGCTGCATTCCCAACTGCTTCGGGTGCCGCCGATCCGGCGCACCCTCGAGGTGCCCTCCATCCTTGCCGCCAAGGACGGCTACGTCGGCATCACCATGGTCACCGGGCAACAGTGGCTCGACTTCACCGCAATGGTCGAATGCCCGCAGTTCGAAGACATTCCGCAGCTGCGCTTCCAGATCGGTCGCTGGGAGTACCGCGACATGATCTACGAAGCGATCGGGCCGTGGATGGCGCAGCGCACCGTCGCCGAGATCGTCGAACTCGGCCAGCTCTTCCGGCTGCCGATCGCCCCGCTGGGCAACGGCGCCACCGTCCGGGACATGGACTACATGACCGAACGGGGCGTGTTCGTCGCGAATCCCGCCGGTTTCCACCAGCCGCGGCCACCGTGGCTGATGTCGCGCTGTGCTCCGGCACCGCCGCGCACGTCGCCCGGACTCGGGGACGGGAACGGTCAATCGGCATGGCAACAAAGGGAATCCGGACCAGTGTCGCCCGAAGCCGGGCTGCCGTTGCAGGGTGTCCGCATCGTCGACCTCACCGCCTTCTGGGCCGGCCCGGCCGCCACCCACCTGCTCGCCGCATTCGGCGCCGACGTCGTCAAGGTGGAGTCGATCCAGCGTCCCGACGGCATCCGGTACTCGGGCGGCATGCGTACCGATGTCGACGATTGGTGGGAATACGGCTGGGTGTTCCATGCGATGAACACCAACAAGCGGTCCGTCACACTGGATTTGGGGTCGGCGGAGGGTCGGCGGCTGTTCACCCGGCTGGTTGCCCAGGCTGATGTGGTGATCGAGAATTTCTCGCCGCGGGTGATGGAGAACTTCGGCCTCACCGCCGACGTCATGCTGGAGATGAACCCTGAACTCGTCGTCGCCCGGATGCCGGCTTTCGGGCTGGACGGTCCGTGGCGGGACCGAGTCGGATTCGCGCCCACCATGGAGCAGATCGCCGGCCTGGCCTGGGTGACCGGTCTGCCGGAGACCCCGCCGGTGACCCCGCGCGGTGCCTGCGATCCACTGGCCGGTGTGCACGCCGCGTTCGCGGTGCTGGCAGCGTTGCATTTCGCCGAACGCACCGGGTCGGGACAGCAGGTCGAGCTGCCGATGGTGGAAACGGTGTTGAATACCACCGCAATTCAGCCGATCGAATACGAAGTTTTCGGCAAGACCCTGACCCGGCGGGGCAACCGTGGGCACGGCGGTGTGCTGCAGAACCTGTATCGGTGTGCGGGGCCGGACGACGAGTGGATCGCGGTCAGTGTGTGCGACGACCGGCACTGGGCGGGTTTGGTCGACGTGCTGGGCGCGCCCGCCTGGTCAGCCGACGGACTGTCCACCGCGGCGGACCGACGTGCGCGGGCCGACGAGATCGATGACAGGTTGCGGGACTGGTTCGCCGGCCAGCCGCGGGACAGCGTGGCGGAACGGCTGGCGGGTGCGGGTGTCCCGGTGGCACCGGTCGTCTCGCCGTCCTCGGTGACCGAGAACGTTCAGTTGCGGAAGCGCGGCTTCTTCGAGGCGCTGGAACATCCGCGAACCGGACCCGGCCTCTATCCCACGCCGCCGTTCGCGCTGCTGGCCGGTCAACAAAACTGGCTGAGTCGCCCACCGCCGACGTTGGGCGAGCACAATGAAGAAGTACTGCGCGATCAGTGCGGGCTGACCGAGGAGGAACTCGCGCACCTTGCCGCCAGCGGGGTGATCGGGACCCGACCGGTCGGCGTCACGGCAAAGTAAGGGGACATCTGATGCGCGTGATCGTTGATCCGGACATGTGCGAGGCCAACGGGTTCTGTGAATCGCTCGCCGCCGACATCTTCGAGTTGGGCGATGAGGACGTGGTGCAGATCGCCGACGGTCCGGTGCCCGCCGACCGCGAGATCGATGTGCGCGCGGCGGTGGACCAGTGCCCGCGGGCGGCGTTGAAGCTCATCGACTGAACCCGATGAGCGGCCGCGTTGACGTTCAATGTCTAAGATAGTAAAAATAGACATTGGTCGTCGAACCGCGGTGAAGCGTGGGCAACGGAGAAGTCGTGACGGATACATTTTCAGACCTGGCCGCGGACTCGGCGGCCGAAGATCCCTCGGAACGGGAGTTCGGGCCGTCCGGTATCGCGCTATCCACCTATCGCTTTCCGACGGGTTGGTTCATCGTCGGGTTCGCCTCTGACCTGGCCGCCGGCGAAGTCAAACGGGTGCACTACTTCGGTGAGGAATTGGTGCTCTTCCGCACCAAGTCCGGCAAGGTGAACGTGCTGGACGCCTACTGTCAGCACCTCGGCGCCAACATGGGTGTCGGCGGGACGGTCGAGGGCGAACACATCGTCTGCCCCTGGCACGGCTGGCAGTGGCGCGGCGACGGCACCAACGCCCTGATCCCGTACAGCAAGATCGGTTGCAAGAACAACGTCCGCATCCGCACCTACCCGACGACCGAGTGGTACGGATTCATCCTGGTCTGGCACGAACGCCACGGCCGCGCGCCGTATTGGCAGCCGCCGGTGCTGCCGGAGTTGGAGACCGACGAGTACTACCCGCTGCACCCCCACACCCGGATGGTCAACCGGGTCAAGGTGCACGCGCAGATGATCATCGAGAACGCGGCCGACCCATACCACGTCCAGTACGTGCACAAGGCGGCCAACCCGGCCAACACCGCGTCGTTTGAGGTGTCCGGTTATCACCTGCACGCCACCGTCAAGGCCCACTTCGGCGGCGGCCGGGCTAAAACCTGGCTGACGCCGAACGGGCCGGTCGACGCCAAGATCATCTACGACAACTACTCGCTCGGGTTGGGCATCGTGCGCTTCCCCAGTGACCTGGTGCAGACCTGTCAGGTCACCGGCCAGACGCCGGTCGACGAGGACTACACCGATTACTTCTATACCCAGGCCTCGCTGCGGGAGCCCGGCGACAGCGGCGACAAGCCCACCGGTCGCGCCGCCAAATTCCTTGCGCTGCAACAGGAAGTGATCAAGCAGGACTTCTTCACCTGGGAGAACATGAAGTACCTGGAGAAGCCGAACCTCGCGCCGGAGGAGGCGCATGACTATGCGGCCCTGCGTCGCTGGGCGCACCGCTTCTACCCCGGTGCCGCGCCGTCGCCCAAAGACTTCGGGTACACCGCCGACGGCGAGCCGGACCCGGCCGCCGCTCCGGCCTGATCCCGCCGGTGTCTCCGGGCCCGGGTGATTTCGGTGTCGACGAGTTCACGGTGCCTGCCGTGCTCGATCGTCGGGCCGAGCAGTTCCCGGACCGGGTGATGATGTCGGTGGCCGGTCTGGACATCACGTTCGCCCAGCTACGCCGGCGTTCTCTTGCCGCGGCGGCTCTACTGGCTGATCTCGGTGTGGGACAGGGCGATTGCGTCGCACTGTTCACTGCGACGTGCCCGGAATGGATCTACTTCTGGCTCGGTGCGGCCCGGATCGGCGCAGTGAGTGCCGCGGTCAACGCCGCCAACAAGGGCGACTTTCTGCTGCACAACCTGAAGTTGTCGCAGGCCAAGGTAATCGTCACCGACGCCGAGCGACGGACCCGCCTCGACGAGATCGCCGCGCAACTGAGCACTGATGTTGTGGTGCTTGACGATTCGCTCACCGCGGCACTGGACCGCGAGGTATCGGTGCCCGCGAAGCCCGCCGCTGCCGGCGACCTCGGCGCGCTGTTCTTCACCTCCGGCACCACCGGGCCGTCGAAAGCTGTTGCCACGTCCTGGCATTACCTGTTCACGGTGGCGGCGACCGCAGTGTCGGCCTGGGAGTTCGCGGCGGGGGAGACCCTGTGGACCGCGATGCCGCTGTTTCACCTGAGCGCGGCGCCGGTGGTGCTGGCACCGATGCTGGTCGGCGGCACCGCGGTACTGGCCGAAGCTTTTCATCCGGGCGAGGTGTGGGACGACGTGCGCTCCCACGATGCCGTCGGGTTCGTCGGTGCGGGCGCGATGGTGTCCATGCTGCAGAACCTGCCCGCCGATCCGCGCGACGCGCAGTTGCCGTTGCGGTTCATCTCGGCGGCGCCCATCGATGCCGTGTCGTACCGGTCGATCGAGAAGCGGTACGGCTGCGCGGTCGTCACCATGTACGGCATGACTGAGGCATTTCCGATTGCGGTCAACGGCGTTGCCTACGAGGGTGTTCCGGGGACATCCGGGTGCGCGAATCCGAACTTCGAGGTCCGCATCGTCGATGCCGACGGCGTCGAATGTCCGACCGGATCGGTGGGGGAGATCAGTTGCCGGCCCCGGTATGCCGAAGTGATGAGTCAGGGCTACGTGCGGCCTGGCGACGACGCATTGCTCGTGGACCCCCATCCGGAGTGGTTCCGCACCGGTGACCTGGGCAGGTTCGACGACGGCGGCAACCTGACGTACGTGGACCGCGTGAAGGACTCGCTGCGTCGCCGCGGTGAGAACGTCTCCTCGGTGGAAGTGGAGGCCGTGCTGGCCAGTCATCCGGCTGTGCAGGAAGCCGCCGCCGTGGCAGTGCCCAGTGCGCTGGGGGAGGACGACATCCTGTCAGTTGTCATGTTAAGGCCGGGTGCGGCAATGGATTACGTGGAGCTGCTGGATTTCTGCGCCGCGCGCATGCCGTACTTCTGTGTGCCCAGGTACATCGATACCGTCGATGAACTTCCCAAGAACGTCATCGGCCGCGTCCGCAAGGACGTGTTGCGGGCCCGGGGCTTGACGGCGGGGGCGTGGGACCGGGAAAGCCACGGATACACAGTGAGCCGATGAATACACACCGCAGGAAAGGCGAACCAACATGCCGTTGACCTACCAGGAACAGCAGATGCTGCAGGCCGCGACCGGTCGCGGCGCGATTCTGGATCTGACCGCGCGGCACAACCGGGCCCACGCCGACGGGGACCGCGACGCGTGGATCACCACGTTCCGGCATTCCGGTGCCACCTATGTGCGCGACGGAGAGTCGTTCGACGATCTGCGTGCCGCGTTCGACGGCGGCGACGGGCGACGTCTGGTCACCGTCGACCACGAGTTACACGTCGACGGCGTCCACGCGACACAGCATTGTGTGGCAATCCTTTTCCACACCGCGGGCGGCGAAACCACGCTGCAGGCCACCGGTGCGTTCCGGGACAAACTCAGCTACGAGCGCGGCGGCTGGTACTTCACCTCCCGGGAACTGACCTGGGATTCGGTGCCCAGTCCGCAGTTGGTCGGCTGATACCGGTCACGCCCTGAGCTGACCCAGCAGGCCCAGCATGTCCGCGCGCGCCCAATGCCCGACCCACTGTCGTCTCGGAGTCAAAGGAGGGTGGTGTCCGGATGTTCCCACCTAGATCAGCCTGAACTACTCTGGCGAAGAATGGTCGAGGACATCAGTTACAAATGCGCGTTCGGAACATACGAGGACGCGCTGAAGATGGTGGGCTTCCGCACCGAACCCCGCACTGCCGGAACTGTGGTGAGCGGTGCCAGAATCCAGCATTTCGCCGCCCTGGTACACGACGGCAACCCGGCCTACTGGAACCGCGAGTTCGCAACGCAGGTGTGGGGCGGGCTCCTTGCGCCGCCGGGATTGCTGATGGGTTGGGTGATCCCACTGCCGTGGGCCGGCGATGGCGTTCGGCCGACGGCAGCAATCGCGATCCGGGTTCCGCTGCCCGGCAGGACTTTTGTGAACGCATCCAACGAGGCCGAGTTCTTGGTCCCGATCGTCGAGGGCGACCGACTCTCCATCGTGGAGGAGGTGGTTTCGGTGTCTGCCGAGAAGACCACCAAACTTGGTGTGGGACATTTCATTCAGACGCTGGATACATTCCTGCGTGATGACGGCACGGTCGTGGCGTTGAACCGGAATACCTTGTTCCGCTTCAATCCGAGCGATTCGACCGGGGACCCCGGATGATCTCGGACACCGGAGACCACCGACTGGATTGGGATGCGCTGAGCGTTCCTGTCGACCTGCCTGAGGTTGTCGACGAGATCAGCTATGAACGGGTGGTGATGAATGCGGGCGCTACCTGGGATTTCTTCCCGGGGCATTTCGACCCCGAATACGCCAAGCGCCAAGGCCACCCGACGATCTTCGTCAACACCATGCATCTGGCCGGATTCGCCGACCGGATCGCGACCGAGTGGGCGGGCCCGACCAGTCGGGTGCTGCGCCGCTCCATGCGACTGATCGGATCTATCTACGCCGGCGACACCATGATCGGCCGGGGACAGGCAACGGCCAAGCGCCTGGACACTACGGTCGACCCGCCGCGTCAACTGGTCGACCTGCGGATCGAGGTGAGCAACCAGCACGGTGCGCTGTGCTGCCCGGTCGACATCACCTTGCAGTTGAGCGGATCCGGATACCTCATCAGTGGATGATGCGGGTGGACTGCATCGCTCGCGCCGTCGGGGCCGATGTCCGGTCCGACCCCGGGTGGTGCGAACTGTTCCACTCCGGTCTACCGCACGCCTGGCGGACCTTGACCGAGTCTGGCATGTTCGATGCGCCGGTTCACATAGCCGAGGGCGCGGATGTGCAGACAAGGCTGCTCGCCCGCCTTGGCCGTGACCCGTCGTGGCGGTGCCCAGCAGGAGGCGAGCCGGCTGGGTGACTCGTCACGACGGTGGACGTCGTACCGCGACGACGCGGAGAATACCGTCCAGTCCGTCGAAATCGGTTGCGTTGGTGGTGTACAGCGGCAACTGTGCGGCCGCGGCCGTCGACGCGATCATCAGGTCGGCTATCCGCCGTCTGGGAGTTCGGCCACGGGCTTGGACCGACGCGCTGATACGTCCGAATGCCCGAGCAGCCTCGGTCTCGAATGCAATCGGGTCAAACTCGTTCTCTGCGCGTTGCAACACGGCCGCGCGGCGGGCGCGTTCCTCGACGGAGTCCGCGGTGTTGCCGCCGACCAGATGGACGCCCGCGGACAGTTCAGCCAAAGTGACAGCGCTGATTGCCATTTCGTCTGGCAGCTCGTCCGGGTCGATGGCGTTGCGCAGGATCAGGATGTTGGTGTCGAGCAGACCCCGCGTCGGATCAGCGTTCATACGGGTCGATTGTGGACTGGTCGAACGCGGCGTCTTGGTCGGCGCGGAAGGCGGTTATGTCGATCAGTGGCGCTAATTGCGACCCCCGGGCAAAGTCGGCGCGCGAGACGAAGCGACGCCGCCCACGCAGGGGAATTAATTCGCCGATCTGACGGCCGTCCCGCGTGACCGCGAAAGAGTCGCCCCGCTCGACGGCATCCATGATTTCTTTCGATCGCATGCGGAGGTCACGCTGACTGACTTGGCGCTGACCACTCATGTGCCATAGGGTAGCACGCCGTGCTACATGCAACGAGAGTCAGAGCGGCGGTAACTTGCCGCCGCACGCGATCGACTGCAGCTCCACGTATTCGTGCAACCCCTCCGGACCGAATTCGCGCCCCAGCCCGGAGTGTTTGAAGCCGCCGAACGGATTACTGATGTCGAGCATGTACATGTTGATGCCGTAGGTGCCGGTGCGCACCTGCGCGGCGATCTCCAAGCCATGCGCGACGTCGGCAGTCCACACCGAACCGGCCAGGCCGTAGTCGCTGTCGTTGGCGATCCGGATCGCGTCGTCCTCGTCGTCGTAGGTGAGCACGGTCAGCACCGGGCCGAAGATCTCCTCGCGGGCGATCCGCATGTCGTTGGTCGCGTCGGTAAACAGGGTGGGGCGCACGTACCAGCCGCGCGGCGCGGGGCTGTCGTCCCCGCCGATCACGACGCGGGCGCCTTCCTGTTGCCCGGACCGGATGTAGTCCTGTACCCGGGCCTGTTGTCGTTGGGCGACAAGGGGTCCGATGTCGGTCTTCTCATCGTCAGGGTCACCCACCCGCAGCGAGGACATCATGTCGGCCAGCGCGTCCACCAGCTCGTCGTGGCGCCGTTGGCTGACCAGGATGCGCGTCTGCGCAACGCAGGCCTGCCCGTTGTTCATCAAGCTGGCCGTCTTCAATCCGCTTACCGTCCTGCCGATGTCGGCGTCGTCGAGGACGATCGCCGCGGACTTGCCGCCGAGTTCCAGGCTCACCCGTTTCAACTGCTCACCGCACAACGCGGCGATGCGCCGGCCGGTGGCGCTGGAACCGGTGAACGCGATCTTGTCCACGCCCGGGTGACGCACCAGCGCCTCGCCGACCTCCGGCCCGCCGGTGAGCACCGAGACCACACCTTCGGGCAGGTCGAGTTGCTCGATCATCTCGGCCAACCACAAAGCGTCCAAAGGGGTTTCGGGTGCGGGCTTGATGATAACCGGGCAGCCCGCCAGCAATGCGGGAATCAGTTTCGGCATGATCAGGCATTGCGGGACGTTCCACGGCACGATCGCCCCGACCACCCCGACCGGGGCGCGGCGCAGGTGCGCTTCGCCGAGCACACCGCGACGGCGCTCCACCCACGGGAACTCCCGCGCGGTCGCCAATGCCAGGTGGATCATCGAGGCGGCTCCGGCCGCCTGGCCCAGTCTGCTGAAGCTGCGCGGCGAACCCATCTGTGCGGTGATCAGGTCGGCCATCTCCTCGATGTGCCGACCGTAGACGCCGGCCAGCTCATCGATTTTGCGCATCCGTTCCTGCGGTTCCAGCCGCGGCCACGGGCCGTGATCGAAGGCTCGGCGCGCCGCAGCGACCGCGGCCTCGATGTCGTCGGGGCCTGCGGCCGGAACCTCGGCGATCGTCTCCTGGGAGTGCGGGGAGATGACGGAAATCCGTTCCGTTGCTGTGGGTTTGCGCCATCGACCGCCGACGAACAATTCGTCGTAAGAGCGGGGATTCGCCGTCATCGGGGCACCACCTCAGGGCAGGCGACGGTTAAATTCACTATTGATGCTAACATAGCAAAAATTCAGCAGAGGCAAGGCAACCTGTGACGAACGACTGGCGCAGCTACCCGTTCCAGCTGGTACCCGGTGACAGCCAACTGGAATTTCCCGCCGCCGAAGGCGAGCACCCCGGTCAGGAGTCCGACACCTGGTTCATCGCCGGTGAACTCGCCGCAGCCGACACCGGTAGGTCATTCGCGTTCCTGACCATCTTCAACAAGAACCGGCCCGGCGGCTCGATCGTCGCCGACTTCTACACGCTGGCGTTGTTCGATCTCGACACCGGTGCGTACGGCACCTTCACCGATTACGACATGCCGCCGGCCAGCATGGAACCAGGGGTCAAGCCCAAGATGACCACCGCTGTCGGCCATCTCGACCTCGCATACGACACCGGTGCCGGCACCGCCCGCTGGACGACGCGCGACGACGACGGAGAGTTGCTGCCCTACACCTACGACATCAGCCTGGTGGGCACCGACCAGCACGGGCAGCCCATGCACCTGGACCTGGCGGTCACGCCGACACGCGCACCGACCCCGTTGGGCGCAGCGGCTTACCACGGCAAGATCGCCTGCTTCGGTCAGGACGACACCTACTCCTACTTCCAGACCGGGATGGTGATGACCGGAACGCTGCGCTGGGGTGACAGCACCGAACGCGTCACCGGCACCAGCGGGCACGTCGACCGGCAATGGTTCCCGAAGTACGCGGGTGGGGGAACTGGTGAGCCGCCGCGCACCCGATCGCACGAATGGCGGACCATCAACTTCGACAACGGCGTCGACATGAGCATCTGGCGCCAGTTCCTGCGCACCGAAGGCAATGCGCTGCAACCGTTTACCGGCATCACCACCAGCTACCCCGACGGCAGGGCCCCGGAGTGCGTCGAGGATTTCGACGTCACCATCACCAGCTACGTGCGCTGGCCGGACGAGATCAGAGCGCTGATCCGCCCGCCCGTCAAGGCCCGCTATCTGCCTGATCGGCATCGAATCGTCTGTGCTCCACTCCAATTGGATATCGTCGGCGAGCCGCTGGTGCCGGCCCCGGCGCACGGCTTGCCAATCGAGTACATGGAAGGGCCCTACCGCTACCGGGGAACGCTGGCCGGTGAGCCGGTGACGGCGTTCGCGTTCAACGAGCGTTCGCTGGCGCTGTACCGGGATTGGGAGTTGCTGCAGGTGTTGGCCACCGAAGCGGCACCGGACCTGGTCGACCGGCTCACCCAGCTACTGGCGTCCGGTCGCTGCAGCGAGGCACTCGAGGTCGTCCGGGCGGCGATGGCCGACGCTCCGGAACACGCAGAGGTGCTCGAAGCTCTCGCCGAGGCGCTGTCGCAGTCGGCGTAAATCCCGAAAGATTCAGCCGCGCGCGTCGACTGCCTGCTGCCAGGCAAGGTGTCGGTGCTGCAACCCCGGCTCGTTGCGCCCGAACAGAAGCTGTTCGCGCGCACCGGATTCCAGGTTGGCCTGCAGTTGCGCGACCAACCGGTAGTCCTCGTCGCGAACGGTGGCGTGGGCGTATTCGAAGACGGTCTGCGCGCCGGCCGCCACGGATTCCTCAGAGATGTCCAACGGCGTCGAATTCTGATGGACGGTGATCGACCGCCCCGGCTGATCACCCGGGTAGACCCGGAACAACTCACCGTTGGCGATGGTCACTGAGATCACGATGTTGGGGAACAACGCGTAGATGACCACCAGGTTGTTCAGCGGCACCCACTGCTGCTCAGGCACATCCTCCAGATCCAGAATTGTGTTGAGCGGGAAGATCAACCGGTGGTGGGGTCCGAACGCATCGAACACCGTGCAATTGCTGCGCGCCAGGGTCGCAAACGTCTTTTCGTGCACGGTGGCGAAGTGGTAGTTCTCCGCGAAGGTATCCACCGCTAGCTTCCAGTTGATGGGCGAATCGAGCACCTTCTCGCCCAGCGGAGTCCACCGTCCGATACCCCACGAATCCAGTTCGGCAGCCAATGGCCCCAGGTGGGCCGCGACATCCAGCTCCACTTCGGGATCCAATGCTATCCAGAGGAATCCGGCGTATTCGGTGGCCGGCAGCTCGGTCAGCCCGTCAGACTTCAGCGTGGTGTCCGGGAATCCTTCCCGTCCCGGCAACGCAACCAACCGGCCGGTGTTGTCGTAGGTCCAGGCGTGGTAGGGGCAGGTGAACCGTTTGGCGACACCGCAACCCGATGCGACCGGCGCCTGCCGGTGCAGGCAGATGTTGTCGAATGCCTTGACCGAGCCGTCGGCCGTGCGGGTCAACAGGATGGACCGGCCCAGCACTGTCTTGGTGCAATAGGCCCCCGGCCGCGGCAGTTCGGAGACATAGCCGACCAATTGCGGGCTGGCCTGCACCATGACCCGATCGCGCTCGTGCCGCTCCCGTGCGGTGTACTCAGCCGCGTTGACCCGGTGCGGCGCAGGTGCGAGGTCGGTCGTTTTGTCCCGCGCCAATTTGAGCGCACGACGGGTGAGATCGATGAGCTGATCGTGATCCACCGGAAGCCTCCTGCAGTCCTGTCTCCAAGCTTTTCTGCTTCCAGTACAGACCTTATGACCGTTGTAAGGTCAAGACGTGGCTGACCAGTTGTTGATCGGCGAGGTCACCGCGTTGACGGGAATCGCCTCAGGTCGCATCCGCCACTACGAGAAAATCGGATTGTTGCGTGCCGAGCACCTCAGCAACGGGTATCGGGTCTTCGATGTCGAGCAGGTGCTCGACCTGCTGCGCATCGACCTGATGAGAAGCCTCGGCGTCAGCATCAACGACATCGCCCGGTTGCTGGATGACGGGCAGACGACGCTGTCCGACCTGCTCGACGAACACCGCACACTGCTGGTGCGCCAGCGCGACCGGTTGGACCAGCTGATCACTGCGATCGATGCCGCCACCGACGCCGGCGGCGGCGACGTCAACGAGCACATCCTGCGCCGACTGGCGACCACCCACCGCGACAGCATCGGCGTGATGGGCAGACTGTCCGAGCCGTTGGCCGCCCCGGTGGCCGCGATGTATGCCGAGCTCTTCGACGAGTGGCAGTTGCCGGTGCCCGCTTTGTTCGGGCAGATGGTGCTGCCGCCCGCTGCCAGCACGTTGTTGGCGGAACTGTCCGGATGCCCGGGGCGGCGGGTGCTGTTCGATCGACTCCGCCAACTCGCCGCTGACGTGATCGCGCTGGGCGACAACGTCTCGGCGGTAGCGGAACTCGCAGGCAGGTGGATTGATGCGCAGGTGGCCGAGCCGTTGCCCGACGACGTGGTGGGTGCTCTGCGCAGGGTGCAACCGCTGTTGGAGAACGACCCGGTGATCGTGCAGGGCTTCCGCGCGTGGGCGCGCTCGATCAACCCCGCGGCGCCGATGTTGATCGACGAGATCGCTCAGCAGACGGCCCGGCGCGGACTCGAAGCGATCAGCGTGATCGTGCTGCCCGACCGCTGACCGGACGCACCGGAAGTGTCGAGCCTGAACAGGTGGCACCGAGACTGCAGTGAGGACGTCGGCGCGCACAGAATGCGGCGCTGAGTACAGGCTCGACAACCCAAGAACGATGCCAAGGTGATGCGTTGTGTCCAGTGTGGCCAACGTGATTTCTGGGAACAGTGAACTACTCTGTGCCGCATGTCGGTCTCTCGGCGTGACGTGCTCAAACTCGCCGCGGCGACACCCGGCCTGCTGGGGCTGGGTGCTGCGGCAGCGTCCCTGCGCGCGGCGCCCGCCGCGGCCTCGCTCGGCACGTTGCTGGACTACGCGGCCGGCGTCATCCCTGCCAGCGAGATCCGGGCCGCGGGTGCCGTCGGGGCGATCCGGTACGTGTCGGACCGCCGGCCCGGCGGTGCCTGGATGCTGGGCAAGCCCATTCAGCTGGCCGAGGCGCGCGACCTGCACGGGAGCGGACTCAAGATCGTGTCCTGTTACCAATTCGGCAAAGGCAGCACGTCGGACTGGCTGGGTGGGGCTGCCGCAGGCCTGCAGCACGCCAAGCGCGGCATGGAACTGCACGCCGCCGCCGGCGGCCCGTCCAGTGCCCCCATCTACGCCTCCATCGACGACGATCCCTCGCACGACCAGTACAAGAACCAGATCGTCCCCTACCTGCGGTCCTGGGAGTCGGTTGTCGGGCACCAGCGCACGGGTGTCTACGCCAACTCGAAGACCATCGACTGGGCGGTCAACGACGGCTTGGGCACCTACTTCTGGCAGCACAACTGGGGATCGCCGAAGGGGTACGAACACCCCGCCGCGCACCTGCATCAGGTCGAGATCGACAAGCGCTCGGTCGGCGGCGTCGGCGTCGACGTCAACGAGATCCTCAAGCCCCAATTCGGGCAGTGGGCCTGACCCCCGGTCGGTTCCCAGGCTCTGCCGCGGGCCCGCCTCGCACTTTCCAGCAAACACTTGTTCGCGCAGCTTCGGCGGTCGGCTACACGGATGAATCCGCGACAGCCCGCTGGGCGGCTCATTACGCGACGCTTGAGGGCGAAATTTTTCATATAACGATTTGATAACAATACTGCTTTGAACAGCGGAGTTATAGCTACTCGACCGTAACCACCTGCATGCAGGACGTTTGTCGGCGCCGCTCGCTCCGGCGGCCAAACGCGGTGTTACCCACGACACGGTTACCCGTGCGTAGAACTCGCCAGTAACCAATCGCTCCAAGAATTCGTGGAGATCCTCATGACACTCTTATTGGGACCGATGCCGATCGTTCGAGGTTCTGAGGCCGCCGCAGCAGCCCCGGACCGCACCGGTCACACCGACGATCGGCTGGCGATTCGGTGCGGAATCGCCCGGAAGTCGATGCGGCCCCGGGAAACCGGGCGATCGAACCGAGATGCGACACAGAGGTTTTGAGGGAGATACAAGGTGACGATCCACGAGAGGCACGACTGGGTGTCCGCCGACCGTGACGGCAGCGGTCCGCACAACGCACATGCTCTGGTCGATCGCCTGACCACCGGCGAGCCGTACGCCGTTGCGTTCGGCGGCCAAGGCAGTGCGTGGCTGGAGACGCTGGAAGAACTGGTGTCCGGGGCGGGCATCGAATCCGAATTGGCGACGTTGGTCGGCGAGGTCGAGCTGCTACTCGAGCCGGTGGCAAAAGAGCTGGTCGTGGTGCGTCCGATCGGTTTCGAGCCGCTGCGGTGGGTGCGCGCGCTGGCCGCCGAAGATGCCATCCCCTCCGAGAAGCACCTGACGTCGGCGGCGGTCTCGGTGCCCGGGGTGCTGCTGACCCAGGTGGCGGCCATCCGCGCGCTCGCCCGGCAAGGCATGGACCTGGTCGAAACCCCGCCGGTCGCCGTTGCCGGACATTCCCAAGGTGTGCTCGCCGTCGAGGCGCTCAAGGCCGGCGGCGCGCGCGATGTCGAGCTGTTCGCCATCGCTCAACTGGTGGGTGCCGCCGGCACGCTGGTCGCCCGGCGGCGGGGGATCTCGGTGCTCGGCGACCGCCCGCCCATGGTGTCGGTCACCAACGCCGACCCGGAGCGGATCGGACGCCTGCTCGACGACTTCGCCCAGGACGTGCGTACCGTGCTGCCGCCGGTGTTGTCCATCCGCAACGGCCGCCGCTCGGTCGTCATCACCGGTACCCCGGAACAGTTGTCCCGCTTTGAGCTGTACTGCCACCAGATCTCGGAGAAGGAAGAAGCCGAGCGCAAGAACAAGCTGCGCGGCGGCGACGTCTTCGCGCCGGTGTTCGACGCCGTCAAGGTCGAGGTCGGCTTCCACACCCCGCGGCTGGCCGACGGCATCGAGATTGTCGGGCGCTGGGCCGAGAAGGTGGGGCTGGATGTCGCGCTGGCCCGGCAACTGGCCGAAGCGATCCTGGTCCGCAAGGTCGACTGGGTCGAGGAGATCACCAAGGTCCACGACGCCGGTGCGCGCTGGATCCTCGACCTGGGTCCCGGGGACATCCTGACCCGGTTGACCGCGCCGGTCATCCGCGGTCTGGGCATCGGCATCGTGCCCGCGGCAACGCGCGGTGGTCAGCGCAACCTGTTCACCGTCGGGGCCACCCCCGAGGTGGCCCGGGCCTGGTCGAGCTACGCGCCGACGGTGGTCCGACTGCCCGACGGCAGGGTGAAGTTGTCGACGAAGTTCACCCGGCTGACCGGCCGGTCGCCGATTCTGCTGGCCGGCATGACCCCGACCACCGTCGACGCGAAGATCGTCGCCGCCGCGGCCAACGCCGGGCACTGGGCCGAGCTGGCCGGGGGCGGACAGGTCACCGAGGAGATCTTCGCCGACCGTGTCGAGCAGCTGTCCGGGCTGCTCGAACCCGGCCGCACCTACCAGTTCAACGCGCTGTTCCTGGACCCCTATTTGTGGAAGCTGCAGCTGGGCGGCAAGCGGCTGGTCCAGAAGGCTCGCCAGTCTGGCGCGGCGATCGACGGCGTGGTGGTCAGCGCCGGCATCCCGGAACTCGAGGACGCCGTCGACCTGATCGCAGAACTCAACGACATCGGCATCAGCCACGTGGTGTTCAAGCCCGGCACTATCGAGCAGATCCGTTCGGTCATCCGCATCGCCACCGAGGTGCCCACCAAGCCAGTGATCATGCACGTCGAGGGCGGCCGCGCCGGTGGTCACCACTCCTGGGAGGACCTCGACGACCTGCTGCTGGCCACCTACTCGGAGTTGCGCTCGCGCTCCAACATCACCGTCTGCGTCGGCGGTGGCATCGGCACCCCGGAACGGGCTGCGGAGTACCTGTCCGGACGTTGGGCGGAGGCTTACGGTTTCCCGTCGATGCCGATCGACGGCATCCTGGTCGGCACCGCGGCGATGGCCACGCTGGAGGCCACCACCTCGCCCTCGGTCAAGCAGATGCTGGTCGAGACCCAGGGCACCGACCAGTGGATCAGCGCCGGAAAAGCCCAGGGCGGCATGGCTTCCAGCCGCAGCCAGCTGGGCGCAGACATCCACGAGATCGATAACAGCGCCTCCCGGTGCGGGCAGCTGCTCGACGAGGTGGCCGGTGACGCAGACGCGGTCGCCGAGCGGCGCGACGAGATCATCGCCGCGATGGCCGGCACCGCCAAGCCGTACTTCGGCGACGTCGGAGAGATGACCTACCTGCAGTGGCTGCGCCGCTATGTCGAACTGGCCATCGGAGAAGGCAATTCGACCGCCGACACCGCCGCACCCGGCAGTCCCTGGCTGGCCGACACGTGGCGGGACCGGTTCGAAGAGATGCTCAAGCGCACCGAATCCCGACTGCACCCGCAGGATGTCGGTCAGATCGAGACCCTCTACGCCGACCGCGAGTTGTTGGAAAGCCCGGACCGGGCTCTCGCGGCCCTGGTCGAGCGTTACCCGGACGCCGAGACAGTGCAGCTGCATCCCGCCGACGTGCCGTTCTTCGTCACGTTGTGCAAGAAGCCGGGTAAGCCGGTCAATTTCGTGCCGGTCATCGACAAGGACGTGCGCCGCTGGTGGCGCAGCGACTCGCTGTGGCAGGCGCACGACGCCCGCTACGACGCCGACCAGGTGTGCATCATCCCCGGGCCGGCGGCGGTGTCCGGCATCACCCGGATGGACGAGCCGGTCGGTGAATTGCTCGACCGCTTCGAGCAGGCCGCCATCGACGAGGTACTCGCCACCGGGGCCCAGCCGACGGATGTGACGGCGCGCCGCCTCGGTCGCGCCGATCTGCGCGGACCGCTGGCCCTCGTGCTCGACGCACCCGACGTGCGGTGGGCCGGGCGCACCACCACCAACCCGGTGCACCGGATCGCACCGCCGGCCGACTGGCAGGTGCGCGAAAACCGCACCGCCACACACACATCCACCGGGTCGCGGCTGGCGGTCGGCTCCGACGACAACGGCGTCGTGCTCAGTGTGCCGGTGTCGGGAACCTGGATCGATATTCCATTCGAGTTGCCCGCCAACACAATCGACGGTGGCATACCCGTGGTGTCCACCGAGAACGCCAGTGCGGCCATGCGTTGTGTGCTGGCCATCGCTGCCGGTGTCGACGGCCCCGAATCGCTGCCCGCAGTGGAAAACGGCGCCGCCACCGTCACCGTCGGCTGGGATCCCGAACGGGTCGCTGACCACACCGGCGTCACCGCCACCTTCGGCGAGCCGCTGGCACCCAGCCTGACCACCGTGCCCGACGCGCTCGTCGGGCACTGCTGGCCCGCCGTCTTCGCCGCGATCGGCGCGGCCACCACCGACGATGGCGTGCCCGTGGTCGAAGGCCTGCTCAGCCTGGTGCACCTCGACCACGCGACCCGGCTGGCTCAGCAGTTGCCGACGGTACCGACCGAATTGACCGTCGTCGCAACGGCTTCGGCGGCCACCGACACCGATATGGGCCGCGTAGTGCCCGTCTCGGTCCGGGTCTCCGACAATGACGGCGCGCTCATCGCCACCCTCGACGAGCGGTTCGCGATCCTGGGGCGCACCGGGTCCGCCGAACTCGCCGACCCGGCCCGCGCCGGTGGCGCGGTCTCGGAGAACGCCACCGACACCCCGCGCCGGCGCCGTCGCGACGTCACCATCGGCGCGCCCGTCGACATGCGCCCGTTCGCCGTGGTGTCCGGCGACCACAACCCCATCCACACCGACAAGGCCGCCGCGCTCCTGGCGGGGTTGGGCTCGCCGATCGTGCACGGCATGTGGCTGTCTGCGGCGGCGCAGCACGCGGTGACCGCCACCGACGGCCAGGCGCGCCCGCCGGCGCGACTGATCGGCTGGACCGCGCGGTTCCTGGGCATGGTGCTGCCCGGCGACGAAGTGGACTTCCGGGTGGAGCGGGTCGGAATCGACCAGGGCGCAGAGGTTCTCGAGGTCACCGCGAAAGTCGGCGCGGAGCTGGTCATGTCTGCCAGCGCCCGGCTGGCCTCGCCCAGGACGGTCTACGCCTTCCCCGGCCAGGGCATCCAGCACAAGGGCATGGGCATGGACGTGCGGGCCCGCTCCAAAGCGGCCCGCAAGGTGTGGGACGAGGCGGACAAGTTCACCCGCGACACGTTGGGCTTCTCGGTGCTGCACGTGGTGCGCGACAACCCGACCAGCATCATCGCCAGCGGGGTGCACTACCACCACCCGGACGGGGTGCTGTTCCTGACGCAGTTCACCCAGGTGGCGATGGCGACGGTGGCGGCCGCGCAGGTTGCCGAGATGCGCGAGCAGGGCGCGTTCGTCGACGAGGCCATCACCTGCGGCCACTCGGTCGGCGAATACACCGCGCTGGCCTGCGTCAGCGGTGTCTTCGAACTGGAAGCATTGCTGGAAGCCGTGTTCCATCGCGGGTCGAAGATGCACGACATCGTGCCGCGTGACGAGCTGGGCCGCTCCAACTACCGCCTGGCCGCGATCCGGCCCTCGCAGATCGACCTGCCGGACGACGAGGTCACCGCGTTCGTCGCCCAGATCGCCGAGCGCACCGGTGAGTTTTTGGAGATCGTCAATTTCAACCTGCGTGGTTCGCAGTACGCCATCGCCGGTACCGTGCGGGGCCTCAAAGAGCTGGAAGCCGAGGTAGAGCGGCGCCGCGAAATCACCGGCGGCAAGCGCTCTTTCATCCTGGTGCCAGGCATCGACGTGCCGTTCCACTCGCGGGTGCTGCGCGTCGGGGTGGACGAATTCCGGCGGTCGCTGGAACGGCTGATGCCGCGCGACAAGGATCCCAAGGTGATCCTGGGCCGCTACATCCCCAACCTGGTGCCGCGGCCGTTCACGCTGGATCGCGACTTCATTCAGGAGATCCGCGACCTGGTTCCCGCCGAACCGCTCGACGAAATCCTCGCCGACTACGACACCTGGCGCAACGAGCGGCCCCGCGACCTGGCCCGTAAGGTCCTGATCGAGCTGCTGGCCTGGCAGTTCGCCAGCCCGGTGCGCTGGATCGAGACTCAGGACCTGTTGTTCATCGAGGAGGCCGCCGGCGGCCTGGGCGTGGAGCGCTTCGTCGAGATCGGCGTGAAGACAGCGCCGACCGTCGCGGGTCTGGCCACCAACACCCTCAAGTTGCCCGAATACGCGCACAGCACAGTGGAAGTGCTCAATGCCGAGCGGGATGCCTCGGTGCTGTTCGCTACTGACACCGACCCGGAGCCGGAAGACGAACCGGTGGCCGATGAGCCCGGGACCGACGCGCCGGCGTCGGAAGCCGTTGCCGCCGCGCCGGTTCCCGCCGCGGCACCGTCCGGAGGCCCGCGTCCCGAGGACATCGGTTTCGACGCCGCCGACGCCACCGTGGCGCTGATCGCGATCTCGGCCAAGATGCGCATCGACCAGATCGAGCCGCTGGACTCCATCGAGTCGATCACCGACGGCGCGTCGTCGCGGCGCAACCAGCTGCTGGTGGACCTGGGTTCTGAGCTGAACCTGGGTGCCATCGACGGCGCCGCCGAGGCCGACCTGGCCGGGCTGCGCGCGCAGGTCACCAAGCTGGCCCGCACCTACAAACCCTATGGCCCAGTGCTTTCCGATGCGATCAACGACCAGTTGCGTACCGTGCTGGGCCCCTCGGGCAAGCGCCCCGGCGCCATCGCCGAACGGGTCACCAAGACCTGGGAGTTGGGCGAGGGTTGGGCCAAGCACGTGACCGTCGAGGTGGCGCTGGGTACCCGCGAGGGCACCAGTGTCCGTGGCGGCGCCATGGGCCATCTGCACGAGGGTGCGCTGGCCGACGCGGCGTCGGTCGACAAGGTCATCGACGCGGCAGTGGCTGCGGTCGCCGCCCGCCGGGGCGTGTCGGTGTCGCTGCCCTCGGCTGGCGGTGGCGGTGGCGCGACCGTCGACGCGGCCGCACTGAGCGAGTTCACCGACCAGATCACCGGTCGGGACGGGGTGCTGGCTTCAGCTGCCCGGTTGGTGCTGGGGCAGTTGGGTCTTGACGACCCGGTCGCCGTGTCGCCGACAACCACCGACGCCGAACTCATCGACCTGGTCACCACCGAATTGGGTGCGGACTGGCCACGTTTGGTGGCGCCGGCGTTCGACGGGAAGAAGGCCGTCGTCTTCGACGACCGCTGGGCCAGCGCCCGCGAGGACCTGGTCAAGCTGTGGCTGACCGACGAAGGTGACATCGACGCCGACTGGGTTCGGCTCTCGGAGCGTTTCGAAGGTGCCGGTCACGTGGTGGCGACCCAGGCCACCTGGTGGCAGGGCAAGTCGCTGGCCGCGGGCCGTCAGGTCCACGCCTCGCTGTACGGCAGGATCGCCGCCGGTGCCGAGAACCCGGACCCCGGTCCCTGCAGCAGCGAAATCGCCGTGGTGACAGGTGCTTCCAAGGGATCGATCGCCGCGTCGGTGGCCGCGCGACTGCTTGACGGCGGCGCGACGGTGATCGCGACCACCTCGAAGCTCAACGACGAACGGCTGGCGTTCTACCGCACCCTCTACCGTGATCACGCACGCTACGGCGCGACGCTGTGGGTGGTGCCGGCCAATATGGCGTCCTACTCCGACATCGACGCGCTGGTCGAATGGGTCGGCACCGAGCAGATCGAAAGCCTTGGGCCGCAATCGATTCACCTCAAGGACGCGCAGACTCCCACGCTGCTGTTCCCGTTCGCAGCGCCGCGGGTGGTCGGTGACCTCTCCGAGGTCGGGGCCCGCGCCGAGATGGAGATGAAGGTGCTGCTGTGGGCGGCGCAACGACTCATCAGCGGGCTGTCGAAGATCGGTGCCGAGCGCGACATCGCCTCCCGGTTGCACGTGGTGCTGCCCGGTTCACCCAACCGCGGAATGTTCGGCGGTGACGGCGCTTACGGTGAAGCCAAGTCGGCGCTGGACGCCGTGGTGAGCCGCTGGCACGCCGAAACCTCGTGGGCCGAACGGGTCAGCCTGGCGCACGCGCTGATCGGCTGGACCCGGGGTACCGGGTTGATGGGGCACAACGACGCGATCGTCACCGCCGTCGAGCAGGCCGGTGTCACCACCTATTCGACCGACGAGATGGCGGCGATGCTGCTCGGCCTGTGCGACGTGGAATCCAAAGTCGCCGCGTCGAGTTCGCCGATCAAGGCCGACTTCACCGGCGGGCTGGCCGACGTCGAGCTGGACATGGCGGAGCTGGCCGCCAAGGCGCGCGAGGAGATGACCTCGGAGTCCGCCCCTGCCGACGACGCGCCGGCCGAGGGGACCATCGCCGCGCTGCCGTCGCCGCCCCGCGGGTACCGCCCGGCACCGCCGCCGGACTGGGACGACCTCGCCGTCGACCCGGCCGACCTGGTGGTGATCGTCGGCGGCGCCGAACTCGGGCCGTACGGATCGTCGCGCACCCGCTTCGAGATGGAGGTCGAAAACGAGCTGTCGGCGGCCGGTGTGTTGGAGCTGGCCTGGACCACCGGGTTGATCCGCTGGGAAGAGGACCCCCAACCTGGTTGGTACGACACGCAATCCGGCGATCTGGTGGACGAATCCGAACTGGTCGAGCGCTACCACGACACCGTGGTGGAGCGCTGCGGTATCCGCGAGTTCGTCGACGACGGTGCGATCGACCCCGACCACGCGTCGCCGCTGCTGGTGTCGGTCTTCCTGGACAAGGACTTCACCTTCGTGGTGTCCTCCGAAGCCGAGGCCCGAGCGTTCGCCGAGTTCGATCCCGAGCACACGGTGATCCGGCCGGCGCCCGACTCCGGCGACTGGCAGGTCACCCGCAAAGCCGGCACGGAGGTCCGGGTACCCCGCAAGACTAAGTTGTCGCGAGTGGTCGGGGCGCAGATCCCGACCGGCTTCGACCCGACGGTGTGGGGCATCAGCCCGGACATGGCCAACTCGATCGACCGGGTGGCGCTGTGGAACATCGTCACCACCGTGGACGCGTTCCTGTCCGCCGGGTTCTCCCCGGCCGAGGTGATGCGCTACGTGCACCCGAGCCTGGTGGCCAGCACTCAGGGCACCGGCATGGGCGGCATGACGTCGATGCAGACCATGTACCACGGCAACCTGCTCGGCCGTAACAAGCCGAACGACATCCTGCAGGAAGTACTGCCGAATGTCGTTGCCGCACACGTCATTCAGTCCTATGTCGGCAGCTACGGCTCGATGATCCACCCGGTCGCCGCGTGCGCGACGGCCGCGGTGTCGGTCGAGGAGGGCGTCGACAAGATCCGGCTGGGCAAAGCCGAGCTGGTGGTCGCAGGCGGGCTGGACGACCTCACGCTGGAGGCCATCATCGGCTTCGGTGACATGGCCGCCACCGCCGACACCGCGATGATGCGGGGCCGCGGCATCGACGACGCGAAGTTCTCCCGGCCCAACGACCGGCGTCGGCTGGGCTTCGTCGAGGCGCAGGGGGGCGGCACCATCCTGCTGGCCCGCGGCGACCTGGCGCTGCGGATGGGGTTGCCGGTGCTGGCGGTGGTCGCCTACGCGCAGTCCTTCGGCGACGGGGTGCACACGTCGATCCCGGCTCCCGGGCTGGGCGCCTTGGGCGCCGGCCGCGGCGGCAGAGACTCCGCCCTGGCACGGGCGCTGGCGAAACTGGGCGTCACTGCCGACGACATCGCGGTGATCTCCAAGCACGACACGTCGACGTTGGCCAACGATCCGAACGAGACCGAGTTGCATGAGCGGCTCGCCGACTCGCTGGGTCGCTCCGAAGGTGCGCCGCTGTTCGTGGTGTCGCAGAAGAGCCTGACCGGTCACGCCAAGGGCGGCGCGGCGGTGTTCCAGATGATGGGGATGTGCCAGATGCTGCGCGACGGCGTGATTCCGCCGAACCGCAGTTTGGACTGCGTCGACGACGAGTTGGCCGGTTCGGCGCACTTCGTCTGGTTGCGCGACGCACTGCGCTTGGGTGACAAGTTCCCGCTCAAGGCCGGGCTGCTCACCAGCCTCGGGTTCGGCCACGTGTCGGGTCTGGTCGCGCTGGTCCACCCGCAGGCGTTCATCGCGGCGCTGGAACCCGGGCAGCGGGCGGACTACCAGCGCCGCGCCGAGTCCCGGCTGTTGGCCGGCCAACGGCGGCTGGCATCAGCCATTGCCGGCGGCGAGCCGATGTATCAGCGGCCGCCGGACCGCCGTTTCGACCACGACGGACCGGAGAAGCCGCAGGAGGCGGCGATGCTGCTGAATACCGCATCCCGGTTGGGCGCGGACGGGGCGTACCAGGTCGTCGCGGATTGATCCGATAGCCTCACCACCCATGGGCATCGTCGGAATCGGGATTGACCTTGTCTCCATTCCTGATTTCGCCGAGCAGGTCGACCAGCCGGGCACGGTGTTCGCCGAGACCTTCACCCCGGGTGAGCGTCGCGACGCCTCCGACAAGAGTTCGTCGGCGGCGCGGCACCTGGCCGCCCGATGGGCGGCCAAGGAGGCGGTGATCAAGGCCTGGTCTGGTTCGCGGTTCGCGCAGCGGCCGGTGTTGCCCGAGGACATCCACCGCGACATCGAGGTGGTCACCGACATGTGGGGCCGCCCGCGGGTCCGGCTCAGTGGCGAAATCGCCAAGCACCTGGCCGACGTGACGATCCACGTGTCGTTGACCCACGAGGGGGATACGGCGGCCGCGGTGGCGATCCTCGAGGCGCCCTAGGCCCCGCTTCTGCGCGAGCAGACACAGAATCGCATCACGCGACCCGATTGAATGCGATTCTGTGTCTGCTCGCGGGGGGTGGTGAGCGTTGTGGCCATGCTGCAGCGGACGGTTCGCACGGAGAAGCTATTGCACATGCGTCGGGTTGCGAGTTACCATCCGAACGTACAACCTACTCCGCAGTAAGTTACTCGCTAGTTCGACCAAAGTACCGTGTCGAAGGGTCTGAGATGTGCAACCGTTGCCCGGTGAACCCGGTCGTCGCGGGCGAGACACCGCACTGGCGTGCCGCGTCACCGCCCTGAACAGTTGTCGCTCGGGCCGCGCGCCTGACGAATTCACTGCTGGCGGCAGCACCTAGTTAGTTCGGTCCCCGAACGGCTGAGTTGCATGCGATTTGGTTAATATTGCGCTCTGAATCCGGCGGATTCAGGGCTATTGAAGGTACCCGGATTTCAGCTATTTAGTAGAGCAAAATATGCTGTGAATTTCCTATGATACTTGACCCGATGTAGAAACAAGTGTTTAGTTTCGGGGTTGTACGGATGACCAGGGGTCATACCGGGCCTAGTCAAAGGAGACTGATATGTCGTATGTAGTGGCGATACCCGAACTCGTGCAGGCGTCGGCCAACGACCTTGCGGGTATCCAGTCAGCGCTGACCGAGGCCGCTGCGTCGGCTGCGACTGCGACCACTTCGGTGCTGCCCGCGGGCGCCGACGAGATTTCCGCGGCAATTGCTCAACTATTCGGCTCGCACGGGACAGAGTTCCAGGCAATCAGCAAGCAGCTCAATGCGTTTCATGCAAAATTCGCAGATCTGGTGGGTGCGAGCGCAGCGCAATACACTGCCGCTGAGGCCGCTGCGCAGTCGCTGCTCGGCGGGGTCAGCGCCGCCGCGGGAGCGTCTCCCCTGGAGGCGATTGCAACATTCGCCGGCGAGGTGGCGGCGCCGTACCAGGCGTTGTCGACGAATACCGCAGCGAACTTGCAGAGCCTGACTCGTGCCGTCTCGGCGAACCCTATGCCATTCCTACGGCAATTCATTGCCAATCAGGCCAGCTACCTGCAGACCATTAGTACCGGATTCGCCAGCGCCATACAGAACCTGCCCGCAACGCTGGGGAACCTACCGGTGGTAATTCACAACGCGCTCTCGGGTCTGGCTGATTTCCAGCCCGGTGCGCTGGCCCAAGGGTTCATTAATAACCAGATAGGCTATTTCAACACGATTTCGACGTCGTTGACAGCTGCCGCGCGCGACTTCGGCACCGGCGTGCAGGCCTTCCCGGCCAGTCTGCAGGCGGCTGGTCAGGCGTTGGCGGCGGGCGACTACACCAGCGCGGCGAACACTCTGGCAACAGGGTTCCTGGCGCCGTTCTTCACCGGCTTCAGCAGTGTGGTCCTGCCCACCGGTGTGGTAGTCGTCTCGCCGGTGGGTGCAGTCGGCGATCTCGGACCGATCTTCACCATCCCTGGGCAGATGGCACAGAACTTCACCAACCTGCTGCCGGTCGGTTCGATTCCCGCAGCGATATCGCAGAACGCCACCAACCTCATCACCACCATGACCGATGTCACTCAGTCGATCGACCTGGTAGCACCTACGCTCCCGCTGCATGTGGGCCTGCCGCTTGTGTTGGCGATTGACGCGATAGGTCCAGTGGTCACCACAGGTGCTGCGGCCCAGTCGAGTCTGGTGGCGGTCACGACCGCCCTCCAGGCGGGCAACATTCCGGGAGCGGCGGCGTCGCTGCTCGGCGCGCCGGCGGTGATTGCCAACGGGTTCTTGAACGGGCAATCGATGCTGACGCTCAATGTTCCGGTGGACATTGGTTTGGGAGTGCCGCTCAACACCTCGACCGGTCTGCCGTTGGGTGGACTGCTCACGCCGTTACAGGGCGGTCAATTGACACTCATAGAGGGCATCGATCCCTCGCCGCTCGGCGGCGCGCAGTTCGGCGGCATCATTCCGGGGCTGCTGAGCTACCTGCCACAGCAGCTGGCGCAAGCCATCGGGGCGGGGCCGCTCGCGTAACCGGTTGGCGCCCCGCCGAATTGCACTCTGTTCGGCGGGGCCCCGTGCGTTTCAGGTGCGTTGGTCTACGCCGGCCAGGCTGCGGGCATAGCCGGCGCCCATACCCAGCAACACCAGACCCACGATGATGAACGCCGCCACCCGAAAGATGCCGTCCAACGTGGCGAGGTCGAACAGGAACAACTTGGCGGTGGCTGCCGCGGTCAGCGCCAACCCTGCCGTGATCGCCTCGCTACGGTGGTCATGTCCAGACCGCAGGGCATACACGAAAAGCGCTGCCGCCATGCCGATCCAGCAGATGGTGGCCGCCATGTGCCCGGCCAGGAATCCGCCTCCGGTGCCACCGATCAGAACACCCGCAGTCACGGTGAACGCGGTCACGGCGTAGCCCACCGCTGCCGCCGCGATCGCGAGTAGTAGGCCCGCGCAGTCGGAGTTGAGGAAGACCCGGGTCAGCACGGATGCCAGAGCAACCACCAGCAGGCTGGCTGCCAGGGTGGACACCGCAACCGACGGCGGCGTCGTGCTGGCCCGCACCAAGGCCGTCAGCGGTGCGTAATGGTAGAACCACCCCGCCCCAATGGTGCCGAATCCTGTTGCAGCCCAGCGTGCTACGTCATTCCGACGACCGGCGATCGCAACCACGATAGCCAGTGCGAGCAGTAGCGGGCCCGCGACGTAGCCGTCGAACGCAACGGTGACGGCCACCAGTGCCGCGATCGCCGACCAGGCCGACCAGATCTGGCTGACGATGCGGGGGTGGTCGCCCAGCAATGTGACGGTGAGCATCGCGGCCGCCACCGCGGCGGAAAGAACCGCTGCCAGAACGTGATTCACTCCGACTGCGCTGGCCAGCACCGGCAAGGTACCGGCGGCGGTCAACAGTGCCAGTGCGGTCGCGTTGGTGGTGCTGGGCAGCAGCACCACGCCGCCGACGATGGCGAGTGTCGCCGCCACTCCGCATGCTCCGCCGACCAACCAGGCGTTGTCGTGGTCGTTGACCGCGACCAGTGCGAGGAGTAACGGCAGCGTCGTCGCCGCGGTGCGGGCGGTGTGCATCCAGATCCAGTCCTTGCCCAACTGCACCGGCAACGCGGCCGCCGACAGCGCCAACATGAAGCTGACCAGGAGCAGGTCGATACCGCGGGTGAGGACGGGAGCCAGGCCGATCAGTGGGATCAGCACCAGCAGCGCGAGATGCTCGGAACCCCACCGTCGCGACACAGCCAGACCCGCGCCACCCACGACGGCGGCCAGTACCAGTCCCAGCGACGCGGGGACCCACTTGTAGATGGTGACGACCGCGATCACATCCAGGTATTCCGCGGCAATACCGGTGGCGGCCAGGGCGATCGCACCGATCCGGCCGCCCGGGCGGCTACGCAATCGGGCAGCGACGCCGACGAGCGCGAGCGCCAGTGCGCTGCCGCCGGCCACCCGGATCTCCGGTCGTAACAGTCCGGCCTGCGCGGCCAGCACGAGCAGCAGCACCACGCCGATCAGCGTGACAGCTACACCGGCGACGGCCAGAACCTTGCCGATCCAACCGGATTGGGCCGTGTCCGGGCTGGCCGGGGCGACGGGCCGCGGGGGAGTGGGCGGGGCGGACGGCACGGGTTTGGGTTGACGCGGTGGGCGCGGTGGGCGGGGTGCGACTGTCGCCGGCCGCCAGGATTGGTAGTAGTGCTGCCAGTATGTGCCGGCTTGGTGCGGCGGGGCGACGGGAGCCGGCGCGACGGGCGGCGGGACGTATCGCGGTGCCGGCGGGACGGCGGTTTCCGGCGGCGTGGACGCGGGGGCGGAGATCAGCCGATCCAGCTGACTGAGCTCACCGGAAACTCGCGACATCTGCCGGGCGAGAGAGTCGAATTCTTGCGACAGCCGACTGATCACAGCCTGATGCGGTTGGGTCATGGTGACCCACCCTGCCGGGGATACCCCGGTGGTCGGATGAGTAGGACTACCCGAATCCGGTCATTGATCGAGCCCGTGCTCGATGGCGTAGCGCGTCAGCTCCACCCGGTTGGCCACCTGCAGTTTGCGGAAGGTGGCCTGCACGTGGTTTTCCACCGTCCGGTGGCTCAATGATAGTTTTTCGGCAATCTGCTTGGCGGACATGCCCTTTGCGACGAAGCGCAGTACCTCGGTCTCCCGCTCGGTCAGGCTGGGTCCCGCCGGCTCGGATTGCGGGCGCTGCGCGATGCGCCGGTATTCACCCAGCACCAGTCCGGCCAGACTCGGGGTGAACACCGCCCGTCCGGCCACGGTGGCTCGCACGGCATCGGCCAGTTCGGCCTTGGAGGCACTCTTGACCAGGTAGCCCGTCGCCCCCGCCTTGACCGCTTCCAGCACGTCGTCGCGTTCGTCGGAGGCCGAGAGCACCAGTACCCGGCTGTCGGGTGACACTTCAAGGACTTCCATCGTCGCCTGCACACCGTCGCCGTCGGACAGGCGCATGTCCATCACCACCACGTCCGGTTTGACCACCGCCGCCCGGCGGCGCGCCGACGCCACGCCCTCAGCGGTAGCAACCACGTTGAACCCGTCGTCTGCGAGATCCCGGGCGACCGCGTCGCGCCAGATCGGGTGATCGTCGACCACCATCACCGTAGGTGCCGCATCCTCAGCCATGCCGTCCCTCTCCCCGTGGCACTCTCAGTTCCCATTCGGTACCGTCACCCGGCCCGGTGGTCAGCTCGGCGCTGCCGCCCAACGCTTCCAACCGCCCGATGATCGACTTCACGATCCCGACGTGTCCCTGACTGACCGCTTCCTCCAGCCGTCCAGGTGCGATGCCCACTCCGTCGTCGCGAATGCTGACCGCGACCTCGTCGCCGAGGTCCTCCAGCAGCACGAAGGTGCGAGCCTCCGGACCGGCGTGCAGCCGTACGTTGTCCAGCGCGTTGCCGACCGCGGCATCCAGTTCGCCGGCCACGGCACTGTCCAGGGTCACCGGGGTTCCCGGCAGGCTCATCGACACGTGGTCGCACTCCCGGCAGCGCAGCAGCGCACGCAAATCGACCGTCGCCTCCGACTCGCGCTGCATGTCGGTGGAGGTGACCCACTTGCGCAGCGCGCGTTCCTGTTCGCCGGCAAGTCTGGCGAGTTCGGCTGTGGCACCGCCAATTTCGTGCCCCCGCTTGGCGACCAGCGCGAGTACCTGGACGACGCCGTCGTGGACCTGGCGGGACAGCCGCTCGCGTTCTTCCACCGCAGCGGACAGACGGGCCGCCCGCTGCAATTCTTCATGGGCGCGGCGCGCGGTCCGAGCCGCCAGACCTATGGCCAGCCCGACAGCCAGCTCGACGATGATAGTGGCGTTGCGTCCAAAGTTGACGTTGAGGTAGCCCTTGACGAATTCGCTGGTCGCCGCCACAGCCAGGCCGGTCAGCATGCCGCCGGCCGGTCCGAACTGCAGCGCCGCCGAGATAGTGGCGTTGCTGGCCCACAAGGTCGTGGGCCAGGTCTGATTGTTGTGCGCCCACTGGCCGGACGCAACGACCTCGGTCGACAGCATCAGCATCACGACCACCACGAGTTCGGCGATCACCCAGGCCGGGCGACGGCCGAACCCGCGCAGGTAGGCGACCGAACATGCCACGCTCCACCCGATCAGCACCGCGAACAGCGTCCAACCCAGCGCCGGATGGCGCAGATCCGCGCTGACCGCGATGTGGAAACCCAGCGCGTACAGGCAGCTCAACAGCCGGAACAGTTGCGCGGCCCGCCACAGTGGGGTGGTGGGATCGGGCCCGTCGGTGCTCACCCGGCAAGCCTAGAGCGGGCCGAGGGGTCAGTCGGTCCTGCCGTGCCCTCGCCCGCCGATGATCACTGGTCACACGACTCACCTCACGTCAGTGACACGGGCATGGCTAGCCTCGGAACCATGACTGATCTGGTGGAGCGGGTGCGCGCGGTGCTGCCTTCGGTGCGGCGCGACCTCGAGGATCTGGTACGCATCGATTCGGTGTGGGCCGACCCGGCCCGGCGCGACCAGGTGCACCGCAGCGCACAGGCGGTATCAGACCTGTTGTCGCAGGCTGGTTTTGGCGATGTGCGGATTGTCAGCGAAGGCGGTGCCCCCGCCGTGATCGCGCATCATCCCGCTCCGCCCGGGGCGCCTACGGTGCTGTTGTACGCCCACCATGATGTGCAACCCGAGGGCGACCGCGGGCAGTGGCACTCGCCGCCGTTCGAGCCGACCGAGCGGGACGGACGCCTCTATGGACGCGGCACCGCCGACGACAAAGCAGGCATCGCAACACATTTGGCCGCATTCCGGGCACATGGCGGTCAACCGCCGGTGGGCGTGACGGTGTTCGTGGAAGGTGAGGAGGAGTCGGGGTCGCCGTCGCTGGGGCAATTGCTGGCCGCCCACCGCGACGAGCTGGCCGCCGACGTGATTGTGATCGCCGACTCGGACAACTGGAGTACCGAGGTGCCGGCGCTGACGGTGTCGTTGCGGGGGATGGCGGACTGCGTGGTGGAGGTCGCCACCCTCGACCACGGCCTGCACTCCGGGTTGTGGGGCGGCGTGATTCCCGACGCGCTGAGCGTGCTGGTGCGCCTGTTGGCCAGCCTGCACGACGACGACGGCAATGTGGCCGTCGAGGGTCTGCACCAGACCGACATCACCGGCTTGAACTACCCCGACTATCCGCCGGAGCGGGCCCGCACCGACTCGGGCCTGCTGGACGGGGTGAGCGAGATCGGGTCCGGGTCGGTGCCGCAGCGATTGTGGGCCAAGCCCGCGATCACCGTAATCGGTATCGACACCACATCCATTGCTGCAGCGTCGAATACGCTGATTCCGCGGGCGAAAGCCAAGATCAGCATCCGGGTGGCGCCCGGCGGTGATGCGAGCGCGCACCTGGACTCGGTCGAAGCCCACCTCAAGCGGCACGCTCCGTGGGGCGCGCACGTCAGCGTGACTCGCGGCGAACTCGGCCAGCCCTACGCGATCGAGGCCAGCGGACCGGTGTACGACGCGGCGCGGGCGGCGTTCCGCCAGGCGTGGGGTACCGATCCCATCGACATGGGCATGGGTGGGTCGATCCCGTTCATCGCCGAGTTCGCCGAGGCGTTCCCACAAGCCAAGATTCTGGTCACCGGGGTGGAGGATCCGGGCACCCAGGCGCACAGCGTCAACGAGAGCCTGCACCTGGGCGTGCTGGAGCGGGCGGCGATCGCGGAAGCGTTACTGCTGGCGAACTTAGCTCCGGACCGCTAAACGCGAGACGCGGGAATTTCCGCGCAGCTGTGTGCAGGCGAGTTCCGTTGATCGCCAACCTAATTCGGTGGCGCTTCGGGTTGGAAGGGTGTGTACCACCACCAGTCGGCGCGTTCGCCGAGGGGTCCTTGGCAGGGTGGGACATCCGGTGGTGGTGTGGTGGGGGGTCGGGCCAGTGATCCGGGTGGGAGGGGGTGTCCGTCGTCGTCGGTGACGATGAGGTTCTCGGCGGTGCCGGTGATGGTGATCCCGCCCTGGTGATGTAGGCGGTGGTGGTAGGGGCAGACCAGGGCCAGGTTGGTCAGTTCGGTGGGGCCGCCGTCTTCCCAGTGCCGCAGGTGGTGGGCGTGCAGGCCGCGGGTGGCTCCGCAGCCGGGCACCACACAGCAGCGGTCGCGGTGTTCCAGGGCGCGGCGTAGCCGGCGGTTGATCTGGCGGGTCTGCCGGCCGGTGCCGATGAGCTGCCCGTCGCGTTGGAACCAGGCCTCGAAGGTGGCATCGCAGGTCAGGTACTGGCGGTCGGCGTCGGTGAGCAGCGGACCCAGATGCAGCGCCGCGGCGCGCTTGTCGACGTCGAGGTGCACCGCCACGGTGGTGCGCTGCCCGTGCGGGCGGCGGGCGACCTCGGTGTCCCAGCCGGCCTCGACCAGGCTCATGAACCCATCCACAGTGGTGGGCAGGGGCGGCGCGCTGGGCGCGTCGTCCTCGCCGTGGTCGCGTTTCCACGTCGCGACCAGGGCATCGAGATGAGCCTGCAACGCGGTGTCGAACACCGCGGCCTCGATGTGCGGCAACGTGATCCGCCACGTGGTCGTGTGTTCATCGCAGGTCTTGGTGATCCGCCGCCGCGGCTCGGGGGCGGGCCCGGGATCAGCTCGGGGTTCGAGCTTGACCGCGGTACGCAACTGGGTGACCGTGGCCACCGCCGCCAACTCCACATAATGCTCATCAGAGCCGTCCGCGGCGTGCTGGGCGATCACCCCCACCTGATCCAGCGACAACCGGCCCTCGCGCATGCCGGCCGCACACCGCGGGAACTGCTCCAGTCGCCCGGCGATCGCCGCCACCGTCTGGGCGTTGGCCGGCGACACCCCGGTCTTCCAGGCCACCATCGACGCCAGCGACCGACACCCGGTCATCCCCCACAACTGCTTACGGTCCACCTCAGCAGCGATCTCCACGATGCGCCCATCGATGGCATTACGCTGACCCGTCAGCTCCGCCAACTCCTCAAACAACACCTCCAAGCGCTCCTTGGGCATCAACCCGACAGGCTCAGCAACAGCGGCGGCAGACACAACACCATCACAGCACCGGGGTACGACAACTCCCGGCCGCCGGGGAAGGCTCGATCGGGCCTAAACCGACAAGTCCCGCCGCAGCTTCGCCACGTGCCCGGTGGCCTTCACGTTGTACTGCGCGATCTCGATCTTGCCCTTGTCGTCGACGACGAAAGTGGACCGGATGACGCCGGTGACCGTCTTGCCGTACATCTTCTTCTCGCCGAACGCGCCGTAGGCCGCCAGCACCTTGCGGTCCGGGTCCGACAGCAGCGGGAAGGTCAGCTTCTCCGCGTCGCGGAACTTGGCCAGCTTCTCCGGCTTGTCGGGGGAGATGCCGACGACGTCCAGACCGCTCTCGTTCAACTCGGCCAGGCTGTCCCGGAAGTCGCACGCCTGCTTGGTGCAGCCGGGCGTGGAAGCCGCCGGGTAGAAGTACACGACGACGCGGCGGCCCTTGTAGTCCGACAGCGACACCGTGTTGCCGTCAGCGTCGGGCAGGCTGAAAGCGGGCGCTGGGTCGCCGGGTGCCAGTCGTGTGGTCTCGGTCAAAGTGCATCCCTTTCTCGTCGCCGAAGCGTCGGCACTAGGGTAGTTGGTCAGTGCATCAGCTTGATTTGGAGGACAGACACGTGGCGGACCGCGATCCCGACACCATCAAGAAGGAGATCGATGTCGCCCGCGAGCAGTTGGCTGCCACGGTCGACTCGCTTGCTGAGCGGGCCAACCCGCGCCGCCTGGCCGACGACGTCAAAGCCAAGGTGTTCGAGTTCCTCAACAAGCCCATCGTGACGGTGTCACTGACCGGGGCCGGCGTCGTCGCCGTCATCGTGGTGATCCACAGGATCAGGAACCGCTGACCCGCTCAACGCGTGGAGTAACCGCCGTTGGCGAAGATGGTCTGTCCGTTGATCCACCAACCGTCACTGACCAGGAAGCGGATCAGCGAAACGATATCGTCCGGATCGGTCAAACCCGTCCTGGTGAATTTCGACAAATCGGCCGCCGTCTGGTTGAACTTCGCCGACTCATCGGTTTCCTGCCCGTAGAAGAAGGGCGTCTCCATCGGTCCGGGTGCGACGGCGACCACCGAGATACCACGTTCCCCGAACTCCTTGGAGGCCGCGCGGGTGAAGTGTTCGACGGGGCTCTTGGAGCCGGCATAGATCGAGTACAACCCGGTGTAAGCAGCCAGTAGCGAAGTGACCACGGTGACCAATTTGCCCTGGTCCGTGAGGTGCTTGCCCGCCTCCTGGATGAAGAAGAACGCGGCTTTGGAGTTGACGGCGAAGATCGTGTCGTACTCGTTCTCGGTGATGTCGGCGATCGGCTTCTTGATCACCATCCCGGCGGTGTTTACCGCGATGTCGATCGTCCCCAGGGCGGCCTTGGCGTCGTCGAACAGCGACGAGACCGCTGCGGCCGAGGTCAGGTCGCCCTGGAAGGCATAGGCCTCGGGTCCGGCGTCGCCTGATGGCAGCGACCGTCTGGTCCGCGGCTGCTCTGGTGGCGTCGCTGTTGTAGTGAATCGCAATGGCTTTGACGCCGCGAGTCGCCAGATCGCGGGCGAGCAGTCCGCCCAGGTTCTTGGCGCCGCCGGCGATCAGCACTGTCTTACCGTTCAGGCTGTGGTTGCTCATGACGCGAAACTATGTCGGCGGATATACAAATCGCCAACAGTGTTTAATGGTCGAATGACAACCGGAAGTTGTCCATGGTGAGGGGTTGGCGGTGTCGGACCACCATGCACCATTAGACCTGTACCGGCTGTCCCAGTTCATCGCGGTGACCCAACACGAGAATCTGACCGCCGCCGCCCAGCGGCTTCATCTCACTCAGCAGGCATTGAGTACGGCCATGCGCCAACTCGAGCACGCTATCGGCGTCAGCCTGTTCGACCGTCGCGGCCGGCGACTGCAGCTGACCCCGGCCGGGCAGAAGCTGCGCGAGGGTGCACCGTTGCTGTTGGCTGCCGCCGCCGCACTCACCGACGCCACGCGGCAGGTGGCCGCCGGCCGTCAGCCGCCCTTCGTCGTCGGACATACCCCGGCGATCACTGCCGAAGAGATCTTCACGATCATCGAACCGGTGCGCGCGGCGCTGCCGGAGGTCTCGGTGACGGCGCGACAGATGTTCCCCTCCGACATGCAGCAAGCCCTGCTCGATCGATCCATCGACGTGGGTCTGCGGCGCGGCGCCACCACGCCACCGGAGTTCGCCGGGGCGGTCATCGGTTACGACGAACTGCGGGTCGCGGTAGCAGCCGGTCACCCGCTGAGCAAGCAGACCAGCATCGCGCTCACCGACATCGCCGCCTACCCGCTTGTTGTGTGGGCACCGCCAACGTTCTCGTTCTATACGGACTTCCTCGTAGCAGCTTGTCGCCGTGCGGGTTTCGAGCCGACGGTGGTGGTCAACAAGATGCAGGGCACCCCGCCGGTCACCGCGGTCGTCGGCAACGACTACGTCGCATTGGTGACCGCGCCGGCGGGCCCGGCGTTACACGGTCGTGTCGAAGTGCGGGCCCTGGACGACCCGCCGCTAGTGCCCATTCAAGCATTATGGTTGCCGCACACCACATCTGAGGCACGGACCGCGCTGTTGGCGCGGCACTGAATCAGTGGCGCGCCACGAAAGTGCCCGGAGACCAGCGCCTTGAATCCTGCAATACCGTCGGCGGCGAACAGACCGGGCAGTTCGTGCCCCGGACCGGTCGACGCGTCGGTGACCAGGGCGGTCGTCATGCGTTCAGCCCGGTGCTGCTGGTGACGTGTACCGGGAGATCGTCGTTCCAAGGTTGCGTGGTGACCATGTCGTCGACGTTGACGTAACCGCGCTCGAATTCACCCGTCGCCGCGTCGACCAGCCGGTACTCCTGACGCTGAATGTGGATCGGCTGCGCGTCGAGGATCACCACCCGAACCTCACCGGGGGCGAATCCGCACCGCTGCTGCAGTGCCTCGATGAGGCACTCGTTGTGCATGTGCCCGTCGCCGAAGTTCCAGCCAACCGCCACCGCGCACAACATCTCGCCTTCACACAGGTTGTAGTCCTGCTCGTCGTAGCCGGCCAGCGCCCGGTGGACCAGGGTGAACAACGCGCGCCCGTGGGTGTTCATCCCGCGGAAGGCGTAGGCAAGATGGATGGGGACCAGGGTGTCCTCTTTGCTTTTGTACAACCGCTCGAGTTGCAAATGCTGCATCGGTCCCAGCGCGCGGGCGCCGATGCGGATCTTCTCGTCGGCCGACGGCTTCACGCACCACACGGTGGTGTCCCAGTTGCCGGCGTAGTACCGCATGCCGGGCAGGAAAGACACCTTGTGCGGGAACAGGTTTCCGACGATGACGGTGCCGACGAGGACCACGAACAGCACGGCGACCGGCAGCGGGTTGATGACACTGGCAAGTCCGACCGGCGCGTGCGCCACGAACAGCCACAGCACGCTGAAGATCATGAACACGTTCCACTCCAGTGGCACTCCCATCGGAAAGGCCAGCAGGATGTTCAGGTGGAACACGATCATCACGAACGCAGCGACGGTCGTCGGCCAGCCGCCGTGTGAGAAGAGCAGCGCCAGCGGCACCAGCCCTTCGATCGCGGTCGAGAAGTGCGCGATGAATCCCGACCACGCACCGGGCCGCAGATCGTCCGGGTAGTGCTTGAACAACGACGTCTTAAGGACGCCCGACGGGATGAACGGATTGTTGGCCAGCATGGTCGAGATCACGAACGGGAAGTGCCGGGTCAGCTTGGACGTGGCCGCGCCCATCCAGATCACCAGGCAGACCAGCTTCGCGGCGACCACGCTATCGGCACCGGAGAACAGGAACGCCAGCGCCAGCGGCGCGTAGACCTCGCCGCGCGCGGCCAGGAAGATCACCTTGTCCCGCAGGCCGAGTACGGCCAGCAGCGTCAGGATCGCGACACTCTGCCACCGCGGCAACACTCCGATCGCGGTGTGCAGGGCCGGGATCGGCCCACTCCCGTCAGACACCAGCGCCGTGACGAGCAGCGTGAGCAGTGCGCCGTAGAGTACCGCGTCGAGCGGAGTTCTGTTGTGGCCCTTGGTCAGCGGCACCCGGTCGGGCCACGGGGGCAACCGGATGGTGCCTGGCCGCAGCCAGTACAGGATCGAGCCGATCGGTGGGAAGTACCGCCCGGCCAGCGGTCCGAAGCAACAACCGAGCCCGACGACTTCGAAGAGCATGGTGAACAACACGGCCTTCTGGAACACGATGGGTTCGGTCCACCAGGCGGAGAGGTCGGTGAAATCGCCGATGCCCGCTGTGGACCACGCGCACACCCAGATGCCCAGGACGTAGAGCACGATCTTGACGCCGTACATAACATGCATCACCAGGGGAGTGCCGAAGCCGTTCTCAGCGATGTGGCGCATCATCGGGATCACCCGCTCGGAACGAGTCCGCTTGCTCCACTCCGCGTCGACGACGGGGAGGTTGGGCTGGATGAACCCCATAGCGACTCCTTCGACAGCGGCCGATTCTCGGTGAGGAAAAACTACCGGGTGTGGCGGGACTGGGGTAGTGCGTGTCGACTCAGCGGGACGCTTTTGCACCGGTTGCGATCAGCACGATCCCATCTGGCCGCCGGAGTTGCGGACGCCGCGCCACCGATCTCGGACTGAGACACCTGAATGCACTGTGCTGGAACATCATTCGGGATCACAACCGCGCTGCTTCCGCTCGCTGCCGGCGTAGCTGCGCGCCAGCTGTCCACAGTCGCCGCGGCGACGTGCAGGAGCAATGCCCGCGCCGCAATGGCAGCGTGCTGCCTGTGCCGTGCCCTGCCGACGGCACAGTCGTCGAAAGGAACGCGAACGTGGGAGCTGCCACTGTACGAATAGTCGGTGGCCACAAGCGCTTTGACGCCGGCAGCCACGCGCTGGCCGACATCGACCTGACCGTCGAGCACGGCGATTTCCTGGCGATCCTGGGCCGCAGCGGCAGTGGCAAGTCCACTCTGTTGCGGGTGATTGCCGGGCTGGAACAGCTCTCGTCGGGAACCGTCGAATGGTCCACCGGCTCCACGCGGCCGCACGCCGGCGTGGTGTTCCAGCAGGCGCTGCTGCTGCCGTGGCTGACCGCGGGGGAGAACGTGCTGATCGCCGGGCGGTTCGCCGCCCAGCAGGCGTCGTTCAACCGGGATTACGCCGAGGAGTTGTTGCGTCGCTTCGATCTGGAGCGGGTCGCCGACCGCTATCCCGACCAGCTGTCCGGCGGGCAGGCGCAACGGGTGGCGATCATCCGGGCGGTCGCTACCCGGCCCCGATTGTTGCTGCTCGACGAACCGTTCAGCGCACTGGACCCGGCCATCCGGGCCGACCTGCAGCGGTGGCTGAGCACGCTGGCCGCCGAGTTGGGCGTCACCGTCGTTCTGGTCACTCACGACGTCGACGAAGCGTTGTTGCTCGCCAGCCGTGTCGTGTTGCTCGGTCCCGACGGGCGGATCCGGCGCGAATGGCAGCCCGGCAGCCAGCAGTTGCGACAGGAGATCCTCGACCACTACCGCCTGGTGGGGCAGTGACGGGCCTGGTGTCGCGGCGGTCCTTGCTGACCGGCGCGGCGGCCCTCGCCGCGGCGGGCGGAGTGGCCGGCGTAGCTGATCTGGCGCACGCCGCCAGTGTCGACCGGACGAACACCAGCGGACAACTGCGGGTGGGCTACCTGCCGATCACCGACGCGGCGCCGCTGTTGATCGCACACGCCGCCGGTCTCTACCAGCCGGGTGTGGTGAGCGCGGCCAAGCCGGTGTTGTTTCGCAGTTGGGCCTCCCTGGCCGAGGCGTTCGTCACCCGCCAGGTTGACGCCGTGCACATGCTGATGCCGACGGCGATCCAGTTGCGATTCCTCCTGCGTAGTCCGGTGCGGGTGTTGAGCTGGAACCACACCAACGGATCAGCACTCACCGTAGCGCCGCACATCACCGACTACGGCCAGTTGGCCGGAACTCAAGTGGCAATACCGTTTTGGTGGTCGATCCACAACATCATCCTGCAACAACTGCTGCGCGCGCATAACCTGGTGCCGGTGGTGCGCCGCAGCGCCTCACGCACCGCCCGCACGGTCGAACTGATCGTGATGAGTCCGTCGGACATGGTGCCGGCGTTGGCCAACCGCTCGATCAGCGGCTACGTGGTGGCAGATCCGTTCAACGCCATGGCCCAGGTCCGCAAGATCGGCCGCATCCATGCGTTCCTCGGCGACGTGTGGCGTGACCATGCCTGCTGTGTGGTGCTCGCGCACGACGACCTGATCGAACACCGGCCGCAGGCGGCCGCCGCCTTGGTGGATTCAATTGTCGCTGGACAGCAACGCATTAACGCGGACCGGGCTGCAGCAGCAGCGGCGTTGTCGAACGGCGCGTACCTGCCGCAGCCCCTGCCGGCGATCAAGACCGCGCTCAACTACCGCGCGCAGGACTATCGGATCGTCCACCCCGACTGGCAACCACAGCGGCTGGGATATCAACCCTTTCCATTTCCCAGCTTCACCCGCCGCCTGGTCGAAGCCATGCACGACACCGTCGTGGACGGCGATCGCGGGTTCCTCGACCGACTGGATCCCGCGACCGTGCATTCGGAGTTGGTCGACGACTCCTTCGTGCGTGGTGCGCTGGGCGCCCGCGGTGGGCTCGAATCCTTCGGCATCCCTTCCGATTTCAGTCGAACTGAACAGGTGCAACCGCGATGACTCTGGATACAGCGACCCTCTCGGCACCCGTAGATTCCCCGTCAGGTGCACTCGTCCGGCGCTGGTGGCCGCCCACGCTGGCGATCGGGACGGCGATCGGGTTGTGGTGGTTGGCGACCGCCGTCCTGGCGCCCGCGCAGTCGCTGCTGCGTGAGACGACACCGTTACGAGTCGCCACATCGCTGGTCGATCTGTACCACCGCGGAGTGTTGCTGCCCGACACCGGTGTCAGCCTGTGGCGGCTGCTGGTCGGGTTACTGGTGGGCGCGGTCATCGGCATGCCCACCGGGCTGCTCATCGGGCTGAACGACACGGCCGATCGCGCGACCCGACCCGTGGTGCAGTTCCTGCGCATGATCTCACCGCTTTCGTGGGCCCCGATCTCGGTGGCACTGTTCGGAATCGGCAACGAGCCGGTGATCTTCCTGATCGCTGCGGCGTCGGTGTGGCCCATCCTGATCAACACCGCCGCCGGCGTGCACGCCATCGATCCCGGGTACCTGCAGGTGGCCAGATCGTTCGGTGCCACCCGGGCCGAACAACTCACCGTGGTGGTGCTGCCCGCCATCCGCGACCATCTGCAGACCGGTCTGCGCGTGGCCCTGGGTATCGCCTGGGTCGTGTTGGTGCCAGCCGAAATGCTTGGCGTGCGTTCGGGTCTGGGCTATCAGATCCTCAACGCGCGCGATCAACTGGCGTACGGACAAGTGGTTGCGGTGATCGTGGTCATCGGGTTGATCGGCTACGGGCTGGATCTCGCTGCGCGACGAGCGCTGTCAGGATCGCGGGCTGCCCGATGATCCCGTCGCGTAGCGACAACCGAAAATAGAGTAGTCGTCTACGCGTTGCATCTCGCCCGATCCACCCCAGGCCTTCACTCCTCGCTCGGTAGCCCGCCTGGACACCGTCATCACCGACATCATCACCGAACTGACCGACCCTCTGATGGCCGCGGGCCGCAGCGAGATCGTCTCGGATGTCGCCCGGCCCTATCCGGTACCGGTCATCAGCCCGTACTGGGCGCCCCCCGCGACGACCGGCGCCGATTCTCGGCCTGGGCCGACGACTTCTTCACGCTGTTCACCTGGAATGTCAGAGAGTACGAACGCGACATCCTGACCGCCTGGGCCGAACTCGACGCCTACATCGATGCCATGGTGGCTGACCGGCGCCACTCACTGACCGATGACCTGATTTCGGACTCGATCCGCGCCGAGGACGACGGCGACCGGCTGAGCATCGAGGAGCTGCGGATGCTCGCGATCGGCATTCTGATGGCGGGCACCGACACCACCCGCAACCAACTGGCCGCGGCGGTGGAGGTCTTCTGCGACCATCCCGGGCAGTGGCAGCTCCTCGCCGAGCAGCCCAACCTGGCGGTGACTGCTCGAACCTCGCCCGGCGCGACCTCGCCGAGGCGCTGCGGGTGATGGCCGCCCGGATGCGCAATCTTCGTCGCTACGGACCGGTTACGTGGCAGCCGATCGTCGGAATCACCGGTCCGGCAACGCTTCCGGTCGAGTTCGACGCCGCTGAGTAGTCGCTTCAGGCCGCCGTGGCTGCCCGTGTCCACGCCAGCGGGTTCAGCTCCCGGAACGGGTCGCCGGTACGGATCTCCAACAGCCGGTCCAGTATCGCTTCCAGGGACTGCTGGGTGTCCGCCCGCACCGACTCAACCCACTTCTCGGTAGACATGCGCGCTGGTTTCGTCGTGCAGATCGGCTCACCGAATTGCAGATACATCCGTTGCGGACGAGGGATGAAGGTGGGCCCAACGCCGCGCAGCAGCGGCATCGCCATATCGGCATCGCCGGACATCCTGGTGCTGACCGCCCGGCTGAGCCGACCCAACAGGCTGTCGCGGGTGACCAGGCTCTTGTAGACGTCGTCACCGCCGACCAACCCGACCGGAACGATCGGATAGTCGTTCTCCACCGCGATGCGGGCGAAGCCGGCCCGGCCACGCCAATTCAGTTGATATTCCTCGCCTTTGAATTTGGCGATCTCGCGTCCGCCGCCGGGGAACACCAGGATGGTCTCGTTGTGGCGCATCAGTTCCCGTGCGGTCTCCGGGTCGCCGACCACTCCGCCGTAGGCGGTCATCACGTCGTGGCCGAACCCGGGCTGCTGGGCGAAACGGCGGTCGGCCAGCGGCCGGACCCGGGTGCCGATCGCGCGTCGCACGAAGTGCGGAATCAGCAACACCTCGCCACCGATGAACTGAGTATGATTGCCCACCAACAGGAATCGACCGTCGGCCGGCAACGTGTTCAGACCGCTCACGTACGGCCGGGTCGCGTCGATCACCGGTGCGATGCCGTCGTGCACGCGCTCCAATGCACCACGCAGAAGCTCAACGCGGCGCGGATGGTTCATCACCGCATCCATGTCGATCGGCCGGCTGTCGACGTCTTTTGTTCGCGGCGGGGGGAAGGGTGCCATGCTGACCACTATACCGAACGAACTAGTTCGTATGGGTTATGATCGGATCGTGCGCACCCGGTCCGAGCTTCGCGACACGATTCTCGGTGCCGCGCGCTCCGAGTTCGCCCAGTACGGCCTGGCCGGCGCCCGCATCGACCGGATCGCCCGAGCGGCGACCGCCAGTAAGGAGCGGCTGTACGCGCACTTCCGGGACAAGGAAACGTTGTTTCGCAGCGTGGTCGCCGCCGACAGCGAGGAATTCTTCGCCGCCACCACGCTGAATCCGGAGGCGGTGCCCGAATTCGTCGGCGAAATCTACGATTTGGCTTGTCAGCGGCCCGAGCATCTGCGCATGATCACCTGGGCGAACCTGGAAGGGCTGGCGCTCGACCCGCCCCCCGCCGACGAATGGGACTCCATGCCGGCCCGTCATATCCGCGCCATCGAAGCAGCCCAAGCCGCCGGCTACGTGGACGTTTGCTGGCAGCCGATGGAATTGCTGGTGCTGTTGTTCGGGGTGGGCCTGGCCTGGGCGCAGTCGCCGCACCCCGATGCGCGAACGGTCGATTCCGAAGTGATTGCGGCCCGACGGGCCGCCGTGGTGGAGGCCGCCCGGCGGATTGTGAGTCCCGCCGGCTGAAGCGCGGTCAGTTCGGAGGTGGACCCGCCCCAAACCCGTTCGCGGGGAGTTCGGCACTTTCTCGACTTCCGCCCGCCGTCGGTCGCGGTGTCGTAATCTCGCCAATCAACACAGGGAGGGTGTTGAGACGACAGTTCGTATGCTCGTTGCTGCGGTGGCCGCAACTGTTGGTGTCCTGGGTTACGGGACGGCTATCGCACCTGCTGCACAGCCCGATGCGCCGTATGCCAACTGCAAGGCGGCTGTCGCCGATGGCCGCTACAACATCCCGAGGGGCGATCCCGCCTACCGGCCCCCGTTGGACCGCGATAACGACGGCTTCGCCTGCGAGTCGAAGTAACCCCCGCGCACACCGCGAAGGTGGCAGCGGTCAGCCGGTGTTGGCCCCGATGGCCTGCAGAATCGCCTCGCCGGTGCGACGACCGCTGACCAGCGCACCCTGAATCGAAGCGCTATCACGGTGATCGCCGCATAGCCACGTCCCTGCCGGAGTGCGGATCGGCCGTCGCACCCGCAGCGGCGGGTGCTGTGCAGGCAGTGCGCCAGGAATGACGTGCCGGGTCACCGGCACCCAATCGCGATGGTCGGTCTGCAGGATGTCTGCGGCATGTTGACGCATCGTATGTTCGTCGGGGACGGTGCCATCGCGCACCAACGCAGAAGCCGCGATCAGGTGCTGACCCGGTGGCGCGTAAGTCGGTGCGGCGGCACTGATCACCGCCGTGTTCAGCACCGGTCCGCGCCCTCGGCGGGCATCCACCCGCAGCATCGGGGGACCCGGTACCGACTGGTCGCTCGCCCACCAATCGGTCACCACCCCGTGCATCTGGGGTGCCGCTTCGCCGGTCAGGGGCGTTGCCGCGACAGCGTCGGTGGCGACTACCACGTGCTGGGCGCGGACGCTGCCCGCGTCGCCCTGGACGTGAGACCCGTGGGTGTCCGACACCACCCGAATGGCCCGGTGCTGCAGCGCAATTCGTTTGCCAAGTCGATCGGCGAGCTGACTCGGCAAAGCCTGCATACCGTCGGCCGGCAACGCCGGCAAGCCCAACGCGAACATGCGGGCCAACAACAGTGTGAACGCATTCGAACTGGCCCCGGACTCTTCGAGCAACACCCCGGCCAGAAAACGATCCACCACCCGGCGCACGTCGCCGCTCACACCGGCCCGATCCAGCGCTTCGCTCACATTGACATCCCAATGCTGGGGTGCCGTCAGCTTTTTCGGTCGTAGCGCTGGGGACGCCCACCGCGCCAGCGCGATCACATCGCGTGCCCTTACCCCACCCGAGGACAGCATTGTCAACACCCGCTTCGGGTGACGGATCGGGTGTACCCAGACCGCGGAGCCCTCATCGCGGCGCGCGATCACGCCGGCCCCGAAAGGTTGCAGTCGCAGCTGCGCCAAATCCACGGTGTGACGCAACTCGGGGTAGGCGGGGTTGAGGACCTGAAAGCCTCGGTCACAACGGAACCCGTTGATGACATCGGTCCGGATGCGACCGCCGACGGCGTCCGACGCTTCCCAGACCAGCACCTCGCGACCGGCCGCGGCGAGCACATCGGCACAGCGCAAACCGGCCAAACCAGCGCCGATGACGAGTATTTCGGTTTCTTCCATGTCACCAATCCGATCGCTCGACGGTCAACGGCTCCCGATCGACGACCATGCCACGATGCATCACGCGGCCGCCGATCACTCCGCGGTGGTCGGCACGGTGCAGTACACATCGGTTGTCCCACATCACGACGTCGCCTTGTGACCACTCGTGGCGGTAGACGTTGTCGTCCCGCGTCGAGTGGCGGAACAGGAAGCCGACCGTTTCGGCTCCCTGCCGCGGCGACATCCCACTGACCGCGGCGCAGCGCTGCGGCGCCGAGAGATACAGCGCGGTCCGCCCGGACAGCGGGTGCCGCAGGAATACCGGATGCTCCGCCTGCGTCTCTTGCTCCGGGCCTGGCTCCAGACCCGTCACGACGTGGGTGATGGTGCACCCGGTGAGTCGGTGGCGCACCTCCGGTGGCAGCGTCGCGTACGCCGCGTACTGATCGGTGAACAAGGTGTGCCCACCGTGTTCCGGCACGCGCACCGCCCGTAAGGCGGTGTAGGACGGGGGATTTCGCACGTAGCTGGTGTCGGTGTGAAACGTCGAGCGTGGTGGCCTGCTGCGACCCACATTGCTCACGATATTCAGGTCTGGGAATCCCGGCACCGGAGTCTCGCCGACCGTGAACACGGTCTCACCGAAGCTGCGCAAGAACCGCAGGAAAGCCGCGTCACCGATGACCTGCCCGGGGAGGACGAGCACCCCGTGCCGGGCCAGCAACCGGCGGAGCTGGCGAACGTCGCGGCCACCCAAACCGTCGACCCGCATGTCGGGCACCCGCGCCCCCAGCGGCGTCAGTGCGGTGTGCGCGAGCATGGCCCCCCTTCGAGGCCGAGTTCGCGAAGCTGGTCGGCGAACAGTTCGGTGACGTCCACCCCTGATGCTGCAGCCATCACCGCAAGTACGCTGGACGGGGCGAACGAGCAATACGGACCGGCTTCGAGGAACCAGGGCTTACCGGTGGGGTCGATGCGAAAGTCGAACAGGCTGTAGTGGCGACAGCCCAAAGCCCGGTGGCACTGCCGGGCTGCCTCCCATACGACCTCGGTGATCGGATCATCGCGGGCGACGATCCAGGCCCGGCTGGGTTCCTTTGCGGCGAGGTACAGTTCGCCGGCGTTGGTGCGGCGCAGTTTGTCATCGCGGTGCCGGATCGGTTTGGTCGTGGCGTCCACGGCGTACTCTTCCAGCGGCAGGCACACGAGCTTGCCGCGGCGAACGACGATGCCGCACCGTACTTCTCGTCCCGGCTCGATATAAGACTCGACGAGGGCGGCTGCGCTGTGCCCGAGCGCCGCGTCGATCGCCGCGCCAAGATCCATCGGCCTGCGCACCAGCGATACGCCCACCGAGTTGTCTGCGTTCACCGGCTTGACGACGACCGGCGGCCGCAGCCTCAATCGACGATCACCATCTCGCACCACCTGGCCCGCCGGGACAGCGACGCCTGCCGCGGCCACGATGTCGCGTGCCATGGTTTTGTCGGCAGCAACCGCCATCACTTCCGGTCGGTTGCCGATGTACGGGATGCCCAGCACACCCAGCAGGCGGCGGTAGGAGGTCATCCCGCAGATGCAGAACATCTGCGGCACGGCGACATCCACCTTCAGGCAGCGCAGGTGCTCGACTGCATCCCATACCGTCATCGGCGCAGCTGATTTCAGTGCTTCGGTGCTGAGGTCTTTCGGGAATCGCCACGTCCCACCCGGTGACACGTACGCCACATGCATGTCGTAGCGGTCCGGATCGGCGAGCGCACCCAGACAAGCGCGCGCATACAGGCAGGACAACTCGGCATGGAAGTCGTCAAGGGCCGACCCGACGAGGTGCAACACCGACACGCGTGCTGAGACGGCCATTCAGTCGCCGCCGTCCTCGACGAGCTTGCCGATATTGAAATCGATGCGGCTCCAGCCTTTTCGGCTGCGCAGGTTGTCCCACAGCAGTGCCGGAATCTGCAGGTGGTGCACCATGAGGTACGGCAACGGATCCCACCGGGTGAAGATCGCGTCCTTACCGCCCAGCATGGTCCGGAGTCTGCGGCACCGTCCGGGTTGGGTGAGTAGACGCCAGAACTCGTGGTAGATCCAGTAGGTGGGGCGAGCACCGCGGTCCGGCGTGATCAGCGGGTGTTCGTCGTCGAGATAGGCGGCGGCCAATGCCGGGTGATCGTGGAACATGGTGATCGCGGAATGGGTCCGTGGATTGCACTCGATGGCGTAGGTGTGCCCGTCCCGACCTTCGATGAAGTCGAAGGCCACCTGCCCGGTCAGGCCGAGACTCCCGACGAATGTCTCTACCCAGTACTGTATTTCGGGCTTGTCCACATGCTGGTAGTTCAGTTGGGCCGCCGAGGATTCGCAGCACCCGTAGACTTGCAGCCAGCCGTCGTGCACGGTGCCGTGGGTGCAGTATTCGCGCCCGTCGATGAACTCCTGCAAGATCCAGGGGTCGTCCGCCGAGATCGGGAGGGACCGCGCCAAGGCGGCGTTGCGCTCAGGTGTGCGGGCCGACAGGCGGGCGAGGTTGATGCGGCCCACCGGGTCGTAGGCAATTCGCTTCAGGATGTAGTCGCGGTCGGGTGGAAATTCGAAATCCGCGACCTGCGCAGCGCTGGTGATCCGGTGGGAGTCGGGTACGCGAAGGCCCAGTGATGCTGCAGTAGCCGCGAATTCGGCCTTGTCATCGAGCAGTCGAACCGTTCCGGGATCGACATGAAGAGTGTTGCAGGTGCCGTCGAGCAGTGCTCCCACCCAGGCATCGGGGACGCTGCCCGCCGGGCTGGACACCGGCACGAACACGTCGACGTTCTCATACTGGGCGATACGCAGGAGTGCCGAGGCGTAGTCGGGAGCCGTCGGCTCGGGCACGCAGTAGAACTCGTCGACGGCGCGGGAGAACCGGTGTCCGGTCAGGCGGTACTTGGCAGATTCGACCAGGATCACCCGGTGCCCGGCCAGGTGAAAGGACCTGGCCAACTGCAGGGCCTTGGTCATTTTGCCGCCGTTGAGCAAGATGGTGCGACGGGCTTGGGCGGCGACCGGCGTTTGGGGTGGCCGCCGCCGGCTCAGCAGTGTCAGCGCTACCACGGCGAGGTCGATCGGCAGCGTGAGCAACAGGGCGAGCAACGTGGCAACAGTTCGGCCGACGTTGGCGTCCCTGCGTGCCGGCTCGCGAACCGCTGCCGGCCGCTCGATCTCCAACGTTGCCGTCACTGCCCCACCACCTCCGGTGCGGCGAAGACATTTACGCCGTCACCAGCGCGGGGAAATTCCAGGCAGATCTTCTTGTGCAGCAACAACGTATCGGCCAGTTCGGTGGCACTGACATCGTTGAGGAACGTGCATCGACCTAGCGGGTCGGGTACCGCCGCACGAAGCAGGCCGTCGCGGGTTCGAAGGATGGCTGCCGTCGCCTCGGCAAGCAGTTGTTCGGTCAAATGTTCACTGTCCAAAGCCAGTCCCAGTGCGCTCATCACCCCCAGCACGCGATCGCGGTCGGCGACGGAGAGATAACCCCGCTGCTCGGCCAGCGTGGTTGACAACGCCATGTCGATGTTGATCGCGTGACCGTGGAAGAACGGGATGGGCGGGGTGAGCTCCAGTGTCGGACTCCACGTGTGCCCGAACGCAATCACCCGATCCAAGTCGATCTCGTGCAGGTTGGGCGCTTCCAGGTCGAGCATGGTGGCGATCGCGAGGTAGGTGAGATGGTCACCCACGGAACGCAACTCCGAGTTGCCGTGCAGATGGCCGAATCTCGTGCGCAGGAGATCGGCGCCGTGCGCTTCGAGCAGTTCGAAGATCTTGGCGTTGCCGACGACGGCGATCTTGATCAGTTCGGCCATCCCGTTGCGCACCTGATCCTCAGGAAGCGTCTTCAAAAACGAGAAGTCCAACAGGACCTGCTGCGAAGCGTGGTAGGCACCCAAGCGGTTCTTGTGTTTGCCGTGATTCACCGCGACCTTGATGGACACGCTCGCGTCGATCAGGCCGATCAGGGTGGTTGGAATCCGGATGTACGGGGTGTTGCGCCGGTAACTCGCGCAGGCGAACCCCGCCACGTCGGTGGTCAATCCGCCGCCCACGACGAGCTCAGGTTCGGTGCGGACCAGCCCGAAAGCATTGAACTCGCTGACAATCCGCTCGTAGGTCTCCAGTGACTTGGCCGTCTCCCGAATCTGGACCGGGACCACGGTCAGCTTGATCTCGTGCTGCTCGAAGTAGTCGTGTATCGAGTCGGCGTAGAGCTGATACACGGTCTCGTCGATCACCATCAGCGTCCGGCCGTACGGACGGTAACTGTCCGCCAGCAGTGTGTTGTCGCGGCCGAAGACGCCGTCGACGTATAGCAGGTCGTACTCGATCTTTTCGTACCCTTCGACGTGAAACGCCCTGTCACTCGTGGTCACTCGGGCCTGAAGATTGCTCATTGCGTGTTCCTCGGATAGGTCAGGGCTGGACTCAGCGGGTCACCAGGCCGAGAACGGCTGCGGCGTCCAGAGATTCGACGGTCTCCGTGGCGGCGCTGAAGTCGCCACCGCTGGTGTTCCGGTTCGGGAAGGCGACGCAGGTGATGCCGGCGGCAGTCGCGGCGGCGACTCCTCCGACGTTGTCTTCAATCGCCACCACGCTGTCAGCGTGCTCGCCGAGTCGTTCGAGGGCGAATTCGTACGCCACGGCATCGGGTTTCGGTGCTGTCACGGACTCCTTGTCCACGATGAGATCGAAAGTGTCCGCACTGATCTGCGGCTGTAGAGCTTTCAACAGCGCGGCGACGTTGTCCGGTGAGGTGGTGGTGATGAAGCCAAGTTTGTGATGGTGTTCCTTGGCCTCGGCAACGACGGCAGCCACACCGGGACGCAGAGGCACAGTCGAGTCGCCGAGAAGCCGTTGGAAAATGCCGGACTTGCGCGCGTGTACCGCCGCGGCGTCGACGTCCTCACCGCGGGACTCTGCGTAATCCTGAATCCGTTGTGCCCCACCGTTGGAAGCCAACATCGAGATGTAGTCCTCGCGTGACCACTCCCAGTCGAGTCCGGAGGCTGCAAACGCCTCGTTGAAGGCTTGCCGCTGTAATTCCGACGTGTCGGCGAGAGTGCTGATGGACCCGAACAAGACAGCTGACATGGGTTTCCCTCCATTGCGTGGATGTCAGTGTGATGGATCACCCGTTCAATACTGATCTAAACGTACAATAGTGAACAGAAAAGTGTCTACTGATAGATGGGTTCACTACTGAGTCGGACTTACAGAGGGTCGACGAGCCGCCCAGTAGACTTCTGGGCCGAACGAGTTCTCTCTGGCGGCGCCCGCAAAGGAAGGGCCGATGCAAACTAGGTGGCGCGGCGAATATGACCCCCGTCTCGGCTAACGACGAGTCCGGCGTTGAAGACGCGCGGGTGGCCCGCACCCGCGCGGACGTCGCCCGTGCCACCCTGAAAATTCTCACCGGGGACGGGTCCGAGGCGATCACCCATGCGCGGGTCGCCGAGATCGCCGGCTACTCCAAGACCACCGTGTACACCCACTGGCCCACCCGCATCGACCTGATCATCATGGCGATCGAATCGCTCGGCGAGATGCCCCATCACGAACGCACCGGTGACCTGCGCGCGGATGTCGTCGAGGAACTCAAGGTATTTCGTTCCGGGATTCTCGAACTGCGGCTCGACCGGGTGCTCGCCAGCATGGCGCAATGGGCCTCTGAGGAGCAGATGAGGCAGGTCCGGGACAAGGTCAACACCGACGGCCAGCACCAGATGTACGCCATGCTCGGAGAGGTTTTCTCCGGAGCGGCGCTGGACGCTGCCGTGTCGATGCTCACCGGGGTCGTCGCGTGCCCGTCGCTGATGTACGGCACAGTGCCCAACGACGAGATCATCGAAGCCGCCGTCGACATCATCTTCAAGAGCGCCGCCCAACATTCAGCTCGTACGGTGAAGGGATGACTCTGTCGTCAGCGGTCAGCGCGGTCAGGCGCGACCTGGAAAGCAGATTGTTCGCCATGGTGGCCGGACCGCAGGGGCCGACCAACCGTGAGCGCATCCACCACACCCCGGGCGAACGGTGGTTCGGCGAGGACCGGCCCATCCGGCGCGTCCACGCGGACGCGTCGATGTTCGTCGGCGGGTTGCGGGCCCTGATACTGCAGTCGCTGCATCCGCTGGCAATGGCCGGCGTTGCCGACCACTCCGACTATCGAGGTGACCCCTGGGGGCGGTTGCAGCGCACCAGCACCTTCCTGGCGACGACGACGTTCGGTTGCGCTGCCGACGCCCAGCATGCCGTCGACCAGGTCCGGCGCATCCACACCTTCGTGCGTGGTGTCACCGTTGATGGACGGCCGTATCACGCGTCGGACCCGCACCTACTGGAGTGGGTGCACATCGCCGAGGTGGATAGCTTCCTGCTCGCCCATCAACTGTATGGCGCAGCGCCGCTCGACCAATCCGGCCGGGACGGGTACGTCGCCGATATGGCCGTGGTGGCAAGGGCACTGGGCGTGCCGACGCCGCCGGAGACCGAACGCGAGTTGCATGAGCGCATTGAGGCTTACCGACCCGAATTGCGCGCCACGCCAGCGGCCCGGGATGCCGCGCGCTTTCTGCTGCTGACTCCACCGCTGGCCCTGCCGGCCCGACCGGTGTACGGCGTGCTGGCCGCGGTGGCGGTCGCGATGCTGCCGACGTGGGCGCGGCGCCCGTTGTGGTTGCCGTACGCCCCGGTGCTGGAGTCCACCGTGACGCGCATGTCCGGGCACGTCCTGGTTGGGAGCCTTCGCTGGGTGATGACTGCGGGCAGGGTTCCGGTCGAGCCGGAGTTGGTGCTGCCGGGCGTTGGGTAAGCCGGTAGACAAACACGCTTGTGGTGGTGCGCCGTCAGGGTTTCGAACCCCGGACCCGCTGATTGAGAGCGCCTTCCCCGCTTGCCGTCGTCCGGTGCATGATCGCTTTCGACAAAGCGAGCCGGACCGTATTGCCCAAGATCTGCACTCCTGTATTTATCGCTTACATTGCCAAAGAAGATGCGGCAGGAATGCGTTACTGCGTCGGTCGACCGCTGGCGACTCCCGATGGTTCCGATGCGCAAACCGGGTTGGGTGTCGCTGTCGAAGATCGACGACGCCCTGAAAGACGTACTGTGCTCGCGGCGGCAGGCCTCGGCCAAGTGGATACATACCATCCGTCACATCGCCACCACGCTGCTCTAAGAACTCGGTGACCCCAAAGATGAGAGCATGCAAATCACCTGCTCTTATTTGCCGCCGGGCACTGCGGCTACATCCACGTCGACCAACCCAAACCCGCGCCGAGCGCGGAAACTCGAATAAATCCTGCTCAGCTGAGTTTGACCTTTACCCCGCCGCTGAACGCCGAATCGTGAAGTTCGATAACAGTGGCCTTGGTGCCCGGGGGGACGTCGAAGGGCACCTGGGCGGTGATTGTGAATCCGGGATTCATGTTGACCAGCATCGACGTGTTCTCTCCGTTCGCGCCGCTGTTCAACTCGATTGCCGCCATCGAGTCGGCCGCGAACTGCTTGCCGTCGCCATCGAACAGCTTCTGGTTCTCCACGAAGAAAGACTGTGGTTCGTTCCCGGTGTTTTTTACCGTCATGGTGACGATGATGAACTCGCCGCGTGCCTTCGACGTTCCGGTATCGGGCGAGGTGCGGACGCCGGTGACGGTGAACGCGAACTTCCCGTCACGGACCTCTTGCCCGACACCGGCACTGGAATCCGCCTTGCTGCCTTTGCCTCCCGCGCTGGTTGTTTTTTCGCCGGCTGAACTGCCTACGATCGCGACCAGTGCTCCGCAACCGCCGAAGAACAGCACCACCACAGCGAGTAGGACCCACGGCCATACCTTGCGCTTCTTGACCGGTGCGGCCGGGGCTGCCCCGGTCCACTGGGCGCCATCCCAGTATCTGGTGCCCCGAGATCCGGAGGGGTCGGGGTACCAACCTGGGGGATTTGGTTGCGTCATAGTCATGAACCTACCTGGGCTAGCGGGTCTCTCGGGACTTTTTCGATTCGTTCAATTTTGTCGGCGTCGCTTGAAAATTGACCCCGTGTCGACGGGTGAATTTTGACCCCCTTCGACTGAGTCTCGGCTTATGAGCCGACAGGAGAAGGGAGTTGTTGTCAGTGGAGGACTGGGCTGAGATCCGCAGGCTGCATCGAGCCGAGGAGTTGCCGATCAAGTTGATCGCCAGGACGTTGGGTGTCTCGCGTAACACGGTGCGGGCGGCGTTGGCTTCTGAGGGGCCGCCGAAGTACGAGCGTAAGCCGGCCGGGTCGGCGGTAGATGTTTTCGAGGAGGCGATCCGCGCGCAATTGTTGGCGGTGATCGCTGAGCGAGTCGGTTGGACGCGTGGGATGACGGTGTTCAAGGAACGTGTCCGCGAATTGCGGCCGGCCTATCTTCCGCCGGATCCGTCGGGTCGCGCCAGCTATGACGCCGGCGATATCGCGCAGTGCGACTTGTGGTTCCCGCCGACCACGGTGCCGGTCGGCTATGGGCAGGCCCGTACCGCGCGGCAGTTGCCGGTGCTGACGATGGTGTGCGGGTATTGAGGGGGACCCGTTTGGTGGTCTAGTCGCTATGCGACTTGGGGTTGGTGGGTCGTGGCCCACTGTAGGGCAAACTCGGCTGGGGTGAGTTCGCCATGGGCGGAATGGGGCCGATTGGCGTTGTAATCGCAGCGCTAGTCCTCGATGATTACCCGGGCTTCCAGCGGCGAATCGAACCGCCACGCGTTGAGCAGCTCGTCGCGTAGTTGTCCG